>JAABSG010000026.1 GCA_011390475.1 Geminicoccaceae bacterium | reverse complement strand
TTCAGCCGGTCGGAGGGTATCGTCGTCCGTGTCGAAGTAGGCGGTGTGGACGAGTTCCAGCTCGGCGACGCGAGCGACATGCGCTGGCGGGGTGGCGAGCGTTGGCGGCATCGTAGCGCAGCCGGTGAGTGCCACCAGGCACCCGACCAACGCCGTCTGGACGACGCTCGAACCTCTAGTCTTCGCCATGGTCTGCCTCTCAATCGATCGCAAAACCGGCTGGACCGGCGAGCCGCATCGAGTTGCCGCTCGAGCGTGCGGTCACACCCGGTGCTGGAGTGCTGGCGGCGAGCTTGCCCTCGAGGATCAGCTCGAGCTGGCTCGTCGGGCGAAAACCGTCGACCGGCGAGGCGAGGTCGGGCTCGCTCCTCGGTGCGACGAGGTAGGGGGTGACGATGATCACCAGCTCGCTTTCGGAGCGCCGAAAGTTCGTCGAGCGGAACAGGGCGCCGAGAATCGGCAGGTCGCCGAGGCCCGGCAGCTTTTCGACGTTGCTGCGCGTGCTGTTCGAGATGAGCCCGCCGATCGCGAAGCTCTGACCACTGCCGAGCTCGACCGTGGTTTCGGCTCGGCGGGTCGCCAGGGCCGGAATGAGGAGATCGCCGAGCTTGATCGAGCCGTTCTCGCTCAAGTCGCTCACCTCGGGTCGCACGCGCAGGCTGATCCGATTTCGGCTCATCACCGTCGGTGTGAACGACAGGCTGACACCGAATTCCTTGAACTCGATCTGCACCTCGTTGTTGTCGCGTCCGACCGGTACCGGAAACTCGCCACCGGCGAGGAAGCTCGCCGTCTCGCCGGATAGCGCGGTCAGGTTCGGCTCGGCCAGCACGCTTACCAGGCCTTCACGCTCGAGCGCGTCGATGACGCCGGCAATGCTGACATTGCTGTTCTGATAGCTGCCGAAGAGGCGGTCGGCGCCTTCGAGGAGGCGGCCCGTGCCGAGGCCCAAGGCGAAGTCGCCGAAGCTCAACGCGCCGTCCCAGCGGATGCCGAAGAGCCGCGTCACCTCCCGTGACATCTCGGCGACTCGGACACGCAGATTGACCTGGGTCGGCGCATCGACCGCAAGTCGATTGATCAAGACTTCGTTGTCGCCGACGAATTGGCTGACCAGCTCGCGAAGATCCTCGGCCGTGGCCGGATCGGCGACGCTGCCGCTCAAGACGATGCCGCCATCGATGGACTGGACCGCGACCCGATTGCCGAGGCCGAGGCCGGCGATCAACTCCTCGATGCGGGAAAGCGGATGGCGGACCTCGATCGAACTGCTGAACAAGAGGTTCTCTTCCTGATCGACAGCGAAGATCGTGGTTTTGCCGGCGCGACGGCCGAAGACGTAGACCAGGGTCGCGGAATGCGCTTGCACATCGGCGGTTTCTGGATCGGCCACGAAAACCGAGGCGGCCGGTCGGTCGAGGCGGATCATCTGGCCCTGGCGCACCTCCAGGACGGTCGTGGCACCGGCGGCCGAGACGGACGGCTCGGCCGCCGCCGGCTCGACGAGCGGTTGCAGAGCGAAAAGCAGGGTCGAAAGCAAGGCCGAGCGGAGCCATGCGCCGAAGATCCGCCGCGGGCGCCCCGTTCGTGAACAGCTGCTGGCGCAGCCTCGCCGTTGCGTCGCGGCCGTCATGGCTGGCTCTCCGTCGTCGCTGCCTGTTGCGTGCTGGCCGAACCGCGCATGACAGTGAGCGTGGTGGCCGATGGTCCGGACGACTGCAGCACTCGGCTGATGTCACTGTCCCAGGTCGCCGGTCGGCGTGCCGGCCTTTCCGCGGACGGATCACTGGCGCCGGCGATGCTCCGCAGGCTGAGCGACAGCTTGCCGAGTTCGGTGACCAGAGCGACCACCTCGGCACCCTCCGGGTCCACCTCCAGCGTCGCTGTTCGCACGGCGCTGCTGCCGAGATCGTCATCGGGATCGGTGTGTAGGCGGCGTCCCATCGCGATGATCCTGAGGTTTTCGAGAATGGTTTCGCTGACCCGACGGGCACTACCGGCGCCAGTACTCACCGACTGGGTCAAGATCAGATCGACCCGGTCACCCGGGAGGATCAGCCCGGCATTGCTCGATGCCTCGTCGACGGGCACCGAGACGGCCCGCATGTCCGGATCGAGCACAGCGGCGAGAAAGCCGCGATCGCCGGGGCGAATCAGATTCTCGGGTACCACGGGGTCGCCCGGGGCCAGAACCTGGCGGACGACCGAGCCCGTCAGCTCGGCATCGTCGGCTCGGCCACGCACCCGGTAGCCCGCTGGCACTTCGACATCCGGCCATTTCTGCCAGCGCAGCGAACTCGGCTTGACGAAGCTGCCGGGCAGCAGCCGCTCTGCCGCGACCAGCACCTCGATGTAGTCCGGTTCGGCGACGACGGTCACGGGCTGCACGCCGGCCAGCGCCGCACGCTTTTGGTCCTCGAGCCACGCATTGACGAGCAGTGCCGTACCGGCCGCCGTGACCAAGGCGATAAGTGGAAAGAGGAAGCGCCGCATGATTGAGCCTTCAGCCGATCAGGACCGGCAAGGAGGGGACGACGGCGCAGGCCAGACCGGCAGCGATCGCGACGCCGTAGGGGAGTGATCGCCGGTGACCGCTGGAGGCCGGGGCATCGGGCCCGGTGAAGCGGGTCGCCAGCACCGGCAGAAAGGCCGGCACGAGCAGATAGGCCAGCGCCAGCGCGCCGCCGGTCAGAGCCGTGCTGGCGAACAGTACGAGAACACCGTCCGGGCCGACGAAAAAAGTGGCGGCGACCAAAAGCTTGACGTCACCGCCACCGAGGCTGCCCAGGCGCCAAAGCGCGAAGCCGACGAGAAAGACGATGGCGGCAACTGCGAAGGCGCTACCGGCGCTCGCCAGCCACTCGGTTATACTCCCGGCGGTCACCATGTGGTGCAGCACGCCGATGCCCAGCAGCAGCAGGCTCAGCCGATTGGCGATGAGCCGTTCCCGCACGTCTTGCAGGGCCGCGACGGCAACCAGCGTCAAGGCCGCGACGGCAATGGTGAGATGGGCGAGAGCGAGCAAGAACAACCTCCGCGAGAACCGACCGCAAAGCCTGCTCCATCCGGCCGACGCGGTGACGTCGGCCGGATGGAGCGAGGACGCTGCCAGGCTTTATTCGGTCCCGCCGGCCTCGACGAGCTGGCCGGAGATCTCGTCGAAGGTCGCGGTGATCCGGTCGCCCAAGGTGGTCACCGCGGTAATGATCGCGACCGCGACCAGAGCGGCGATGAGGCCGTATTCGATGGCGGTGGCGCCGCTTTCGTCGTTGAGGAAACGCTGGAGAGAGGTCATTTGCAGTACTCCTTCTGCTGCATCGATCGAGGAGCATTTTGCGCCTCAATCCTTAGGAAACGGTAAAGGGCAGGATGATTTAGAGCGCGTAACGACATTTTTTTCGCCAGCTTTCAAAGACGGAGCGGGGTGCAGCTGTCGACGCTCGCCGCCAGGCTGGAGCAAAGGGCCGATGCCTGATCGCCGGTGTCGAACGGGCCGACGATGAAGGCTGCCGCGGCATCGTCGCCGGGTGCGAGGCGAAAAAGGGTGCCGGTCTCGGCCGGGTGGGCGTCGCGCACCGCTCGCCAGCGCGACTCGGGCATCGGCCCGAGATCGACGAACCAGCCGCCGACGGTCGCCACGTCGACGCCGATGCCGCCAACTGCCGCGTCGCCCGTCGAAAAGCCGGCACGAGGCCTGACCGCGGCCGGCAGGCGCGTCGCCGGTGGCGGCGCCGGCGCGGCCACTGGCCGCGGCTCGGCGAGGCGTGGTGGCGCCGGCGCCGGTACCACTGCCGGTTGGGAGAAGCTGGGCTGCAGGGCGGCGCTGCGCACGGCACCCGGCGCCATGCCCCGGACCGCCTGGAAGTAGCGGAGATTGTTCTCGACATCGGCCTGGCTCAGATCCATGCGGCTCCAGCGCTCGGCCTCGGCCAGCTGGCCGGCGAGGCCATGGGCAAGCGCCAGGTTCTGCCGATTGCGGGCCGACGAGACATAACCTTCGGCCAAGGGACGAAGCGTGCTCACCGCCTCGTCGTGGCGGCCGGCGAGGGCGAACGAGAGGCCGAGATTGCTCTTGACGTCTACCGCATCGGGGGAGACGGCGAGGGCCCGTCGATAGGCCTCGACGGCGCGCAGATGCTCGCCCTGCAGGTCGAAGGCGACGCCGGTCAGATTGAGTGCCTCGACATCGTCCGGTCGCTGTCGAACCAGCGGCTGCAAGTGCTCGAGCGCCGCCTCGCTGCGGCCGATCGCGATCATCGCCTTGGCGTAGCCGACGCCGGCGTCGCGATCACCCGGGCTCTGCCGCAAGATGCGGCCGAAAGCGTTGCCGGCGTCCTGGGGCGCGCCGACCGCCAGATGGGCGTAGCCCAACAACAGCGCTGCTTGCCGATTGTTGGCGTCTCTCGCCAACGCCTGCTCCAGCAGGCCGATCGCCGTCGACGGGTCGCCGCCGGCCAGGCTTCGCTGCCCCATGCGGACCCATTGGTCGACGCCACGTTCGGCCGCGCCTTCCGCCGCCGTGTCGCCATCGCCGCGCGCGGCGAGCAGGGGGCCCTCTGCCGGGCTCCCGGTGCAGCCGGCGACACCCATCAAGAGCAGCAGCGAGAAGCGTGCGAAGAGGGGGCTTCGACCAAGTTGCAGAGACATGCGACCTCACCATCGGCAATGCTGCCGGCCGCCACCGCGCCGCGGCGGGTCTTGGCCGGCAAGGGGCGAACGAACGGTCCAAAGACCGACGTCACTTCCCGATGATGGCAGCCATTGCTGAAAGATCGGTTAACGCTGCAGCCTTTTCTGATTGTTTTCGGGTCATCACCGCATTGCGAGGCGCGAGGCCGATGCTCGGGCAGCCGCCGGCACGGTCGATACCGGCTATGGCCAAGCCGCCGTCGGCTCTCTAGGTTCGACCATTGCGTCAATGGTCCGGGATAGTGCTGTTCATGCGCCGCTCGCCTCGTCGTTTTGCCGTCCCGCTCTCGGCCATGCTGCTACTCGGTGCCTGCGCCACCGGCCCCGAGGTGGTGCTCGATCCCGCCTCCAACCCGTCCGAGGCCCGCCAGCTCTTGGTCGAGGCTGCAGCCGCCGGGCCCGTCCTGGTCACCTGGCGTGGCGAGGCGCCGCTTGCAGAGCCCGAAATCCTGCGGGCGGTCGAGCGCGGCGTGCGTGGGCTGGCACTGCAGGCCACGGCAACGGGCGAGGCCGAACGTCGCCTGGTTCTCGATTTCAGCGGCGGCGCCGAGCCCTTGTGCGACGATCCGGCGGCAGCGGGCAGCGACTTTCGTCGCGGCCTCGTCAAGGCCGCGTTCTGTGACGGCGAGCGGGCCGTGGCGCTGGCCGGCGCCGAGCCCGGCGGCGACCCCCGACGTCTGATCTGGCGCCTGATCGGCCGTCTGTTTCCCGACGATTATCCCGGCACCTACGGCCTCGATATCTTCGGCAACCGCATCACTTTCGGCTTCGGTGCCGGCTTCGACCTCTAGCAGCCGATTGGCCTAGGCCGCGAGGGGGCCTCGATCGAGAGACGGCATGAACGGAAGATCGGTCGGTGCCGTTCCGAGGCCGGCCCTGGTCAGGGCGGCGTGGACCTGGCCGCGATGGTGGGTCTGGTGGTTGAAGAAATGGGTCACCAAGAGCGTGCGGGGGCGGGTGATGTCGCAGCCGGCCGAGCCCGAGTACCAGGTGAGATCGCCCTCGAGCCAGCTCTGCTCCAGGGCCTGCACCCAGTCGAGGATGGCCTGGTCGGTGCAGCGGCGCTCGGCAGTCAGGGTAGCCCAGTCGTCGTAGAGACTGGTCGACTGGGCGATGCTCGCCGCTTCCGGCCGGGAGCTGCCGGCGAAGCGGTGCAGCCAGAGCCGGTCGGCCCAGAGCAGGTGGTTGAGCGTGCCCGCGATCGAGCCGAAAAAAAGGCCCTGATCCGCTCGGCGCGCCGCATCGTCGAGCTGGTCGGCGGCTGCGATGACGGTCTCGTTCTGCCAGCGATTATAGGCGGCCATGGTCTGCGCGTAGGCGGTGGTGATCAAGGGACGGCCTCCTCTTGGTCGCTGTACCGGATCGCCGCCCGGGATCGTCAGTCGGCATCGTCGGTCGAAATCGGGCCTCGGCGTCGGGCTTCGGTATTGCGACGGGGTAGCTATTGGATGCCACGGCGAGCCTAGCCAGGGAACGAGATTCGATGGCCCTTCGGCCGAGTGCACGAGCTCGGCCCGCAAACTCTGCAGGCAGTTTATCTCTGCCATGTCATCGGCCAAGTCCAGAGGCTCGAGAAGCGGTGCGTGCCCGATCAAGAAGACCCGCCACCGGCGTCGCGAGCCCGGCCTTGTCGACCTGGACCCGAGCGGCCGCTAGAATGCGAGCCAGAAATCAGCAAGGGAGACGCAGGAATGGCTGGGGTTCGTTTCGGCATGCACAGCAGTCTTTGGACGGCCGCCTGGACGAAGGAGGCGGCCGAGCGCGTGGTGCCGACCGCGGCCCGGCACGGGCTCGACGTCATCGAGATCGCGCTTTTGAACCCCGAGGCCGTCGATGCGGCGCACAGCCGGGCCCTGTTCGAGCTGCACGGCGTGGCACCGACCTGCTCGCTCGGCCTGCCCGCCGGGGTGGGCGCGTCGCTACACCCCGAGAAGGCGACGGCGTTTCTCCAGCAAGCACTCGACGTGGCGCACGCGCTCGGCTCGAACACGCTCACCGGGGTGACCTATTCGACCTTGGGCTACACCACGGGCACGAGCCCGACCGAGGCGGAATACGCCGCGATCGCCCAAGCGCTCCGGCCGGTGGCGAAGCGCGCGGGCGAACTCGGCATGACGCTCGGGCTCGAGCCCTGCAACCGCTACGAGACGCATCTCCTCAACACCGCCGAGCAGACCGTGGCCCTGATCGAGCGGATCGGCGAGCCGGCGCTGATGATCCATCTCGACACCTACCACATGAACATCGAGGAGAAGGGCTTCAAAAGCGGCATCGAGAAGGCCGGCAAGTACCTGAAGTACATCCATCTCTCCGAGAGTGACCGGGGCGTGCCCGGGACCGGCACGGTGGATTTCGAGGCGACCATCCGGGCCTTGGCTGCGACCGGTTTCCAGGGCGATTTGGTAGGCGAGGCCTTCATCAACATGCCGCCGGCACTCGCCGAGGCGCTCTCGGTCTGGCGGCCGGTCGCCAACAGCCCCGAGGAGGTGCTCGATCCCGGCATGACCTACTTGAAACGGCTCGCGGTCGAGCACGGGCTGGTCGCCGGCTGACGTTGGTGAGCGCGCCCACCATGCTGCCGCTGGAGGGCTACCCGCATCGGCACGGCGCCGAGCTGGTGGGCCGCGCCCGAACCATGGCGGGCGAGCTCTCGACGCGGCGGACGATGCGCGATTTCGCCCCCGATCCGGCGCCGGTCGAGGTGATGGAGGCGGCTCTCGCGACCGTGGCTTCGGGCCCTCGGCTGCCAAGCAGCGGCCCTGGCATCGAGCACTACGGCGTCACGGAATCGGTTGGCATCGCCGCCGGGCTCCTGATCGCGCCGTTGCATCGCCACCGTGCTCGCGGCCCTCACCCAGACGCTCTCGCCCATGCGATTCCTCGACCGGATCCGCCGGCCGCCCGGCATCCGAGAAGCCGTTCCGGCTGCTGGTCGGGGGCTATCCGGCGCCGGCTGCGACCAGCCCGGCGGTGGTCTGGGTCAAAAAGCCCTTGGCTCGGGTGACGAGCCGGCTCTAACCAGTGGCAGAGGCACGAAGGGACAACATGGCAGTCATGCGCGCGGAGCCGCGACCCTCGATCATTTCCGAGGCTACCCCCGCCTTGCGGGCGGCGATCGAGCGCGCGGCGGTACCCGTCACCCTCGAGCCCGGCACGGTGCTGTTCAGCCAGGACGATGCGGCGGATGCCCTCTACATCCTGGACGAGGGCGAGATCGAGATCAGCGTGCTCTCGGCCGGCGGGCGCAAGCTCGGGCTGGAGATCATGACAGAAGGCGAGATCTTCGGCGAGATCGGGCTCTTTGCCGGCCGGCGGACGGCGAGTGCGACGGCGATCGGACAGGCGAGGTTGCGGGCCGTGCGCCGCGCCGACCTCTTGGCCGCGATCCACACCGACCCCGACTTGGCACTCCAATTCATCGACCTGCTCTGCGAGCGGCTGCGGCTAATCAGCGAGAAGCTCGAGGATCGCTGGTTTCTGCCGCTGCCGACCCGACTGGCAAGGCGGCTCCTGCATCTCGCCGAGAAGCTCGGCGCCGCCGACGGCCGCATCCCGGTCTCGCAGACCGATCTCGCCGACTTCGCCGGTGCCACGCGCGAATCGGTGGCCCGCGCGCTCGCGGTCTGGCGCGACCAGGGCTGGGTGAAGCTCTCGCGCGGCGCCATCCGTATCCTGAACAAGGACGCGCTCGAAGCGTTGGCCGCGACCGAAGACGAGTGACAGTGCCGCCGCCGGCACTTTTCTGGGCTTGTGTAACCTCGTTTACAGAATGCTTGGTCGGGAACGCGCATGGTCGGGTGGTCATCCGGACGTAGCACGCTCGCTCGAATGGGTGGCAAGCAGCAGCAATGCCTAGTGAGGAAACCCATCATGCTGACCGGACGCAAGCTTTTCGCCACCCTTCTTCCCGTTGCCGCCTTCGGCCTCCTGATCGGCCCGGGACTCGGCCTCGGCGACGACACGTCACGGCAGGTCTCGGTCCCGGCGGTCGGGACACTCGATGCCGCACCGCGCAGCCGCGGGTCCATTCGCGGCGCCCGCCCGGCCATCCAGCTGCCCGCGGATGCCACGACGAAGGCTGCGGACGAAGCGCACTACCTCGGGGAGCATCCCCGCCGCCTGGACGGCAGCCGTTCCTTGCCGGAGGCCGCTGACGGCGTCTTCCTGACGGAGCACGAGCTGCCCGTCACCGGCCCGCGAGGCGCGCGCAGCTGACCCGCATCGGCCCGGCCTGCCGCGACCCGGGCGATCGGGGTCCTCGAAGCCAGCGGGGCAAAAGAGAAGCCGGCGGGAAGGCACGCCTTCCCGCGCCCATCCGGTCCTTTGCGCCGGTGTGGTTTGGGCGTCGACAGGTTCTGGAGGGCTCGGTGGTCCGGTGCGTGCCATGGCGGGAGAGCGCCTGGGCAGGCGCAGTGCCCTGGCGATCATCGGCTGCGACCCGCACGGCCTGCCGGGCTGATGGTGCTCGACAGCTCGGCCATAAGATCGGTGGGGCGTGGGGAGGATCATCCTCCCCACATCCTTGCTTTCGTCTACCCGGTCAGTTGACGGTCAGCATATCCAGCCGGCTTTGCACCATCGCGTGCTCGGGGGTGGTGGGGTCGAGCCGGGTGAGGACTTGTTGCCAGTGCTGTTTTGTTTCCGCTGGGTTGCCGTCGGCCAGTGCACGGATGCCGAGATACCAGTGGAGCTCGGGGTCTTCGGGGGTTTGCGCCAGGGCTCTTTCCAGGTGGGGCAGGGCTTCGTCCGGGATGCCGGGGAGGCCTCGGGGGTCGCTGGGTGCCTCGAGGAGGGCGGTCGCCAGGTCCTTGTTCAAGGCCGCATCGTCGGGTTCCTGGACGAGGGCCTCGCGAAAGGCCCGAACGGCGCCTTCGCGGTCGCCCATGACGAGGTAGGAGCGGCCGAGGCGCTGCCAGTCCTCCGCACCGCCGCCCTCGCTCGCCAAGCGGTCGGCGAGGCCTTGGACCATGCCGCGGATCTGCGCCGAGCGCTCCTCGGGGCTGAGTTCGGCAAGCTGGCGGGCGCGCTCTTCTTCCGGTGAGGGTGGGGCGGCCAGCGACAGGATGGGGGCCGGGTCGATGCCGAGCTGGGTGGCGGCCTGGACGATCGAGGGCTCGATCTGCGCGCGCCAGGGGGCATCGGCCGGGGTGTTCTCCAGCAGCACGCGCCAGCGCTCGAGGGCGCCGTTGTAGTCGCCGGCCTGGGCGTCGGCGAGGCCGGCGAAGTAGAGCGGGCGCGGGTCATCGGGCTCGAGCTCGGCCAGGCGGAACATGAGCTGGCGGACCTCGGGCGTGACCACGCCCATCGAGCGCTGCAAGAGGGCGTCGGCAAGCCCGGTGATGGCTTCGATCTCGTCTGGGGCCCTGGCCAGCGCCTGCCGATAGGCGTCGATCGCTTCGCCCTCGCGGTTCAGCGTGAGTTTGCTGCGGCCGAGCATCAGCCAGCCCTGAACGTCGTCCGGTTCGGCCGCGAGCCGGGCCTCGAGATTGGCCACCATGGCCGCGACTTCGGCCGGGACTTCGGTTGGCGTGCGCTCCATCTCCCGCGACGCCAGCGGCCGGTCGGGCAGCGCTGGCGCGCCGAGCTGCGCGTAGAGGGCGGCCGAGCCCGCCGGCAGGGCGACGATGGCGAGCATGACGAGTGCCCGGCCGAGGCCCGTGGACTCGAAGGTCTGTGGGCCGGTGCGGCCCGCGGCCTTGAGAATCCGGCGCTCGACCTCCAATCTGGCGGCTTTGGCCTCGGGGGCTGCGATCAGACCGCGGTTCTGGTCGCGCTCGAGCTCGGCGAGCTGGTCCTTGAGGATGGCGATGGTGCTGTCGGCGGCACCGTCGACCGAGCGCCGGCCCATCAGCGGCAAGGCCAGGGCGGCGATGGCGATGGCCAGCGGGACGAGGATGACCAGGAGGGTCGAGAAGCTCATTTGCGCCCCTCCGTCGCCCCGGCACGCACTGCGTCATTGCCGAGCAGCTCGCCCAGGCGGCGGCGTTCCTCGGGCGTGAGGTCGGCCGCTTCGCCGCCTTCGCGCTTGCGCCTGGCGGTCATGACGGCGATCCCGGCACCGAGCAGGAGGACGGCGAAAGGGCCGCCCCAGAGGATGATGGTGCCGGCGATGACCGGTGGCTTCAGGAGGACGAACTCGCCGTAGCGGTCGACCATGAAGCGCAGGATCTCGTCGTCCGTTTGGCCGGCGAGCACGCGCTCGCGGACGATGCGGCGGAAGTCCTGGGCGAGATCGGCGTTGCTGTCGTCGATCGACTGGTTCTGGCAGACGACGCAGCGCAGCTCTTTGCCCAACGCCCGCGCCCGCGCTTCCAACTCGGGATCCTCGAGCAGCTCGTCCGGCCGCAAAGCCGCATCGGCGGTAGGCGGCAGCATCACCAGCCAGGCGAGGGCCAATACCAGAAAAAAACGGGTCATCTCTTCAGGCTTTCGAGGATCGGTCGGATTTCCCGCTCGACGTCCTCCGGCCGCAGCGGCCCGACATGGCGGTGGACGATGGTGCCGTCGGCATCGACGATATAGGTCTCCGGCACACCGTAGACTCCCCATTCGATACCGGCGCGGCCGTCGAGGTCGTGGCCCACACGGGTGAAATTGTCGCCGAGTTCGTCGAGCCACGCCTGGGCGTTCGCTGCCTGATCCTTGTGGTTGAGACCGTGGACGACGATGCCGGTCTCGGCCAGTCGGTTGATCAGCGGGTGCTCGACCCGACACGGCACGCACCAGGAGGCGAAGACGTTGACCAGCACAGGCTCGCCACCGAGGTCGTCGCGGCTGAAGCCGTGCTCGTCGCGGCCGGGAAGCGGCGGCAGGTCGAAATCCGGGGCCGGGCGGTCGAGTAGTGCGGAGGGCAGCTCGGAGGGATCGCGGGTCAGCCCGATCGCGAGGAAGGTGGCGATCACCAGAAAGACGACCGCCGGGACAATGAAGAGAAGACGCCGCATGATGCTCCGATTGCTGACCCGTCAGGCGCTCGCTCGCGCACCGGGCCCGTCCGGCTCGGGTTCGGCGCTGCCGCCGCGATGGGCGGTCGCGGTGGTGGGGGCACCGACCCGGAGCCTCCGGTCGAAGAGCGAGACCAGACCGCCGAACGACATGATGCCGACGCCCCACCAGAGCCAGGCGGCCAAGGGGTTGACGTAGAGACGGACGGCCCAGGCGCCTTCCGGGGTCTGGTCGCCGAGGACGAAGTAGAGGTCACGCCAGAAGCTGGTGTCGAGGCCGACCTGGGTCGTGGATTGCCCTTCGACCGGGTAGAAGCGTTTTTCCGAGACGATGTCGGCGACAGGGCTGCCATTGCGGGTCGTCTCGAAGACCGCGCGCACGGCGATCCAGTTCGGCCCCTCGACCTCGCCGACGCTGGCGAGACGGACGTCGTAAGAGCCGATGGTGGTGGTGTCACCCGGTTGCATGGCGAGGATGCGCTCGGACTGCAGCACGCTGGTCGCGATCATGCCGGTGATCATGACACCCAGCCCGGCATGCGCGATCGAGACGGCAAATGCCGAGGCCGGCAGGCCTTTCAGGCGCTGCCAGGCGCGCGGCAACGGCAGCTGGAAGAGGCCGATCTTGGCGCGCAGGTCATCCAGCGCACCGAAGACGAGCCAGGCGGCGAGCGCGAAGCCGAAGGCGGCACCGAGGGACGCCGCGTCGAGCAGGGTGAAGGTGAGAATGGCGGTGATCAGCGTGGCGGCCATGGCGACCTTCAGCCGACCGAGCGCTGCAACCACGCTGCCGCGTTTCCAGGCGAGCATGGCACCGATGGGCACGGCGATCAGGAGCGGCAGCATCAGCGGCACGAAGGTGGCATTGTAGAAAGGCGGGCCCACCGAAATCTTGCCGCCGCCGACGACCTCGAGGGCGAGGGGATAGAGCGTGCCGAGCAGCACCGTGGCGGTGGCCGTCGCCAAGAGGAGGTTGTTGAGCAAGAGGCCGCCCTCGCGGCTCACCGGCGCGAAAGCACCGCCCGGCTGCATCAGGGGCGCCCGCCAGGCAAAAAGCGCCAAGGCCCCGCCGATGGCCAGGATCAGCATATAGAGGATGAAGCTGCCGCGGTCGGGGTCCACGGCGAAGGCGTGGACAGAGGTCAGGACGCCGGAGCGCACGAGGAAGGTGCCGAGCAGCGAGAGGGAGAAGGCGACGATGGCAAGGAGGATCGTCCAGGCCTTCAGCGTGTCGCGCTTTTCCACGACAATGGCCGAATGGAGCAGGGCCGTGGCCGCGAGCCAGGGCATGAACGAGGCGTTCTCCACCGGGTCCCAAAACCACCAGCCGCCCCAGCCGAGCGTGTAGTAGGCCCACCAGGAGCCCAAGGCGATGCCGGCGGTGAGCGCCACCCAGGCGGCCAGGGTCCAGGGCCGCACCCAGCGGGCCCAGGAGGCGTCCACCCGACCCTCGATCAGAGCGGCCATCGCGAACGCGAAGGTGACCGAGAGGCCGACATAGCCGAGATAGAGCATCGGCGGATGGAAGGCCAAACCCGGGTCCTGGAGGATCGGGTTGAGGCCCTGGCCCTCGAGCGGCGCCGGATCGAGGCGCTCGAAGGGGTTGGAGGTCAAGAGGAGAAAGAGGAGGAAGGCCACACCGATCAGGCCCTGAACCGCGAGGCTTCTGGCCTTGAAGGGCAGGGGCAGATTGCGGCCCCACCAGGCGACGGCAGCACCGCAGAGGGCAAGGATCCAGACCCAGAGCACGAGCGAACCCTCGTGGTTCCCCCAAACGCCGCTGATCTTGTAGATCAGCGGCTTGGCATCGTGGCTGTTCTGGTAGACGTTGACGACGGAGAAGTCCGAGCTGACGTAAGCCCAGGTGAGGGCGGCGAAGGCGATCGTGACGCAGCCGAATTGCGCCAAAGCGGTGGTGTTGGCGAGACGCATGAGGGTCAGGTCGTGGCGCTGGGCGCCGAGCATCGGCAGCGTGCTCTGGACGATGGCGAGGCCCAGGGCCACCACCAGCGCGAAATGGCCGAGTTCGACGATCACTTGCCCTCTCCGTTGATCACTGGGTCTCTCCTGCCGGCTCTTCCCCGTCGTGCTGCCAATAGCCCGCCTGCTTCAGCGCGTCGGCGACTTCCTTGGGCATGTAGTTTTCGTCGTGCTTGGCGAGGATTTCCGACGCCCGAAAGACCATGCCGTCGTCCAGCGTGCCCTGAGCCACGATGCCCTGGCCCTCGCGGAACAGGTCGGGGAGGATGCCGGCGTAGACGACGGGCACCTCGTGCGCGGTGTCGGTCAGCGCGAAGCGGACGGTGCCGTCGGACAGGCGCTCGATGCTGCCGTCGACGACGAGCCCGCCGACCCGGAAATTGCGCCCGGGCTGAAGCTCGCCGGCAGCCACCTCGGTCGGCGAGATGAAAAAGGCGATGGTGTCCTCGAGCGCCGTCAGGATCAAGGCCGCCGCCCCACCCAAGAGGAGCGTGGCGAGGCCGATGACGACGAGACGTTGACGTTTCCTGAACCGCATCTTGGCACTATGTTCCAGAAGTCGAGCGTGGCGTGGCGAGACCGTCGCTATCGGGTGTCTGGTCGGGTTTCGTCGCAACCAGTCGTCGCGGCCGCCGCTCAGGCGTTCCCTCGCCGCCGCCTCGGACCGTGCTGCGCAGCGCCTTCAGCTCTTCCGTCCGCCGGGCTTGCGCCCGCCAGCTCAGCCACAGGAGACCGCCCATCGAGATCAAGGTGAAGCCGAAGGCGCTCCAGACGTAGCCGCCATAGCCACCCATCGTCAGCGCCTCCACCCCAGGACCTCCCCCTCTCATTCCACCGCTTGCCAGCCGCGCCCATCACTTCGATGATCCGAGCGCCGACCCCGTCCACGGAATCTTCACCACTCCGGACTATAGATGCTGTTCAGTGTAAACCCGTCCAGACAAATCGGCGAGACCTTCAGCCGCAGATCGCCCTGTTTTGCCGTAACAGACAGGTGAGGACAGGGGATTTGCTCGACGAGATGCCGCTTCGATGACGGATGCCACCGCCCCCATGAACCTGCTCGAGGCGCCGCTGCCGGCGGGCTCGAGCCTCGAGCTCACGCTGAGCCGGGCGGCCATCGCAGCGCCCCTGGACGGCGAGCCGGCGAACGGTGGGGCGGCCGCTGCCGTGCTCGAGCGGATGCGTTACGCCCTCGACGAGGGGCGCAGCTCCCTGAAGCGGCGCTTCTCGGCGGACAATGACGGTATCGGGCTGGCGGCCGACCAGGCCCGGCTGGTCGACGGCATCCTCTCGGGCGCCTTGGACTTCGCCGCCCGGCGGCTCTTTCGGCTGAGCAACCCGACGCGCGGCGAGGAGCTGGCGCTGATCGCGGTCGGCGGTTACGGCCGCGGCGAACTCGCCCCGCACTCCGACATCGATATCCTCTTTCTCTACCCCTACAAACCGACGCCGCATCTCGAGCAGATGGCCGAGTTCCTGCTCTATCGGCTCTGGGACCTGGGCCTCAAGGTCGGGCAATCGACGCGCTCCTTGAACGAGTGCATCAAGCTCGCCAAGCAGGACCTGACGATCCAGACGACACTGCTCGAGACCCGCCCGATCTGGGGCTCGCGGCGGCTCGCGGACGAACTCGAGACCAGGGTCAGGAACGAGATCTGCCACCGCCAGGAAAGTGCCTTCATCGAGGCCAAGCTGGCCGAGCGCAACGAGCGCCACCAGCGGATGGGCGACAGCCGCTACCTGCTGGAGCCCAACATCAAGGAGGGCAAGGGCGGCCTGCGCGACCTGCAGACACTGGTCTGGCTCACACGCCACATCTACGACACCAAGAGCTGGAACGACCTCGTCACCCACGACGTGCTGACCCGCTCCGGGCTCGACAGCTTTCTCAAGGCCAGGCGCTTCCTCTGGACCGTGCGCTGCCACCTGCATTACCTCACCGGTCGCGCCGAGGAGCGGCTGACCTTCGATCTGCAGCCCCGCGTGGCCGATGCACTGGGCTTTCGCGACCGGCCCCGCTCGAGCGGGGTCGAGCGGTTCATGAAGCGCTACTACCTGGTCGCCAAGGAAGTGGGGTCGGTCACCCGGCTCGTCTGTGCTGCCCTGGAGGAGCAATTCAAGCGCAAGCCACGCTTCGTGCTGCCCCGCTTCGGCCCGACCCGACGGCGGATCGGCGGCTTCGTCGTCCAGGGCAATCGCCTCGCCTTGGACGAGCCGCAGCTGTTCGCCGAGCGCCCACTGGCGATGCTCGAATTCTTCCACATCGCCCAGGTGCGAGAACTCGACTACCACCCGATGGCGCTCTCCGCCCTCTCGCGCAACCTCCGGCGGATCGACCCGCAACTGCGCGACGACCCGGCTGCCAACCGGCTGTTCTTGGAGATGTTGACGAGCCGCAAGGACCCGGCCTTGACCTTCACCCGAATGAACGAGGCCGGCCTTTTGGGCCGCTTCGTGCCCGACTTCGGCCGGGTGGTGGCGCTGATGCAGCACAATCTCTACCACGTCTACACGGTCGACGAGCACACCCTTCGGGTGATCGACAACCTGCATCGGATCGAGGAGGGCACGCTGGGGACCGAGTTGCCGCTCTCGACCAAGGTGATGCCGCAGGTGACGTCGCGGACCGAACTCTTCGTCGCGGCCTTCCTCCACGATATCGGCAAGGGCCGCGGCGGCGATCACAGCGAGATCGGCGCCGCAATCGCGCTTCAGCTCGGCCCTCGCTTCGGCCTCGGTGATGCCGCGACCGAGACCGTGGCCTGGCTGGTCCGCCACCACCTCGTGATGAGCAATTTCGCCTTCAAGCGCGATACCGAGGACCCCAAGACGCTCGCCGACTTCGTCGCCATCGTCCAATCGCCGGAACGCTTGCGGCTGCTTCTGGTCCTGACGGTGGCCGACATCCGTGCGGTCGGCCCCAACGTCTGGAACGGCTGGAAGGGCCAGCTCTTGCGCGAGCTCTACCACGAGGCCGAGGCGGCGATGGCCTCGGGCGATCTCAGGGGCCGGCGGCAGGAGCGGATCGCCGGCGGCAAGCAGGCCCTGGCCGACGCCTTGACCGAAAGCGCGCTCGGCTGGAGCGCCGCCGAAATCGAGGAGTGGCTCGAGCTGCACGATCCCCGCTACTGGCTGGGCATCCCGCTCGCGGCCCACATCCGCCACGCCAGGCTCGTCGCCCGCGCCCGGGCCGAGCAGGCGCCCATCGCCGTCGACTACCATGTCGACCAGTTTCGCGCCCGCACCGAGATCACCGTCTATGCCGCCGACCACCCGGGCCTCTTCATGAAGGTGGCGGGCGCCTTGGCCTTGGCCGGGGTGAGCATCGTCGACGCCCACATCTTCACGACCGCCGACGGCATGGCCCTGGATACGTTCGGGGTCCAGGACGCCGAGCGGCTGGCCGCGGTCGACGATCCGAGCCGGTTCGCCAGGATCGAGAAGAACCTGCGCCGGGTGCTGGCCGGCGAAGTCTATCTGGAAAAGGAGCTGGCCAACCGCCGCTCGATCCTGCCGCCGCGGACCGACGTCTTCAAGGTCGAGCCCCGGGTGCTGGTCAACAACCAGGCATCCCGCACGCACAGCGTCGTCGAGGTCAACGGCCGCGACCGCCCGGGCCTCCTCTTCGCCGTCGCCAAGGCGCTGAAGGAGCGCGGCCTCGTCATCCACAGCGCCCATATCAGCACCTATGGCGAGCGTGTGGTCGACGTCTTCTACGTCAAGGACGTGTTCGGCATGAAGGTCACGAGCCGGGCCAAGATCGAGCGCCTGGAGAAAGAGCTGAAGGCGGCCCTGGTCGACCAGCCGACACCGGTCGCCCGATGACAGCAGTGCCGTGAGCCGAACTTGAGCATCGTCAAATCGGCCTTGACCGTGGGCGGGTTGACCGGGATCTCGCGGATCCTGGGCTTCATCCGCGACCTCATGATCGCGGCGATCCTGGGGGCCGGGGCCGCGGCCGACGCGTTCTTCGTCAGCTTCAAGCTCGCCAATCTCTTGCGGCGCCTCTTCGCCGAAGGGGCCTTCAACGCTGCCTTCGTGCCGCTTTTCGCGCGCACTCACGAGGGCGAGGGGGACGAGGCGGCCAGGCGCTTCGCCGAGGAGGCCTTGGCCGTCATGACCACGGTGCTGCTGGTCGTGGTGCTGCTGGCCCAGCTCGCCATGCCCTGGCTGGTCAGGGCTCTGGCCCCCGGCTTCGAAGCCGATGGCGACCGCTACGGCCTCGCGGTCGAGCTCAGCCGCATCACCTTCCCTTATCTGATGTTCATCTCGCTGGCGGCCCTCTTCAGCGGTGTCTTGAACTCGATCGGCCGGTTCGCGGCCGCGGCCTTCGCGCCCATTATCCTCAATCTCGTCCTGATCACCGCCCTTCTCTTGGCGAGCCTGCACCCCGCCACCCCGGCGCATGCCCTGGCCTGGGGGGTCTTCGCCGCCGGCATCCTGCAGCTGGGGTGGGTGGCGGTCGCGGCCAAACGCAACGGCATGGGGCTCCGACTCCGCTGGCCGAGGGTCACGCCCAGGCTGAAGCGGCTGTTCAAGCTGATGGTCCCCGGTGCGATCGGCTCGGGCGTCTACCAGATCAACCTGGTCATCGACACGCTCTTCGCCTCGATGCTGCCGGTGGGTGCGGTCTCCTATCTCTTCTACGCCGATCGGCTGAACCAGCTGCCCTTGGGCATCATCGGGATCGCCATCGGCACGGTGATCCTGCCGATGTTGGCCCGGCAATTGCGCGCCGGTCAGGACGGTGCTGCGAGCCACACCCAGAACCGGGCCATCGAGATGGGGCTTCTCTTGACCCTGCCCGCGGCAGCCGCACTGGTCGTGCTGGCCGAGCCCATTATCCGGGTCCTCTTCGAACGCGGTGCCTTCGGCCCCGAGGACACGGCCGCTACCGCGGCGGCGCTGATGGCGTTCTCGCTGGGCCTGCCGGCCTATGTGCTGATCAAGGTGCTGGTGCCGGCCTTCTTCGCGCGCGAGGACACCGCCACCCCGGTCAAGGTCGCAGCCGTCTGCCTGCTCGCCAATGTCGGCTTGATCCTGCTCCTGATCGGGCCCCTTGCGCATGTCGGCATAGCGCTCGCGACCGCGCTCGCGAATGCGCTCAACGTGACCTTCCTGGCGCTGATCCTGCACCGCCGCGGCTTCTTGCGGATGGATACGAAGCTGCGGCGCACCCTGCCGCGGATCGTGCTCGCGACGGTGGTGATGGCGATCACGCTCTTCGTGGCCGATCGGCTGCTGGCGGATCTGCCCCCCGCGATCAACCTCGGCCTCACCATCGGCCTCGGCGGGTTCGTCTATGCGGTGTCGGCCCTCCTCACGGGTGCCGCCGACGCGGCCGACCTCAAGCGCCAGCTCTCGCGCCGCAGCCGCCCGGCCGAGCCGAGCGCTTGACATCGACACCGGCGCGTGGCTCCAACGCGCTGGTTTTTCATCACTTCCCCAACTGGCAGGAACCCATGCAGGGCCGCATCTTCTCCGGCATCCAGCCGACCCACGGCATCCAGCTCGGCAATTACCTGGGCGCCATCCGGAACTGGGTGCGGCTGCAGGACAGCTACGAGTGCATCTATTGCATCGTCGACCAGCACGCGCTCACGACCGTGCACGACGCGGCCGAGATGCGCCGGAATACGCGCGAGGTGGCGGCGGCCCTGATCGCATCGGGGATCGATCCCGCCCGTTCGATCCTCTTCGTCCAGAGCCGGGTCGAGGCGCACAGCCGGCTCGCCTGGGTGCTCAATTGCGTCACGCCCCTCGGCTGGCTCAATCGGATGACCCAGTTCAAGGAAAAGGCCGGCAAGCACAAGGAGAACGCGCCGGTCGGGCTCTTCGTCTACCCGGTGCTGCAGGCGGCGGACATCCTCGCCTACCGGGCGACCCACGTGCCGGTGGGCGAGGACCAAAAGCAGCATCTCGAGCTCTCCCGCGACATCGCGGCGAGCTTCAACCGCCGCTTCGCCGAGGACTTCTTCCCCTTGCCGGAGCCGATGATCCAGGCCGAGGCCGCGCGCGTCATGTCGCTCCGCGACGGCACCAAGAAGATGTCGAAGTCCGATCCCTCGGACATGAGCCGGATCAACCTTACCGACGACGCCGAGACGATCGCGAGCAAGATCAGAAAAGCCAAGTCCGACAGCATCCTCGGCATCTCATACGAGCCCGAGGCGCGGCCCGAGGCGAGCAACCTCTTGTCGATCTATGCAGCACTCGCCGATCGCGAGCGGGCGGACGTGGCGGCCGAGTATGCCGAGGCGACGTTCGCCAGCTTCAAGGAACATCTGGCCGAGCTCTGTGTGGAGAAGCTCAGCCCGATCAACGCCGAGATGCGCGGACTATTGGCCAATCCGGACCACATCGACGCCGTCCTGGCCGATGGCGCGGCACGGGCCGAGGCGATCGCCCGGCCGATCGTCGAGGAGGCGTACCGGCTGGTCGGCTTTCGCTGAATCGACGCCGCGCCGCGGCCGGGGCACGCGTGGCGCCCGCAGGGATCGCCCGCCGGGCTACGGCCCTCGGGTGTCGCCCTTCTCGAACCATTCCGGCAGCGGCAGCCCCTCGAGGGCCTTGCCGATGGCCTTGGCGTAGCCGTCGCGCACCGCCTTGAAGTAGCCGTCGTCGGCGGGAACCCGCCGGAGGTCGACCGGCTGCAGCAGGTCCGCGCGCTTGATGAAGAAGTCGATGGGTAGGGCCACGCCGATATTCGAGCGGATGGTGGCGTCGAACGAGAGCAGCGCGATCTTGACAGCTTCGGGCAGCGGCAGGTCGCGGCGCATGGTGCGATCGAGGATCGGCTTGCCGTACTTGCTCTCGCCGATCTGCAGATAGGGGGTGTCGCCATCGGCGGCGATGAAGTTGCCGGCGGCGTGGATCATCATCAACTCCTGCCTGCCCTCGGCGATCTGCCCACCGAAGAGAAAGGTAGCAGTCGGGTCGCCATAGGGCTCCACGTCCTTGGCGTCGTGCGCCAACACCTCGCGGAGCGTGGATCCCACGATGCGGGCGGCATCGAACATGGTGGAGGACTCGAAGAGGTTGCCCTCCTGGCCCGAATGGCCGAGCCGCTGGTTCAAGAGGGTCACGACGGCCTGGGTGGTCGCGAGATTGCCGGCCGAGGCCAGGGCCAGGACGTGGCTGCCCGGATGCTCGAAGAGGTGCAGCTTCTTCATGCAGGCGATGTGATCGACCCCGGCATTGATCCGGGTGTCGGCCGCCATCACGAGCCCGTCGTCGAGCAGTATCCCGAGGCCATACGTCATCTTCTACCCTGATCCGAAACCCAGCCAGAGAAGGGCGAGGCCGAGAGACAAGACGGTGATCGGCACGCCGATCCGTGCGTGCTCGACGAGGCCGATCTTCAGCCCGACCTCGGCCGCCCGCTCGACAGCGATGATATTGGCGAGGCTGCCGGTCAAGAGGAGATTGCCGGCCAAGGTCGAGAGGAGCGCCAGGGCGTAGAGGGTCTCGGGCGACAAGTCGGGCACGATGCCGAGCAAAAGGACGACCAGCGGCACGTTGCCGATGCTGTTCGACCCGATGACGACGAGCGGCGCCATCACCTCGAGGGCGGCCGGATGCCAGCCCGCCGCCGCCAGGCGATCGAGCCAAAGCGCCGGCAAGCCGGTCGCGGTCAGCGCGGCGGTGACGACGAAGAGCCCGGCGAAGAGAACGAGGAGGTGCCAGTCGACGAGGCCGAGCAGCCGGCGGGTGGCCAGTCTTCGGCTGATCAACAGCGATCCTGCGACGATCAGCACCCCTTCGGTATGCGGCAGGGCTGTGGCGAAGAATGCCAGGAGCGCCCCGGTCGCGGCCGCGGCCTTGGCGATGCCGGCACGGTCCAACGCCAGCGTCTCTACCGCAATATGGGCCGCGAGATGCGGGATCCGCTCGCCGAGCCTCAGGCGGCCGCGCCAGACGAGGGCGACGACGCCGTAGACGACGACGAGCGAGGCCAGCGCCGGGGGCGCGCAGACGGCGGTGAAGGCCCAGAAATCGAGCGAGCCCACGCTCGCGATCAGAATGTTCTGCGGGTTGCCGATCACGGTCGCGGCCGAGCCCGC
Source organism: Geminicoccaceae bacterium (assembly GCA_011390475.1). Lineage (GTDB taxonomy): Bacteria > Pseudomonadota > Alphaproteobacteria > Geminicoccales > Geminicoccaceae > SLRI01. The sequence goes on along the minus strand of JAABSG010000026.1, from coordinate 1,846 downwards.
ATTGGCGGCGGCGGCCAGGGCCAGGACATAGGGCCTGGCATCGAGGCCGCCGCGGGTCAGCCCGATGACCAGCATGGGCGTCATGGCGAAGACCACGACATCGTTGGCGAGCACGGCCGAGAGCCCGCCGCCGACGGCGGTCACCAGCGCCAGGAGCAGATGCGGCGAGACCGGCACGGCGGCGAGCCTGGCGGCGCACCAGCCATAGAAGCCGCAGGCCGCGAACTGGGCCGAGAGGACCATGAGGCCGAAGAGGACGACGAGGGTGGGAAAATCGATGGCCGCCAGCACGGCGGGTCCGTCCATCGCCCCGGCGAGCACGAGGGCGATGGCGCCGAGCACGGCCACGCCGGTGCGATCCACCACGAGGCCGGGCAGCCGGCCGGCGGCCATGCCGAGATAGACGGTTGTAAAGACGACGAGGACGAAGGCGGTCATGTGGGCTCGTCCGGCGGTGCAACGAGGCTCACCATGACCTGTATCGCGTCACGAAAGGTGCGGCCATTCAACGACATAGAGCCGATCCGGCAGGATCTGAGCAAACTCTGCGGCAGCCTGCCACGCCCTTCTCGGCCTGTTTATGCTGCACTGCACAAAATTCTCCTTGCGCAAACGCCGGGTCATCGCTACTTATTGTGCAACGCAGCAAAACACCACAGGAGACAGCGTAATGGCTACCGCCACGAAGACCGCCCCCAAGTTCGAGATGCCGAAGTTCGAGATGCCCAAGTTCAATTTCGACGCCGTCGTCGCCATGCACAAGGCCAATGTCGACACCATGGTCGAGGCCCAGGGCATTTGGATGCAGACCGCCGAAGCGATCGCCAAGCTGCAGTACGGCTGGGTCGAAGAGAGCTTCAAGCAGGGTGAGGCCATGCTCAAGGGCGACGTCACCAAGAAGAAGCCCGAAGAGTTCATCGCCGACGCCAAGGCCGCCGCCGACAAGGTGATGGCCGTCGCCAAGGAGCAGACGGACCTCGGCATGAAGGCACAAAAGCAGGTTGCCGACCTCGTGACCAAGCGTGTGAACGCCAACATCGAGGACGCGAAGTCGCTCGCCGCCTAAAGCGGCTCGAGCGTTCCGGGTCAGCCCTCCGCCTCCCTGGGGTGAGCTCGGATCTGCGTGGACCCCGGACAGCGAAAGCTGTCCGGGGTTTCCGCGTTTCTGGCGGCCAGCGAAAACTGTCCGAGATTTCCGCACCTTCGGGCGGCCAGCGAAAGTCGTCCGAGGTTGCGGTGTCGCAGGTGCGCCGTTCATGGCCATCGTCGGTCGGGATCGCGTCCCACCGCGTGGTGCAGTCGGCAGGTGCCCAGCGTGATCACCGCCGTCGAGAGCTGGTCGGCCGAACATGTCGGGCCGGCCGACGGCTGGCTCGTCGCCGGCTCTTGCGGTGGTCTCGCCGGACCCCGAAGCGTGATCCCCGCACACGGGGTAATCGCTGCCCGGCGGCTACACGCCGTTCGTGAGGATGCATCACGGCATCGGCCGTCCGGGCGGTCGTGGCGATCGGGGGAAGATAGCCGCGTAACGGGATGGGGCGTTCGACGTGTCGACGCGAACGTGCGAGGCGGTGATCGTCGACGCGACGGCCCGGGCCGCTGCGATCGGGCTCACGGATCCTTCCCGGGCGGGGTTCCAGCACGGTGTGCACGTGAAGACCCACGCGGCGCATGAGCGGCGAACGCTGCTCGAGGCGCGTGGTGCGGTGGTTGCGGGGCGGCAGCGCCGCGATCGTCACGAGTGCCGGAACGACATGTGCTGGCTGCTGGAGACGTCCGGACCAGTGCTGGTCCTGGATCCCGAGCCCGAGGACTCGGGTGGGCGGTTCGCGACGTTGGTGGAGGC
>JAABSG010000246.1 GCA_011390475.1 Geminicoccaceae bacterium | reverse complement strand
CTCGTTCTCGGCCTCGATCAGGGGGATGCCGAGGTTGTCGCGGGCGATCGTGACCCTGGACTCGAGCCCGGCGATGCGCACCTCGCCCATCAGTTGGGGCAGGGAGGCATAGGCGAGCCAAACCGCCAATCCCGCCGCACCCAGCCCGAGGGTCACGGTGATGGCGGCGAGGACGGCCAGGACCTGACGCATGGTTCAGGCCAAGAGGCGCCTGCGGCGGAGATCGGCCTCGAGGGCAGCGGGCTCGCTGAACTGGTGGGTGGCAAAGCCGAGCCGGTCGGCGGTGGCGATGTTCTTCGCCGAATCGTCGATGAAGAGAACGCGCCCTGCCGCCATGTCGAGATCGTCCAGCACGTGGTGGAAGATGTCGTCGTTGGGCTTGATCATTCGCAGCTCGCCCGAGACGTAGATGGTCGAGAAATGGTCGAGGAAGGCATAAACCGGATCGTGGCGCACGAGCGGAAACGTCTCGGCCGACCAGTTGGTCAGCGCCCGAATATGGCGCCCCTGGCCCTGCAGCCCCTGGAGCAAGGTCACGGTGTGGCCGATCGGCCCGCCGATCATCTCGATCCAGCGTGCCTGATAGGCCTCGATCGGCTCACGCTGATCCGGATGGCGTTCCACCAGTTCGGCGACCGCCTCGGCGAAAGGCTGGCCGCGATCGAGCTCGAGGTTCCAGGCTGGCGTGCAGACGGTAGCCAGGAACTGCTCCATCGCCGATTCGTCGGTGAAGATCTTGCGGTAGAGCCGGCGCGGCTCCCAGTCGATCAGGACCCCGCCGAGATCGAAGAGCACGAGATCGATCGTGCCGTCGTCATTCGCTCGCTGCCCGCTTGCCGCCATCCGTCCTGCCTTTCGTCACGCTGCTGTCGGCGCCCGTTGTGGCGACTGGGCCGGGGTCGGGTCAAGCGAGCGCCTGGTCGAGATCGGTGATCAGGTCGTCGACATGCTCGAGGCCGACGGAGAGGCGGATCAGGTCGTCGTCGATGCCGAGCGCCGCCCGTTCCTCGATCGGCAGCTTGGAGTGCGTGGTGGTGGCAGGGTGGGTCACCAGGCTCTTGGAATCGCCGAGATTGTTGGAGATCGCGATCAGCTTCAGCCGGTTGAGGACCTCGAACGCCCGTTCCTTGCCGCCGCCGACATAGAAGGCCAGGAGGGTCGAGCCCGCCTGCATCTGCAGCCTCGCCAGCGCGTATTGCGGATGGCTCTCGAGGCCCGGATAGAGGACGCGGCGGACCTTGGGATGGGCCTCGAGATGCTGCGCCAGCCGCTCGGCCGAGCGGCATTGCTGGTTCACCCTGAGCGGCAGGGTCTCGAGACCCTTCAAGAGCAGCCAGGCATTGAACGGACTGAGGCTCGGGCCGGTATGCTTGAGATAGGGATGGAGAACCTCGTCCCTGAAAATCTTCGTGCTCAGCACCGCTCCACCCAGGCAACGGCCCTGGCCGTCGATGTGCTTGGTCGCGGAATAGACGACGATGTCGGCACCCAGAGCGAGCGGGCGTTGCAGCAGCGGGGTGGAGAAGACGTTGTCGACCACGACCAGGGCGCCGGCCCGGTGCGCGAGGGCGGCCACGGCCGCGATGTCGACGAGTTCCAGGGACGGGTTGGAGGGGGTCTCGAAGAAGACCATGGCGGTGGGCTCGGCCAAGGCGAGGCGCCAGGCGTCGAGATCGGCGCCGTCGACGAAGACCGTCTCGACGCCGAAGCGGGGCAGGATGTCGCCGATGATGTAGCGACAGGAGCCGAAGAGGGCGCGGGCCGCCACCACCCGATCACCGGCCTTCAGGTTGCACATCAACGCGGCGTTGACGGCGGCCATGCCGGAGCTGACGGCACAACAGGCCTCGGCCCCCTCGATGGCGGCGAGCCTCGCCTCGAAGGTGGCGACCGTCGGGTTGCCGTAGCGGCTGTACATGAAACCCGGAGCACGGTCCTTGAACCGGTCCTCGGCGTCGCCCGCCCGGTCGTAGACGAAACCCGAGGTGAGGTAGAGCGCCTCTGCCGTCTCGCCGTGATGCGAGCGATCGAGGGCACCCTGCACCAGGCGCGTCTCCAGCCGCCAGCCCGTCTCGTCCTGTGCCGCCATCACCGTTGCTCCAACAGAAAAAGCCCCGGTCGAATCGGACCAGGGCTCCAGCAGCACCCGGTCTTTTAGCGGCTTGTTTAACGTGGCCCGCAAGCCGACCGGCTCAAATCACCACGGACCCAGGCGATAGGCCCGGATGCGGTGGCCGTCAAGGTGGAAGGCTGAAGGTAGTGCATGGCACGTTGGCTGGTCGCTAAATTCCGGTCCCGACAGCCGCCGCGACATCCGCGAAACCATCCCGCGCCAGGCATTCGGCCAACTCGTCGAGGATGCGCTGGATGATGCCGGGGCCCTCGTAGACGAAGGCGGTATAGAGCTGCAGCGCCGTCGCACCGGCGCGGATCTTGGCGTAGGCATCCGCGCCCGAGCCGATGCCGCCGACGCCGATGAAGGCGAGCCGGCCGGTGGCGTGACGCGCCATCAGGGCGAGGAGCCGGGTCGAGGGGGTCAGCAGCGGCCGGCCGCTGAGCCCGCCCGTTTCGTGACGCGCTTCGCCGATCAGGCTGTCCGGCCGGCCGAGCGTGGTGTTGGCGACGACGAGCCCGTCGATCGCGGCCTCGATCGCCGTCTCGACGATGGCCAGGGCCGCGGCATCGTCGAGGTCGGGGGCAACCTTGAGGAAGATCGGGCGTCTTCGGCCGCCGGCGTCGACATGGCAGTCTCGGGCGGCCGTCACCGCGTCGAGGACACCGGTCAGCGCCCGGCGCTCCTGCAGATCCCGCAAGCCCGGCGTATTGGGCGAGGACACGTTGACCGCGAGGTAGTCCGCCAAAGGCAGCAACCGGTCTGCCCCACTGGCATAAGCCGAAGCAGGGTCCGTCTCGTCCTTGTTGATGCCGATATTCGCACCGACCACGACATCGCGCGGGCGCACTTCGAGCTTTTTGGCGAAGGCGTCGAGCCCGGCATTGTTGAAGCCCATGCGGTTGATGATGGCAGCGTCTTCGGCCAAGCGAAAGAGCCGGGGCTTGGGATTGCCCGCTTGCGGCCGCGGCGTGACCGTGCCGGCCTCGATGCAGGCGAAGCCCAGCCGGGCGAGACCGTCGAGCGCCGCCGCGTTCTTGTCGAAGCCGGCGGCGAGACCGAGAGGATGGGCGAGATCGAGCCCCGCCAGACGGACCCGCAGCCCATCAGGCACGTCGGGCTTCAGGCGGGGAGCAAGGACGAGGGCGCGGATCGCCAGATCGTGGGCGGTCTCCGCCGGCAGCAGGCGCAACAACCGCGTTGCGAGACCGACCCCTGCCGTCACCCGAAGTGTCCGGGCTCAGCCATGCGCCCGGGCGATGAAGCCGCCATTGCGAAAATCGGGCTTGGTATAGCGGAAGGGCAGGCCCTCGGTGGTCACCACTTCACCTCCGGCAGCGCGCAGCACGGCGTGGCCGGCGGCGGTGTCCCACTCCATGGTCGGCCCGAAGCGCGGGTAGACATCCGCCCGGCCCTCGGCCACCGCGCAGAACTTGAGCGAGCTGCCGCAGGAGATCGTCTCGGTGATGCCGTGCGCGTCGAGCCAGGCGTCGGTTTCGGCATCGCGGTGCGAGCGGCTGGCGACGGCGACCAGCCCGCCCGGGCCCGGCGCCTCGCGCACCCGGATGGCCTCGATGACACCGGCCTTGCGCCGCGTCGCACCATGGCCCACCGCCCCCCACCAGGCGGTGTCGATGGCCGGTGCCAGGACCACGCCCAGGACCGGCACCTGGCCCTCGACGAGGCCGATATTGACGGTGAACTCGCCGCGCTTCTGGATGAATTCCTTCGTGCCGTCCAAGGGATCGACCAGCCAGAAGGGCTGGTCGCCGACGGTCGGGATGTCACCCTTGGCCACCGCCTCCTCGGCCACCACCGGGATCTCGGGCGTGAGCCGCCGGAGGCCGTCCAGGATGATCGCCTCGCCGGCCTCGTCGGCCACGGTCACCGGCGACTTGTCGGCCTTTTCCATCACCTCGGTGCCCAGAGCGTAATGGCGCATGATCTCGCGGCCGGCCGCGTCGGCGAGTTCGACCAGCGCTTCTAACAATCGATCGGGAGCAACGGGCATGGGGCGACCTGCTGGCAATGACGGGGGATGGCCGCGGTCGCGGATCGACCACGACTGGTTGCCTACCGGCTGCGGCAGCCGAGAACAAGCGCCGCGCCGCCGCATCGAGACGTCGTATCGCGTTAACCGGATCTTCAACGTCGTGCCCGCATAGAAAGGGGCGTGGTCGAGCGGCGTGGCAGGTGCGCCCGATCACAGCGATGGCGAGAGCCGGCAGCCGGCCGCCCGACAGATGGTGGTGATGATGCGCGACGACACGAGGTCGACGGCCGTCCACGCGGCGGCAGATGCGGCGACCGAGCGACAGTACCGCCGGCAGCCGGCGATGGCGGCGCCCGCTCTCTACCCGCCGCGCGGCCGGCACGGCCTCGACCCGGGCGATGCGTCCCGGTTCGCGGCCCGGCTCGAGGCGTTTCGGCAGCATCATGCGGGCCTCTACGATGCGCGGGGCAAAGGCGGGCTCTTCGTCCTCGACCTCGGCGAGATCAGCCGTCGCTTCAGGGCGCGCTGGCCCGCGATGCAAGAGAAGACCCATCACTTCATCGAGGGGCTGCTCGCTCGCCGGCTCGGCGCCGCCGACCTCTATCTCGCTGTCCAGGGCCAGCGTTTCTGGCTCCTGCTCACCGATGTCGATCGAGCCACCGCCGAACGACTGGCCAGACGAGTAGCCGCCGAGATCACCGAGCGCCTCTGCGGCGTCATCGCGGGCGGTGTCGCCTGTCGGCTGATCACGGCGCGCTTCGATCTGGCGACGGGTCTGGCCGGCGTCACCGATCCCCCGACGCTGCAGCGCCGGGTCGAGGCGGCGCTGGCGGACCCGCCGGAGCCGGCGGCCGCAGCGACCGCCGGCTGGACGCCGTGCTTCACACCCATCCTGAGCCCGAAAAAGCGACAGATCTCGATCCAGGCGCTCACCGCGGCCACGGCCGACAACAGCCTGTCGGCCGCGACATCGGTCGACGACGAGCACGCGGCGGCCAGCGACTGCTGGGCCGTGGCGGCGGCCACAGCCATCCTGGCCGATCGCAGCTTTCGTGCCGCTGTCGCGATCCAGCTGCGCTACGCCACGTTGGCGACGATGCGCCACCGACAAAAGCTGATACTCGCCTGCCGGCGGCTGCCGGCCGCAGCGCGGCGCCGGCTGGTGATCGAGCTCGTCGGCCTGCCCGATTCACTGCCCCGAGGGCGGGTGCGCGAGCTCGTGAGCTATCTCCGGCCGTTCACCGTGGGCGTGCTGGTCGCCGTCGAGCCGACGGCCATCGCCATCCGGGCGAAAACGGCGCCGCGGCCGCGCGGCCCTGCCGCCGAAGTCGACCATCTCGCCAATACCGGCATCGCCGGGCTCTCGTTCGATCTTGCGACGCGCCGTCACGCGGGCGCGGTGGCAGCACTGATCGCCAGGGCCGAAGGGCTCGGCGTCCGCACGCTCTGCCATGTCGGCTCCGACCGTTGCAACCTGCGCGCAGCCCTGGTCGCCGGCATCGATCACATCGCTGGCGAAGCCCTCTTCCCGAGCACGGCTCGCCCGGCACCGCTCATCACCATCGGCAGGGCCATGGACGCCGCCTGATCGTGGCGCCAGCGCCCGTCGCCGCGGTCGTGAGCCATTCCGCCACCGCCGTGACGCGCCCGGTTCACCACACCGTCGCCCGCTCGAGGTCCTGGCTCGACTGGGCCGCAGCCAGCGTCTCGCCCCGGCTATCGAGACGCCGATCGACACCAGGACCGCACCCAGCGTCGAACTATGCTCGAATTTGGTGGATGAGAGCTGAGGCGGCGTATCCTCGGTGATGTT
>JAABSG010000245.1 GCA_011390475.1 Geminicoccaceae bacterium | reverse complement strand
GCACCGTCTGAGCGATGATCATGGCCGTGGGCGTTAACAGCAGACCGAGATCGCCAAGGGGCCCCGCGCGCGACAGCAGGAGATAGATCATCAGCCCGGCCACCACCGGCGGCAGGCCCATCAAGGCGCTCATCACCACGACGACGAGGCCGCGGCCCCAAAACCGCGCCAGCGCCAGCGCGGCCCCCAGGGGCAGGCCGATGCAGGCCGCCACCCCGAGAGCGGTCAGCGTGACGCGCAAGGACAGGCCGACGATCTCTACCAGCACCGGATCGGCGCTCCAGATCATCGCCAAGGCCAGGACGAAGGGCCCCTCCGCTGTCATGCATCGCCTCCAGACATCGGCGGCATGATGGACAAAACCGCCAAAATCGTAAAGAATGCAAATCCGACAGTTTTTTGCAGGATTCCGCAGCCCATGGAGCTGATGACCACCGCTGAATGCGCGGCCTATCTCAGGCTCAAGGAGCGCAGCCTCTATGATCTCGTCGCCAAACAGCAGATTCCCTGCACCCGCGCCACCGGCAAGCTGCTCTTCTCACGCCCGCTCATCGACCGCTGGCTCGAACGGCACACCGACGCCGCCGGCATCGAGGCTGCGCCGCCGCCGCCGATCTACGCAGGATCGAGCGAGCCGCTGCTCGAATGGGCCTTGCGCGACTCGGGCAGCGGGCTTGCCGTCCTCGCCTGCGGCAGTCTCGCGGGATTGCGCCGGCTCGCCGCCGGCGAGGCCAGGCTGGCCGGCCTGCACCTCCCCCCGGCCGAAGGTGCCAGCGAGCCATCCTCGGGCAACATCGCCGCCATCCGCGCCAACGTCGCCTTGCCCGACACGGTGGTGCTCCGCTTCGCCGAGCGACGCCAGGGTCTCCTGGTCGCGGCTGGCAACCCCAAGGGAATAGCCACAGCCGGCGATCTCGCCCGCCCCGACCTCCGGCTCGTCGTCCGCCCGGCCGAGAGCGGCAGCGCCGTCCTGCTGCAGACGATCCTCGAGACGTTGGGGCTACCGCCGTTCGACCTCGCCGGCGTGATCTCTGCGCGGACCGAGGCCGACCTCGCCGCCTGCATCGCCGACGGCCGCGCCGATTGCGGCCTCGGCATCGAGGCGGTCGCCAGGCGTGTCGGCATCGGCTTCGTGCCGCTCCGGACCGAAGCCTTCGACCTCGTATTGCGCCGTCGCGACTACTTCGAGCCGGCACTGCAAAAGCTCGTGGCCTTCACCCGAACCCCCGCCTTCGCCGCCGAAGCCGAACGCCTCGGCGGCTACGACCTCCGGCGCGCAGGCGAGGTGGTGTTCAATGGCTGAGGATCCCCTTGCTCGGCGGCCGTAGAGCCGTACTTTCGCGTTCGAATTGCTTGAAGGATCAGTGCACCTTGCCCAACCCCCGCGACCTCGTCCCCGCCACAGTGCTTCGATCGCTCGCCCAGCGCCGCGACGGCCCGGGCCTCGTTTTTCTCGCGGCCCACCTTGCGACCCTGGCCTGCACCGGCGGTCTGGTCTGGCTGAGCCTCGGCACTGGCTGGCTCTGGCCCGCGATGTTCCTGCACGGCATCGTCATCGTTCACCTCTTCGCCCCGTTCCACGAGACGGCCCATTCCAGCGCCTTCAAGTCGCGGCGCCTCAACGAGAGCGTCTACTGGGCGACGTCGCTCGTCCTCGGCCTGCCACCGACCCATTTCCGCCTCGAACATGCGGCTCATCACGCCCACACCTCCGATCCGGACCACGACCCGGAGATGATCACCGCCACCAGCACGGTCGGCGGGTATCTTTGGTACGCGACCAGCATTCCCTATTTCCAGGCGCTGCTCTCCTCCCTCCTCCGGCATCCTTTCGCCGCCTTCACCCCCGTCGAGAAGGGCTTCATCGCGCCGAGCCAGCGCGCCCGCGTGCAGCGCGACGCTCGGGTGATGTGGGCCGTCTACGCCGCCATCGCCGCCGTCTCCCTCGCCGCCGGGTCGACGGCGGCACTCTGGCTCTGGCTCGTCCCCCGCATTATCGCCGAGCCCGTCATGCGCGTCATCCGCATGAGCGAGCACGGCGCCTGCCCCCTCGTTCCCGATATGCTGCGCAACACGCGCACCGTGCGCACCGGTCGCCCTATTCAGTGGCTGAACTGGAACATGGCCTACCACGCCGAGCATCACGGCATCCCCGGCGTTCCCTTCCACGCCCTGCCGGCGCTGCACACGCATCTGGGCCCGCATCTGGCCGAGCTGGAGAACGGCTACGGGCGAACGCAGGCGCGAATCCTGACGCGGGCCGGCGCGGGTCAGAGGGTGGCCGCCACTCTCGAGAATTGACCGCGAGGCCGGGCGACGCCTAACTTTGCCGGGACGAGCGACCGGAGCGACCGGCTCACCAGGAGGAAGGCACCCATGACGACAATGTACAAGACGGCGTTTGCCGGGGCCGCGGCCATTGCGCTCAGCGCCGGCACCGCCGCCGCCGAGCGGTGGGACATGCCGATGGCCTATCCCGACAGCAATTTCCACACCGAGAACGCCAAGGAATTCGCCGTTTGTGTCGCCGAGGCGACCGGTGGCGAGTTGGAAATCGTCATTCACGGCGGCGGTTCGCTCTTCGGTGGGGCGGACATCAAGCGCGCGGTGCAGACCGGGCAGGCGCTGATCGGTGAGCGGCTGCTCTCGGCGCATGCCAACGAAGACCCGCTCTTCGGCATCGACAGCATCCCCTTCCTGGCCTCGAGCTACGAAGACTCGAAAAAACTCTGGGACGCCACCCGCCCCGCCCTCGAGCAATTGCTCGACAGCCAGAACATGGTCCTGCTCTATGGCGTGCCCTGGCCGCCGCAGGGGCTCTACACCAAAAAGGAGCTCAACTCTGCCGACGACCTCGCCGGCGTGAAGTTCCGCTCCTACAATGCCGCCACCGCGCGGATGGCCGAGCTCACCGGTGCCGTGCCCGTGCAGATCGAGGCGGCCGAGCTGAGCCAGGCCCTGGCCACTGGTGTTGCCGAGAGCTTCATCTCCTCGGGTGCGACCGGCTACGACAGCAAGGTCTGGGAGCAGCTGACCCACTGGTACGAGGTCAATGCCTGGCTGCCGTACAACCACATCCTGGTCAACAAGCCGGCCTGGGAAGGGCTCGACGACGCTGCCCGCCAGGCCCTCCGCGATTGTGGCGACCAGGCCGAGGCGCGCGGCACCGCCAAGTCCGAGGAGCTCAACGACTGGTACAAGGCGCAGATGGTCGAGAACGGCATGACCGTCGAGCCTGCGGGCGACCAGCTCCGCGCCGACCTCGAGGCGATCGGTGCTACCATGACCGAGGAATGGCTGGCGACGGCCGGCGAGACCGGCGAGGCCGTGATCGACGACTATCGGAGCATGTAGAGCCGATGGCGGTGATGGCGCGCGCGATTCGGCTGGGGCTCGACGGCCTCTACCGCGTCTGCGGGCTCATCGCCGCCGGCTTTCTCGTGGCCGTTCTCTTGATCATCCTGGTGCAGATCGGCGCCCGCTGGTTGGGCGTGCAGTTCCCGGGCTCGACCTCTTATGCCGGCTACGCCATGGCCGGCGCTTCCTTCTTCGCGCTCGCCTATACGCTCAACCACGGCGCCCATATCCGGGTTTCGCTGGTGATCAGCCGGCTGACCGGCACCGCCCGGCGCATTGCCGAATTCTGGTGTCTGCTGGTTGCCACGGGCCTCTCCGTCTATTTCGCCTGGTACGCCATCAAGGCCGTGCAGATTTCCAGGCTCATCAACGACATCAGCCAGGGCCAGGACGCCACCCCGCTCTGGATTCCGCAACTGGTCATGGCCGTCGGCACCGTCGTCCTCGCCATCGCCTTCGCCGACCACCTGATCCGCCTCCTCCTCGGCCACGCGTTGACCAGCGAGGAACGCACCCAGGAGTAGCCGCCTCGTCAGGCCCCGACCCGCATGCTACCTCTCTCTCGACACGAGCAGTCGGAGCCGGGCGATGATCTTCGAGCAAGCACCAAGCCAACGCGACCCGTTGCGCACCACGATCGATGCGCACTACCGGGCCGACGAGACGGCATGCGTCCGCGCGCTTCTCGACCAGCTCGAGCTCGACCCCGAGGCGCAGAGCCGCATCGACGCCACCGCCGGCAGCCTCGTCCAGGCCGTCCGCGGCCAGCGCCATAGGCCCGGCGGCATCGACGCCTTCCTCCAGGAATACGGCCTCTCGACCCAGGAAGGCGTGATGCTGATGTGCATCGCCGAGGCCCTGCTCCGCGTCCCCGACAACGACACCCAGGAACGGCTGATCCGCGACAAGATCGCACCGGCCGACTGGGACAAGCATCTCGGCCACTCCCGCTCGCTCTTCGTCAACGCCTCGACCCTGGCCTTGATGCTCACCGGGCGGGTCGTCGGCCTCGGCCGCTTCGCCGGCTCGAGCTCGGCCGGCTCGTTGGTCGGCCGTCTCGTCGCCCGGCTCGGCGAACCCGTGGTCCGGGAAGCCGTGGGCCAGGCGATGAAGATCCTCGGCCGCCAGTTCGTCATGGGCCGGACCATCGAGGGGGCCTTGGACCGCGCCAAGTCGTTGGAGGGCAAGGGCTACAGCTATTCCTACGACATGCTGGGCGAAGCCGCCCGCACCGCCGAGGACGCCGAGCGCTACTTCACCGCCTACAAGACCGCGATCGCCAAGATCGGCAAGGCCGCAGGCAGGCGCGGCCCGGTCCTCGGCCCCGGCATCTCGGTCAAGCTCTCGGCCCTGCACCCGCGCTACGAGCTGGCACAAAAGGCCCGGGTCATGGACGAGCTCCTGCCCCGCCTCGAAGCGTTGGCGATCCAGGCCGCAGGCCACGATATCGGCTTCAACATCGACGCCGAGGAGGCCGACCGCCTCGACCTGTCGCTCGACCTGATCGAGGCCGTGGCCAAGCACCCGAAGCTCGACGGCTGGGGCGGCTTCGGCATCGTGGTGCAAGCTTACCAGAAGCGCGCGCCCTTCGTCATCGACTGGCTGGAGGACCTGGCGAAGCGTAGCCGGCGCCGGCTGATGATCCGCCTGGTCAAGGGCGCCTACTGGGACAGCGAGATCAAGCGCGCGCAGGAGCTCGGCCTCGACGGCTACCCGGTCTTCACCCGCAAGCCCTCGACCGACGTCTCCTACCTCGCCTGTGCCCGAAAGCTGCTGCACAAGGACGAGGTCTTCTACCCGCAATTCGCCACCCACAACGCGCACACCATCGCCTCGGTCCTCGAATTTGCCGGCAACTCCCGCAATTTCGAGTTCCAGCGGCTGCACGGCATGGGCGAGGCCCTCTACCAGGAGATCGTCGAGAGCGACCGTTTCGGTGTCGGCTGCCGCATCTATGCGCCCGTGGGCCAGCACGAGGACCTCCTCGCCTATCTCGTCCGCCGCCTGCTCGAGAACGGCGCCAACAGCTCCTTCGTCAACCGCCTGCAGGACGACCGCCTGCCGATCGACGAGATCATCGAGGACCCGATCGCCCGCACCCGTGCTTCGAGTGGCCGCCCGCACCCGAAGATCCCGACCCCACGGCACATCTTGATGCCCGAGCGCCCAGCCGCCCGCGGCCTCGACCTGACCTCCCCGGGCGAGCTCGCTGCCTTGCGCGAGAAGATGCTCGACGCCGATCACCAGGACCACGAAGCAGCCCCCATCGTCGGCGGCAAGGCCGCGACCGACGGCCTCCGCCCCGTCCACTCGCCAGCCGACAAGGACCGCGTCGTGGGCCAGACCCGCGATGCTACGCCGGACGAGATCGACCGAGCGCTGACGCTGGCCGAGAAAGCCGCTGAATCCTGGGCCGCCCGCCCCGCCTTCGAGCGCGCTGCCTGCCTCGAGCGCGCCGCCGACCTGATGGAGGAACGCATCGCCGAACTGATGACGCTCTGCACCCGCGAGGCCGGCAAGACCATGGCCGACGGTGTCGCCGAGGTCCGCGAAGCCGTCGATTTCTGCCGCTACTACGCCG
>JAABSG010000244.1 GCA_011390475.1 Geminicoccaceae bacterium | reverse complement strand
GAATCCGGCCATCTCGCGGCGCAACTTCCGGCGGCGGCCACGACGGTGATCGAGCTCGCCGATGCAGGGCATTTCTCCTTCATGCCGGTCTGCAAGCCGGGCGCCGTGGCGCTCCTGGAGGCGGAGGAGCCCGGCGACGAGATCGTCTGCATGGACGCGGGCGGGCGGCACCGCGAGGCGCTGCATGCCGTGGTCGCTCGGACGATCGTCGACTTTCTCGAGGCTGCATCGGGTCCGGCCTCCAGCCGACGATGAGGGCGATTGCCGACTTACATGCCGCAGCGCCGATCCCTCTGGCGCATTGATTTACGGCGAACA
>JAABSG010000243.1 GCA_011390475.1 Geminicoccaceae bacterium | reverse complement strand
TAATTGCCGAGAGACCGGCCGGTCGATGGCCATCGGGGCACCTTATTGATCACGTTCTACGTCGTCGCGATTTTGCTGCTCTTGCTTCTTTCGGGCATTTTTTCCGGCAGCGAGACCGCCGTCACCGCGACCGGTAAAGCCAAGGCCGTGGCCCTGGCCCAGGCCGGCAATCGCCGGGCGGGCACGTTGGTGGCCCTCTTGAACGACCGCGAGCGGCTGATCAGCACGCTGCTCCTGGGCAACAACATCGTCAATATTCTGGCGGCGGCGCTGGCCACCGACGTCCTCCTCCGGCTCTTCGGCGACGCCGGCGTGGTCTACGCCACGGCCATCATGACGGTGCTGATCGTCATCTTCTCCGAAGTGGTGCCGAAGACCGTGGCCATTCGCCACCACGATGCGGTGGCGATGCGCATTGCCGCCCCCTTGCGGGTCCTGGTCTTTCTCTTCCGCCCGCTCACCACCGGCATCGGCTGGGTCGTCCGCCTGGTGCTGCGCGGGCTGAAGCTGCCGACCAATGCCGAGGACATCATCTCGGCGAGCCAGCAGCTGCGGGGCATCATCGATGCGCTGGGTGCCGGCGGCGAACTCGCCAAGCACGCCCACGACATGCTCGATGGCGTGCTCGACCTCGAGCATGTCGGGGTCGAGGAGGTGATGACCCATCGCGGTCGGGTGGTGGCGCTGGACGCCGACATGACGGTCGAGGATGCCGTCGCCCGACTGAAGGACGAACCCTACAGCCGCTACCCGGTCTATCGCGGCGCGAGCGACCAGATCGTCGGCATCCTGCATCTGCGCGATCTCTTGTCGGCGCTGGTCGGCGCCGCTGAAGCCGAGGCAGTGGGCGAGGGGGGGCGGCTGTCGCCCAAGATCGGGGACGTGATGCGCGAGCCCTGGTTCGTGCCGGAGACCACGCCGCTGAGAAAGCAGCTCGAGCAGTTCCGCCACAAAAAGACCCACATGGCGCTGGTGGTCGACGAATACGGCGACCTGCAGGGCCTGGTCACGCTGCAGGACGTGCTCGAGGCGATCGTCGGCGAGCTCGCCGAGGCCGAGGATCGCGAACTCGACGATGTCGAGGAGCAGCCCGACGGCAGCCTGATCGCCAGCGGCCAGACCCAGATCCGCCGGCTCAACCGCCTGATGGACTGGGACTTGCCCGAGGACGAGGCGGTGACCCTGGCCGGCCTCGTCATCGATCTGGCCGAGCGCATTCCCAATGAGGGCGAGACCGTGCGGCTCGGCCTCTACCGGGTCACGGTCAAAAAACGCGAGCGCCACCGGCTGACGCTCCTGCAGATCGGCAAGACCACGGCCACGGACGACGACTGACGATCCGACGGTCCCGGACAAAAGCTTGAACCCGAGCCCGCAAGCCGCTACATCACCAGCCACGCGCTCGTAGCTCAACGGATAGAGCATCTGACTACGGATCAGAAGGTTGGGGGTTCGAGTCCTCCCGAGCGCGCCATGAATTCAAACAGTTGGCATTTTGAAATCCCCGATTGGGGATCGGCGAATCCCGTGCCTCGAGGCGGGCTGGGCATGCCGGCGGATCGTCATCGAATGCCGGCATGGAACGGTATGATTGTGCCGCGCGGTCCGGAAGCGGCTCTTGGCCATTACCCACACGCTGCGCTAGAACGCCGAGGATCTCCCGGACGTTATCGACCCGGCCGAGCAGGGCGTCGAGCGAATCACCCGGATCGTGGCGACGTACGGCAGCACCGTCTTCGAGAGCAGCTGCGAGGACCTCATGCATTATGCCCAGCAACGGATGCGGGCGGAACTCGCCGCCTGTTCCGACCGCGAGTACCCGTCGGATGACGGCATCGAAAACCGCAGGCTCGAGATCGCCGAGATCACCATCACCGACGCGGAGGGCAGCGAGCGACACGAAGTGAAGCGGTTCACGCTCTTCGGCGGCGCGTCCGGCGGCTACGGCACCAGCCAGGACCGCGACCCGGCGCCGATCGCCCTGCACACCGCCGAGGGCCATGCCGGCCGCGCGGCGGCGGCCGGGCTCTACGGCCTGCGGCGCTAGGCATGGCTTGGCAGCGTGACGGCTTCAACGTCGCGCGCATGCGGCTTTTGGCGCGCCGAGCCCTGCCGCGGCCGGTCTTCGATTTCGCCGATGGTGGTGCCGAGGACGAGGTGACGCTCGAGGCCAACGAGCGCGCGTTCGATGGCGTGACCTTGTGGCCCCGACCGCTCGAGGGCGCGGCCACCCGCGATCTCGGGATCGAGCTCTTCGGCCAGACGCTTTCGATGCCCATCATGGTCGGCCCGACCGGCCTCGCCGGGCTCTTCTGGCCCGACGGCGAGTGCGCTGCGGCCCGGGCTGCGGCCGCGGCCGGCACCGCCTATTGCCTCTCCCACGGCTCCGTCTGCACCCTCGAGCAACTCGCCGAAACGAGGGCGGCACCGCGCTGGATGCAGGTCTTCGTCTACAAGGACCGCGGCTTCACCGAGGAGCTGACCCGAAGGGCCGAGGCGGCGAGCTACGACGCGCTGGTTTTGACCATCGACAACCAGCTCTTGGGCAAGCGCGAGCGCGACATCGTCAACGGCTTTCAGATCCCGCCCCGCTTCGCGCCCCGCGACCTCGCCCGGATGGCGACCAAGCTGCCCTGGTTCTTGCGCATGAAGAGCGAACTCCCCAAGCTCACCTTCGGCAACTACGTCCGCCCGAACGAGCCCGCCGATCTCGAGACGCTCGCCGGGAAAATGGGCTCGATCCTCGATCCCGGCATGAGCTGGCGCGACGTCGAGTGGCTGCGCGGCCTCTGGCAAGGCCCGCTGATCCTCAAGGGCGTGCTCCATCCCGAGGAAGCCAGCAAGGCCGCCGAGCTCGGCGTCGACGGTGTGATCGTCTCCAACCACGGCGGCCGCCAGCTCGACGGCGCCGTCTCCTCCCTCCAGGCCCTGCCGCACGTGGTCGAGGCCGTCCAGGGCCGCATCCCCGTCCTCCTCGACGGGGGGATCAGGCGGGGCGGCGACGTCTTGAAGGCGCTGGCCATGGGAGCATCCTGCTGCCTCGTCGGCCGCCCCCAGCTCTGGGGCCTCTCCGTCGCCGGCGAGGCCGGCGTCATCCACGTCCTCGACATCCTCCGCCAGGAACTCGACCGCGCCATGGGCCTCTGCGGCATCAGCCGCATCGACGAAATCGGTCCCTGGCTGCTGGAGCCACGCCCGACCAACAACTGACGAGGGGGCTCGGGGGAAATCATGTCCCCCGGATTTCCGAAGCAAGGCGGGCAGCGCCTCGCCGGGCCCCACGTTGTTTTTACGGACTCGTCCACTACGCCGCCGCGATCAATTGCTCCGACCGCCTCCGCTACCCGGAATCCGGCGCGGTGCCTGACCACTCCCGCCACCTCGGCCGCCGCTGCTGCCCTGATCGGCGCCGGCGCCCTGGCCACGACCGGCGCCTTGCCCGCTCCCTTGCTGCGGCTGGAGGCGGTTTTGCGCGTGAAGGCGTGCCTCCTCGCGTATCCGTGCTCGCTCCTGGTCACCGCTCGCATCGCGCAGGCGCTGCCGATAGGTCGCCTGCTCCTGCTCGGTGAGCCGCTCGACATTGGGAATGCCGGCCAGTTCGTCGGCTTGCGCCGCTGCGGTGCCGGCGGCGAACACCGCGCCCAGGACCAGGCCCGAAGCCATGCGGCGAGACACGAATCGAACAGACATCGAGATCCCTTCTCTCGAAAATTGGCAATAGGCGAGGGTAGCACCGTCGGCGAGGGCGACCAATGATCGAGGTCGACAGGCGTTCGCCCGCGTGGCCGGCGCGGCTGCCGGCATGGTGCCCCGAGGCGCCGCTCAGCGGACCAGCGAGTAGAGATCCGTGGGACGCAGAACGAGATCGAGGCCCATCTTGCCGCAGACCGCGAGAACCAGCAGGGCCAGGAGAACGCGCAACTGCTCGGCGGGCAGGCGGGTCACGATGCGGCTGCCGAATTGCGCGCCGACGACACCGCCCACCGTCAAGAGCAATGCCAGAACGACATCCACGGCCTGGTTCTGGTAGGCGTGGAGAAAGGTCGTGATGGCGGTGACGAAGGCGATCTGGAAGAGCGAGGTGCCGATGACCACGGCCGTCGGCATGCCGATCACGTAGATCATCGCCGGCACCATGATGAAGCCGCCGCCGACGCCCATCACGGCGGCCAGTATGCCGACCACGGCACCGACGGCGAGTGGCGGCACGGCGCTGATGTAGAGACGCGATTGTTGAAAGCGCATCCGCATGGGAAGGTGGTGCAGCCGGGAGTGCCGGTGCAGCTTCTGGCGGCGGACGATGCCCGCGGAGACACGGCTGCTGCGCCGCCAGGCGCGCACACTCTCGACCAGCATCAGCCCGCCGATTGCGCCCAGCAACAGCACGTAGGCCAGCGTGATGACCAGCTCCAGCTGGCCCACGCGGCGCAGCCAGGCGAAGAGGGCGACGCCGATCACCGAGCCCACGGCGCCACCGGCGATCAACACCCACCCCATCTTGAAATCGACCCGCCGGCGACGGGTCTGGGCGATGGCGCCCGAGGTCGCCGAGGCGAGCAGCTGCGCTGCCGCCGAGCCCACGGCAACGGCCGGCGGCACGCCGATGAAGATCAAGAGCGGGGTCATGAGGAACCCGCCGCCGACGCCGAACACGCCGGCGAGAAAGCCGAAAAACGTGCCGAGCCCAACCAGCAGAAACACGTTCACCGACATCTCGGCAATCGGCAGATAGATATCCATGAAGCCGATGCGTTTCGCGTTAGGGTTGGCCGAGCGAGGCGGTCGGCCTCACCATTCGGGGGCGACGGGCGGACCGGGTGTCCGCCCGACCGCGGCTGAATGCGCCGACTATTAGCGCATCAGCGCGCCCCGCAAAAACCAAACCCGACGCTTCGTCGAATCGCGGTGATGCGACGACTATGGCAAGGTCAGCTGCCGCGGCCTAGCCTCGTGGCGCGTTTAGCAGCCTGCCAACGGACTAGGGAAAGCCGCCCCATGAGCGAACTAGACCACCGCATCCTTCGCCACGTCGTCCTTTTCGCCTTCGCCCCCGAGGCGACACCGGCCGAGATCGCCTCGGTGGAAGCCGCCTTCGCCGCCTTGCCCGATGCGATTCCCGAGATCGTCGCTTTCGAATGGGGCCGCGACGTCAGCGTCGAAGGCAAGGCGCAAGGCTTCACCCACTGCTTTCTCGTCACCTTCGCAAACGAGGCCGGCCGCGCTGCCTATCTGCCGCATCCGGCCCATCTGGCCTTCGTGGAGTTGGCCAGTCGGCACCGTGCGAAGGGTCTCGTCTTCGACTACTGGGCGCCTGCCCGGGGCGGCTGAGCGGTACGAACGAGAGCGACGATCGCGCCGCTTCGACCGCAGAACCTGCCGGCTGTCGGCCTCAATCGGGTTCGCCACGAGGCTCGACCGGGGCCGCGGCGGGCGTCACGCTCGGCGCACCGACGGCGCCTCGGCCTGACGCTGCTGGGCGAAGAGATCGGGCGTCGACCAGCAGCGGCCGGCCCAATCGCGTTGCGCCCGGCCGAGCCAGAAACGGATCATCGTCGCGCCGATCGTGCCCGCGTGCTCGACCATCTCGGTGACGTAGGTGGCCGCCGTCGGTGGCAG
>JAABSG010000242.1 GCA_011390475.1 Geminicoccaceae bacterium | reverse complement strand
AACGCATCGATATCCGCCAACATCACCACCCGCCGTTCTGGCCGATCGAACGAAAAAAAGGGGCCACTCGCGGCCCCCTTCCCGACATCACGAAAAGGGCCCGGAAATCGCCGGACCCCTCACGATCTCAATTCTGGAGGGCAGCTCCGGCCTTCTCCACGAAACCCGCAAAGGTCGCCGCGTCATGCACCGCGATATCGGCCAGAACCTTGCGGTCCAAATCGATGCCAGCGACCTTGAGACCGTGCATCAGATTGCCGTACGTCATGCCCTGCTCACGCGCCGCAGCGTTGATTCGCTGAATCCAGAGGGCGCGGAACTCGCGCTTCCTGACCCGCCGATCCCGATAGGCGTACTGGCCGGCCTTCTCGACCGCCTGCCGCGCCGTCTTGATGCAGTTCTTGCGGCGGCCGTAATAGCCCTTGGCCTGCTCCAGCACCGCCTTGTGGCGGGCATGTGAGGTCACACCGCGCTTTACCCGAGCCATCTCGTCGTTCCTCTGTCTATCGTCTCAGCGTCCGGCTAGTTCAGGGCTCAGCCGTACGGCATCATCAGGCGTACGAGCGCCGCGTCACCCGGACGCAGATAGCCGATCTTCCGATGCCGCATCTTCGCCGACTTCGGCTGACCGGTGAAGTTGTGGCGATGGTTGGCGTGGCCGCGCTTGATCTTGCCAGTCGCGGTGAACGAGAACCGCTTGGCGGCGGCTCGCTTGGTCTTCAACTTGGTCATGCCGGGAATCTCCGAACGACAGCGCCGCCAACCCGCATTGGGAAGTCGGCCCCGTCGGCGACAAAAGCGATGCGTCCTATACCCGAGGCCGGCGCACCTTGCAACCACCCGCGTGCGACGACCGCACGATGCTCTCGCACCCCGTCAACGGCGGCGGCGTGGCGAGGCCACGAGTTCCAGCGGCTGGGCTAGTGGCTCCGCCGTCTCGGGATCGTCGCCACTGCCGCTCACCGCTTTCGCGGTGTCGCGACAGGGCCGTCGTGCCTCGGAGGCGAGCCGCTGCAATGCTGCCAGAGCCGAGCTCAAGAGCCGCTCCTGCAAGTCGTCGGCGCCCACCGACTGCAGGGCTGCCAGGGTTTCGAGCTTGGTCAACGCGTCAGCGAGGCCGCGAGCCGGCAGACTCGCGATCAAGTCGTCGAGAAAGGCGAGCCTGGCATCCACGGCATCGAGCCGCTGCTCGAGCGCGAAGCGATCGCCGAAAGCTCGGTTGCGCAGGCTGGCAGCCAAGCCGTCCGCCACCGCGGCCACCGTCGGTGCTGTGGCCCAGGGCCGCTCGTAGGTCGCAGTGCCGGCGCATTGCAAGAGTGCCGCCCTCGTCGTCTCGCGCAGGGCCAAGAGCCGCGTCTGCTGCTGACGAAGCTCGGCCAGGGCCGCAGGCTGCTCCGCGTCCGGCTCGACCACGCGGCCGATCAGGCGAATAGCCTCGACCGACAAGGGGCCGCGCAGCCGAAAGCTGCCGCCGAGCGCCACGAGCGTGCCGATATTCTGGCCGGCGAAGCGACAGCCGAGCCCGACAAAGCCCGGCTGGTAGAGCCAGAGCTCCAGTCGGTCGCCGTCACGCACGGCATAAATGCCGCCGCCCTCGAGGGTATGATCGCTGCAATCGACGACGACCTTTTGGCCGGCTGGCAGGACCGGCTCGAGCGAGTCGTCGCCGACCATCACCTCGAGCTGCCAAGGGGCCAGTCCATTGCCGCTCATCGCTTCGGCATCTCGCTCGGCATCGAGCACGTCGTCATTGCTGCGCATGGTCATTCTTTTCCTGCCGGTCGTTGAGCTTGCGCTGCAGCAAACCACCCTTGAGTGCCACATGAGCACTTTCGACCAAGTGGTTGCGCAGCCGTCGATACCAGTCGCCCGAACCGCCATTGTCGGACGAATCGAGATTTTCCATCAGGTAGCGGGCGAGCTCCAGCGCCTTGAGCGCGCCATCGACCGTAACCGGCCGGCGCTCGGCCAAGCGGAGCTCCAAAGGCCGCTGCAAATCCTCGGTGAGGCAGCGCCAGCCATCCTCGGTCAGGGTCGCCCGCTCGTGGAACCGCTCGAGCGCGAACCAGAGGTCGATATAGTCGGCGAGCGGATCCCCGAGCCGGCGCTCGGCGCGCATCGCCACGACATTGTCGTCGCGGAGAATCGACAACCCGGGATCGTCGACCGCGAGATCGGGGCCGAGGACGAAATCCTCGCCGGCTTCGCCGAGGCCATTGCGCTTTTGCGTTTGAGTGCCAGCGAACAGCCGCTCGAGCCGATCCCGCATACGACGCGGCTCGTCGGTCGCCGATCGATCGGATTGGCACATGCTGACTGCTCTCCAAGGCATCGCCGCTGTCGGATTTCTTTACAGTTATTGGCGCACAGCACAGCGTCAACTGAAATGACAGAATAGACCATCATTTTCAATTCTGGGTTTTAAGTACGCCGCTGACTGGTCACCTGCTAAGCTGAAGCATCGGCCGCGGCGATCGATCAGTGTTGAAAACGGCAGCGTTCAGCGGCGCGAGGCGGCCGGTGCGGGGCGCAGGCTGCGCAGGACGAGCGCCACCCAAGGTTGACGCTCCACCCGAGCGATCTCCCGCAGGCCTTGGGCACGATGCGCTGCCAGGACCAAGGCGGCCTGGCGATCCAAGAGCCCTGAGAGTACGGCCACCCCACCCGGGGCCAGATGCCGCTTGAGGTCGCCGGCCATGGCGATCAGGGGATCGGCCAGGATATTGGCAAAAATCAGATCGAACGGCCCGGCCCGGCGAATGGCCGGATCGGCGTAGCCGTCGCTGACCAACGTGCGCACCCGCGACGCCACGTGGTTGCGCCGGGCATTGTCCCGGGCGACCCGAACTGCCAAGGGGTCGTTGTCGACGGCGACGGCTCGGCATTGCGCGTCGGATCGGGCAGCGGCGATGGCGAGAATGGCCGAGCCGCAGCCCATGTCGAGAACGCGGGGATATCGCCTCCGGCGCAAGAGCGCGTCGAATGCCTCGAGGCAGGCCGCCGTCGTCTGGTGCTCGCCCGACCCGAAAGCGAGGCCGGCCTCGATCAGCAGCGGCACGAGCTTCGGTCGTTCGGGCAACGGATCGGTCTCGCCATGGACCCAAAAACGGCCGACCCGAAGCGGCTGGCGGACCATGCGGACGGCTTCGAGCCAGTCTTGGTGCGGCAGCCAGCCGACCTCGAGGCCACCCTCGAAGGTCAGGCCGTGTGCGGCCAGAAGGGCCTCGAGCTCGGCCTCCAACGCCGGCGTTTCCGGTCGCTGCTTGAACAGGAGGTCGACCCGCCAGCGAACGGGGTCATCCTCGTCGTCGACGTCGGCGCCGAAGATCGAGGCCGAGAGCGAGCGCTCCTCGAGCGCCTCGAGCAAGGCCGGCGGCAGCGCCTCGTCCGAGAAGAAGGTGACCTGCCAGAGCCCGTCCGGATCGTTGCCTTCGGGCCAGGCCGGGCCGCCATGGGCGATCATCCGGCGGCCTCGACGAAGCTGTCGATCACTTTTTTGGTGCCGGCCTTGTCGAAAGCGATCTCGAGTTTGTTACCGTCGACCGCGATGATGCGGCCATAGCCGAATTTTTGGTGGAAGATGCGCTCACCGGCGCTGAAGTTCGCGCTGGCGCGGGGCGGCGTCTTGAGGATCTCGGCCTTGCCCTCGATCACTTTGCCGAGTTCGGCCCGACGCGAGCGGAACTTCGCGACCTGGGGCTGGCTGAAGAGCTCGTCGGCGAAAGCGTCGGTATCGGGGCGCATGGCGGGGTTGCGGTGGAGATGCTCGATATGCTCGGGCGGCAGCTCGGCGATGAAGCGAGACGGCACCGATGACGACCACTGGTTGTAGATGCGGCGATTGGAGGCGAAGCAGATGGTGCAGTCTCGGCGGGCCCGGGTGATCCCGACATAAGCCAGCCGGCGTTCCTCTTCGAGCGACTTGGCCCCGCCTTCGTCGAGGGCGCGCTGGTTGGGAAAGAGTCCTTCCTCCCAGCCGGCGAGGAAGACGTGGTCGAACTCGAGGCCCTTGGCCCCGTGCAGCGTCATGATCGAGGCGAGCTCCGCCCCACTCTCGCCCACGGCGTCCATGACCAGGCTGACATGCTCGAGAAAGGCGCCCACCGTCTCGAACTCCTCGATGGCCTTGACCAGCTCCTTCAAGTTGTCGAGCCGGCCCGGGGCGTCGGCCGACTTGTCGTTCTGCCACATCGCCGTGTAGCCGCTCTCGTCCAAAATCCGCTCGGCGAGATCCCGGGGGGGCAACTCGGCCAAGGCCCGCCGCCAGTTGTCGAGCATCCGAAAAAAGCCGGCCAAGGCATTGCGCGTGCGGGTTGCGAGCTCGTCGGTCTCGAGCATCTGCCGGGCGACATGGGTGAGCGGCAACTCGGCCCCTCGGGCCACCCCGTGCAGTGTCTTGATCGCCGCGTCACCGATGCCGCGCCTGGGCAGATTGACGATCCGCTCGAAAGCGAGATCGTCGGCGGGCTGGGCCACGAGCCTGAGATAGGCCACGGCATCGCGGATTTCGGCGCGCTCGTAGAAGCGCGGGCCGCCGACCACCCGGTAGGGCAGGCCCATCTGGATGAAGCGCTCCTCGAAGGCCCGGGTCTGAAACCCTGCGCGAACCAGAACGGCCATCTGGGCCAGGCTCGCGCCCGCCCGCTGACGGGCTTCGATCTCGTCGCCGACATAGCGGGCTTCTTCGGCATCGTCCCAGAGACCGGCGATTCGCACCGGTACGCCGGGCGCGTCCTCGGTCCAGAGCGTCTTGCCGTGGCGAGCGGTGTTCTTGGCGATCAGCCCCGAAGCCGTGCCCAGAATGGCGCCCGTGGAGCGGTAGTTGCGCTCGAGCCGGACGACTCCGGCACCCGGAAAATCCTGCTCGAAGCGCAGGATGTTGCCGACCTCGGCACCCCGCCACGAATAGATCGACTGGTCGTCGTCGCCGACGCAGGTGATGTTCTTGTGCGTTTGCGCCAAGAGCCGCAGCAAGAGGTATTGAGCGACGTTGGTGTCTTGATATTCGTCGACCAGAATGGCGCGAAAGCGGGTTTGATAGCGGGCCAGAATATCCGGTGCGGTGCGCAGGATGGTCAGCGGGTGTAGCAAGAGGTCGCCGAAGTCGCAGGCATTGAGGGTTACCAGGCGCTGTTGGTAAGCTTTGTAGAGCTGCAGCGAGCGGCCGGCGGCGAAGTCGCCGACCTCACTCGTCGGCACGTCCTCGGGGCGATAGCCGCGATCCTTCCAGCGTTGCACCAGGGCCAGAAGGGCGCGGGGGGCCCAGCGTTTCTC
Organism: Geminicoccaceae bacterium; assembly: GCA_011390475.1. Taxonomy (GTDB): domain Bacteria; phylum Pseudomonadota; class Alphaproteobacteria; order Geminicoccales; family Geminicoccaceae; genus SLRI01. The sequence continues at coordinate 672 of JAABSG010000242.1, read as the reverse complement.
GTCGAGGTCGGCGGCCTGGACGACCTGTTTCAAGAGCCGCAGCTGGTCGTCGGTATCGAGGATGGTGAAGTTGGCCTGGAGGTCGACGAGCTCGCCATGCGCGCGGACGATTCTGAGCCCTATGCTATGGAAGGTGCCGAGCCAGAGCCCGGCGCAGCTACGGCCCATCAACTGCTCGACCCGCTCGACCATCTCGCGCGCGGCTTTGTTGGTGAAGGTGACGGCCAGGACCTCGTGCGGCCTGGCCCGGCCGGTCATCAAGAGGTGGGCGAGGCGCGTGGTCAGCACCCGGGTCTTGCCGGTCCCGGCGCCGGCGAGCACCAGTAGCGGTCCGTCCGGCGCGGTGACGGCGGCGAGCTGCTCCGGGTTGAGGCCGACCAGATGGGCAGGCGCGCTACCGCTGGCCACGTGCGCAACGCTGGCAACTCGTCTCGTCTCGGGCAAGGGATCGCTGGAAATGGCATCTGACATGTCGTGAGATGTAATGGAGGAACGCCCCGGAGGCTAGCCGGGAGCGTCGGACATGACCGGCGCCATCGCCTGTTGCGGCGCCCCGAGCGGCAGGCCGCGTGGAGGCGCACGTTCAGGGCGGCAGAGGGCCTGGGTTTCACCCAGAGTGTTGAAGTTGACGCTGAACTGAAAAGATTTCACCAAGGAGTTGTTGCTGCTTGC
>JAABSG010000241.1 GCA_011390475.1 Geminicoccaceae bacterium | reverse complement strand
CGAGGCACCCGCCGCGTCGGCTCAACGATAGGCGGTCTCTAGCGCCACCCATTCGTCGGCTGCCTGGCCGAGGGCCTCTTCCGCCGAGAGCTGGTCGAGGAAGACCCCCTGCCAGACCCGGTTGTTGACCTCGTTCCACTCGCTGAACCAGGGCGAGATCACGTCCTTCTTGAGCGCCAGCGCGGCCTGCTGGTCGATGACCTCGGGCGTGCCGGCCCATTCGTCCCAGAAGGCCTGCACCTCTGGATCCTCGTGTAGCGGCGTGCAGCAGAAGGGCAGCCCCAGATCGAGCAACAGGAGCTTCTGCAGCGTGTATTCGCCGGTAATGTCGCGACCACCGAAGAACTCGATGAACTGGGTAGCGGCCTCTAGCCTGCCGGCATCGGCGCGGGCGGTGGGCGTCAGGCCATAAAAACGGATCCAGCCGCAGGTGTAGTGATCATCGGCATTGCCGCCCATCGGCATCATGGCGATGCGGATATTGCCGGCCTGGGGCGCCTGGCTCGGATCGTTGAGCGCCCGGATCCGGTAGGTCGGGACGATGCCGAAGGCGTGCAGCCCCTCGCCCATGGCGCGCAGGCCGTTGATCTCGGGCGTCTCCACGGCTCCGGGTGAGACGATGCCGTGCTCGTGGATCGCATCCCGGACGAAGCGGGCGGCGGCCACCGCACCACCGTTCGGATCTGCCATGACCGGACTGCCGTCGTCGCCGATGAACCGGCCGCCGTGCGAGAAGGCCAGGGCCGAGATGAATTCGACGAGCCAGGTATCGGCCGCCAGCGACAACAAGAGCGGGTAATCGGCGAGCCCTTTCTCCTGGATCAGCTTCGACTGCTCGATCACCTCGTCCCAGGTGGTCGGTGGTGCCGTGATCCCGGCCTCCTCGAGCATTCGGGCATTGTACATGAACGACATGTGGTCGCCATAATACGGCAACCCGTATTGCTGGCCGTCATAGATCATCGATTCGAGGCAATAGGGCGCCATCTCGTCGTTGTACTTCATGAGTTCCGGGATGTCGTCGATCGGCGACAACCAGCCAGCCTCCGCGAACTCCGGCAGCCAGGCGTCGCTGACCCAGAGCACGTCCATGTCCGCACCGCCGACGAGGCGGGTGACCACGGCGGCCCGGTACTGCGCCCAGGGAAAGTTCTCGTAATTGACATCGATGCCGGTGGCCTCGCGAAACGCCGTCAGGTGCGCCTGGACCTGGTCGACCGCCGCCGACCAGGCGGTGAACGACACCCGGCCGTTCTGCGCAGCAGCCGAGCGTGGCAGCCCCGGCAAGAGGCTGGTGCCGAGGCCGGCCGCGGCTCCCTGTAGCAAGGTTCGCCTGCCGAGCCCGCTGGTCCCGATCCTGGTCATGCGCCAACCCTCCTCCGGCTCGAGGGCGGCCTGCCCTCGTCACGACGATAACGAACCGTATCTCCAGGCGTCTAAGTCGTCAATTGACGACTTACGTTTCGCTGACCGTTGTCGATCGGCTCGGTTGGGTTCAGCGCCGAGTGCCGACCATCCCGCGAAAGCCGTCGACGAAGGCGGTGACGTGCAGTTCGACCACCTCCGCCACCGGCAACTGACGGCTCGCGCCGTAGAGGTGGCGGCGGATGGCCAGGTGCGAGACCGCCCCGTGCAGGGTCCAAGCGACCTCGTCGAGAAATGGCTTGTCGGCCGGCAGCACGATGCCTTGCTCGTGAGCGACCTCCTCGACGAGGACGTCCAGCAGGCCCGAGACGATGTCACCGATATAGTTCGGCGCCATGTCGGCTTCGGCGAGCGAGGCGTAGAGAAACAGCCGCATCCAAGAGCGGGTCAGCACCCCGGCGTGATAGGCCTCGTAAAAGCGGCAGAGGCGCGCTTGCACCGGCACGGACCGGTCCCGCAACGGCGGCAGCCACTCGTGCCGAAAGGCGCCCAGGATGGCCGTGCGATAGACCTCCTCGAGCAGAGCCGCCTTGGTCGGAAAGATGCGGTAGAGCAGCCGCTGGGAGATGCCGCAGGCGTCGGCCAGACCGCGCGTGTGGGCGGTGAGCCCGTATTCGGCGAAGTACGCTGCCGCCTGCTCCAGGATCTGCGCCCGGCGCGCCTCGCGGGTCAGTCGCTTGCCCGCTGACGCCGTGGCGTCCACAGCAACCCCGTGCCCCACGCGGCCGGCAATCGCGGCGGATCTCGCTCTCATGTGGATGCAATGCCTCCTGATCTGCCGACAACGGCGTCGCCGGCCCTGGTCGACTTAGCGGTCGGGCCAGCTGCCGACAACAACGTGCCGACGGCAATGTCCCGACAACAGGGTGGTCGACGCCGGATTCGGCGAGCCCTCTCGCGCCCTTCGGGTTCGTCGTGCCGCTGGCCGACCGAAGTGCTTCGATCACCTCTTGGCGGGCCTCGGCAGTTGAGCGTAAACGGGGCGGCTGCAACGGCTTTCGTCGCGATCTGAAGGACCAGTGGGTGTTCGAACGCTCCATCCCCGAGTGGCTGCGCCATTCGCCGACCCCGAGTGTCCGGGGCTTTGCGGTCTTGTCGGCGCTGGAGGCGATGATCCGGGGTTTTCTCGTCTCCGTTTACCCGCTGGCCATGTATCGCGCCTTCGGCGACGCGGCCTTGGTGTCGAAGCTCTATTTTCTGATCGGCCTGCTGTCGCTGGCAGCGGGTTTGCTGGTGCCGTGGCTCACCCGCTTTCTGCCGCGGCGGTGGATGTACACGGCAGGCGTCGGCCTGGCACTGACCGGCTGTGGCCTCGGCATGCTGGGTGGGCAATGGATCGCTCTGGCTCTCCTGTGCAGCACGATCGCCACCGTGACGATCTTCGTCTGCCTGAACGCCTATGTGCTCGACTACATCACCCGAGCCGACCTCGGCCGGAGCGAGACGCTGCGGATGTTCTATGCGGCCTTCGCCTGGAGCGTCGGGCCGGTCACCGGCGTCTGGTTGATGCAATTTTGGGAAGGCACGCCCTTCGTCTTGTCCGGCTTTTTCGCCTTGGTGCTGCTCGGTGTCTTCTGGGTGATGCGCCTCGGCAACGGCAAGCTGATTGCCCGGGCCAGAGGGCCAGCACCGAATCCGCTGGCCTATCTCGGCCGCTTCTTCGCCCAGCCCAGGCTCATCGCGGGTTGGCTCTTCGCCGTGCTGCGGTCGTGCGGGTGGTGGGTCTATGTCGTCTACCTGCCGATCTTTGCGGTTCAATCGGGGTTGAGCGATCAGGTCGGCGGCGCTGCACTGTCCTTAACCAATGCGCTCCTGTTCACCACGCCCCTGATGCTGCGCTGGATGCAAGCGCACACCGTGCGGGCAACCGTGCGCCTGGGCTTTTTCGTGTCCGGGCTCGCCTTCATCCTGGCCGCCCTGGCATCGCCCTTCCCATGGGGCGCGGTGCTGCTCTTGATGGCCGGGTCGGTCTTCCTGATCCTCTTGGATATCGCGGGCGGCTTGCCGTTTCTCATGGCGGTCAAACCGTCCGAGCGCACCGAGATGAGTGCGGTCTATTCGAGCTTTCGCGATGTCTCGGGCATCCTTACTCCCGGTGCCGCATGGATCGTGCTGCTGGTAGCGCCGCTTTCGGGGATCTTCTCGGTCGTCGGCGGCGGGCTGATCGCCATGTGGCTGCTCGCCGGGCGCCTCCATCCGTTGCTCGGCGCGGCCAATCAGGAGCGCCTCGCCGCCCGGTTGTCGAAGCGGCAACGGCCAGCCGAGTGACGGCAGCGCAGTGGGCGCGCACGAGCCGCCTGGCGACGCTTGCGCCGTGGCGCCGAACGGTGCTTGATCCCGCCATGTCCGTTGCTGCCCAGACCACCATTGTCGAGCCCGCCTATCTCGCCCGCCTCAACCCCGATCAGCGGGCGGCGGTGCTGCACGGCGCCGGTCGGGTGGCCGGGCCGCTCCTGGTGATCGCCGGGGCCGGTTCCGGCAAGACCAGCACGCTGGCGCATCGGGTGGCGCATCTCCTGGTCGAGGGGGCGGATCCCAGGCGCATCCTGCTCATGACCTTCTCGCGGCGGGCCGCCGTCGAGATGACCAGGCGCGTGGCCCGCATCGCGGCCGAGGTCCTGGGCGAGCGCGGCCGGCTCTTGACCGAGGCCCTGAGCTGGGCCGGCACCTTCCACGCCATGGGTGCCCGACTGCTGCGCGAGATGGCGCCCGAGATCGGCCTCGATCCCGCCTTCACCATCCACGATCGCGAGGATGCGGCCGACCTCTTGAACCTGGTTCGGCACGAGCTCGGGCTTTCCTCCAGCGAGAGCCGCTTTCCGACCAAGGCCACCTGCCTCGCCATCTATTCCCGCACCGTCAACGCCCGGGCCCCGCTCGAGGTCGTGCTCGAGGAGAGCTATCCCTGGTGCGCCGGCTGGAAGGCCGCCCTCACCGAGCTCTTCGCCGGCTATGTCGAGGCCAAGCAGGCGGGCAACGTGCTCGATTACGACGACCTCCTGCTCTACTGGGCCGAGCTCGCCGCCGACCCCGCCTTCGCCGCCGAGCTGGGGGCTCGCTTCGATCACGTCCTGGTCGACGAGTATCAGGACACCAACCGCCTGCAGGCGGCGATCCTCGAAGGCCTCAAGCCGGACGGTCGTGGGGTGACGGTGGTCGGCGACGACGCCCAGTCGATCTATTCGTTCAGAGCGGCCGAGGTCCGCAATATCCTCGACTTCCCGGGCCGGTTCGAGCCCAGAGCCAGGATCGTCACGCTCGAGCAGAACTACCGCTCGACCGCGCCCATCCTCGCGGCCGCCAATGCCGTGATCGGCGAGGCCACCGAGCGCTTCACCAAGACCTTGTGGACCGAGCGCCAGTCGGCCGAACGGCCGCTCCTGGTCAATCTGCGCTGTGAGACGGCGCAGGCCGACTACGTCGCCTCGGCCGTGCTCGAAGCGCGGGAAGCGGGAACGACGCTCAAGAGCCAGGCGGTGCTCTTTCGCACCTCGCACCACAGCGCGCCATTGGAGATCGAGCTCGCCCGGCGCAACATCCCCTTCGTCAAGTTCGGCGGGCTGAAGTTCCTGGATGCGGCCCACGTCAAGGACCTGCTCGCGGTCCTGCGCTTCGCCCAGAACCCGAACGACCGGGTGGCCGGGTTTCGCGTCCTGCAGCTCCTGACCGGCATCGGCCCGGCGACCGCCGAGACGATCATCGAGGCGATGCGGCAGAGCCTCGACCCGACGCTGGCGCTGCCGGCTTGCAGCATCCCCAAGCGCGCCGCCTCGGACTGGCCCGCCTTCGTGGCACTCTACACCGATCTGCGGCGTGGCACATCGGGTTGGCCAGAAGAGCTCGGCGCTGTCCGCCTCTGGTACGAGCCGCAGCTCGAGCGGCTGCACGAGGATGCGTCGCTCAGGCGCGCCGATCTCTTGCAGCTCGAGGCCATGGCCCAGGGCTTCGCGTCCAGGGAGCGGTTCTTGACCGACCTCACCCTCGATCCGCCGGATGCTACCAGCGATGCGGCCGGCGTGCCGCTGCGCGACGAGGACTATCTGATCCTCTCGACGATCCATTCGGCCAAGGGCCAGGAATGGACCCAGGTCTTCGTCTTGAATTGCGTCGACGGTTGCATCCCTTCCGACCTCGCCACCGGCAGCCGAGCGGAGATCGAGGAGGAACGCCGGCTGCTCTACGTCGCGATGACCCGGGCCAAGGATCGCCTTCACCTCGTCGTCCCGCAACGCTTCTACACGCATGGTCAGCCGGCGCGCGGCGACCGCCACGTCTATGCCGCGCGTAGCCGGTTCATCCCGGACGCCGTTCTCGACCGCTTCGAGGTAACGACCTGGCCAGCGGTCGCCTCTATCGAAAAGGGGCAGCAGCACAGCACGACGGTGCGTGCCGATCTCAAGGCCCGAATGCGCGGCATGTGGCGCTGAACGGACGCGCTCGCGGCCATCCATGATGTGGTGCGTCGGTAGACGCCGACGCCACTCCTTCAACCCTCGACCAGCGGGGTACTCCAATGCCTGAAAGAGTCGCGATGATCGGCAGCGGCATCATCGGACGGGCTTTCGCCATCTGCTTTTCCCGGGGCGGCTACGAGGTGACCC
>JAABSG010000240.1 GCA_011390475.1 Geminicoccaceae bacterium | reverse complement strand
GTATGAATCACATCCTGTTGCAGATGGGAATCGGGAAAAGATTCCGGTCAGCCTGAATCTGCTCTAGGGGTAGGCTCAGCCGGTTGGCGAAGGCATCCAGCGCCACCTGGCTACGCAGGCCGGTTTGGTCGCAGATATTGGCTGGGTGCTTGCCGACGGTGTGCTGCGGGCTCGATGGGCGGCATGACCCGGCTCAGCGAACCATTGTCGATCGGTGATTTCCCGCAGCCAGTCGGCCGATCGACAAAGTATCGGGACGATCGACACGTTCGCCCTGCCTGCGAGGCGCGAACCAGCGTTTTCGCCGCCCCGACAGCCCGGCGATGCGACCCGTAATGCCACTCTGGCGAAAGTGCCGCGACAGTCCCGGCTTTCGTGGTCTCGCCAAGAAATTCGCCGCTATTCGGGCGAGATCTCGACCAAATCTTCAGCCCCGTCGGCCCGGCGCCAGCCAGTCGGCGGCGCCACGATGTACTTCAGGGGCAGTCGGGTGCATCGAACGCTTCGAGCTGCTCGAGATCGGCCTGGAGCGCGAAATCGCCGTAGTCGAGAACGAGATCGTAGAGCACGCCGCGTTCGGAGAGCTCGAAGGTAAGTTCGAAGGTCGGCACGTCGTCCGCACGGGTCACCTCGTGATAGGCGAGGCTCACCGGCCAGCGCATTTCGTCGACCGCTGCACCTTCGGCTGCGGTCTCGGCCGTGATCGGTCGGCCGATGACGGCGGTGACGCGGCTCAGCCCGTCGACGCCCGACCCGTCGAAGACATCGTGGCTGACCACCACCTCACCGTCGCGCGCACCCTCGATCAACCGGACCATGTGCTCGGTCGGAAAGAGCGTGCCACGCGGCAAGGCCAGGGTCTCGCCCGCGGGCTTGGCGAAAGCGGCCTTGCCGCCGACCTCGTCGAGCGAGGCCTCACCCTGATACTCCTCGAAGAGAATGCCGCCGTCGAACGAGCGGACATTGAACCGGAGCCGCTTGTGGTCCGGCGATTCCCAACTCGAAAAGCGCACGTCATAGGTGAAGCCGGGCGCGTCGCCGACACTCGCGACGAAGCCCAGGCGCTGGTTGCTGATCGCCCCGGCACACGAATCGCGCCACTCCATCACCAACCCGCCGCGCACGTCCGAGACCCCGCCCATGCCGCTGGCGCTCTGGGCGAGGCTGAGCGCGTAGACGGCACGATGCGACAACAGCTCGACGGCTGCGGCGGCCGGTTGAGCGACGACGGCACCGAGCGCCAGGGCAGCGAGGGCGAGGCGGCTGCTTTGCTTTGTTGTGAACATCGGCGTTTCATTCCCCTTTCGGACAGGAACGGCTGGGCTCGCCGCAACCGCCACGCTACGCTCCGGTAAATAGGTCGTCACCAAGCTGGAGTTCAGGGCCTTGCCGCAAAAGCCCGTGATTTTCGTCACCCGCCGCCTGCCCGAAGCCGTCGAGGCGCGGGCCAGTCGCGACTACGACGTCGTCTGGAACGAGACCGACGCGGTGCTCCAGCCGAGGGAACTCGTCGCGAGCGCGAGCCGTGCCCGGGGCATCCTGACCTGTCCGACCGAGCGCTGGGACCGCGAGGTCGTCCTGGCTCTGCCCGAAAGGGTCGAGATCATCGCCACCTTCTCCGTCGGCTTCGACCATATCGACGTGCAGGCAGCCGCGCAGAGGGGCATCGTCGTCACCAACACCCCCGACGTCTTGACCGAGGCCACGGCCGATCTCGCCATGCTCTGCCTCCTTGGCGCCAGCCGTCGGGTCCACGAAGCCCAGGCCATGCTGCGCGCCGGCAACTGGCAGCGTTGGAACCCGGTGGAGCTTCTCGGACCCGGACTGCAAGGCAAGACTCTCGGCATCGTCGGTATGGGCCGCATCGGCCGCGCCCTCGCGACCCGTGCCCGTGCCTTTGGTTTGCACATTCATTATCATAACAGAAGCCGCCTCGCCCCTGGTCTCGAGGCCGGGGCCACGTATCATGAGGCATTGGAAACCATGTTGCCGGTGGCCGAATTTCTCTCGCTCAACTGTCCGGCCACCGCCGACAATCTCGACCTGCTCGACGAAACCCGGCTCGGCCTGCTGCCGAAGGGGGCCGTCGTGGTCAATACGGCGCGCGGCGCGCTGGTCGACGACGACGCCCTGATCGCGGCGTTGAAGAGCGGCCACATCGCCGCCGCTGGGCTCGACGTCTTCAAGAACGAGCCTGCGTTCGACAAACGTTATCTCGACCTCCCCAACGCCTTCCTGCTGCCGCACATCGGCAGCTCCACCATCGAAACCCGCGACGCCATGGGCTTGCGCTGTCTCGACAATCTGGACGCCCACTTCGCCGGGCGGTCGCCACCCGACGCGGTGAACCGCTGAGCACGCCCCCCCCCTCGACATTCCCGCCATTAGTCTTTCTTTAAGATCTCGGGGGTAGAAGGATGGGCGAACGACAGTCCGCCCCCGGCCACCCCGCCTCGGGGCCATTCACGCAAGTAGTGTGGAGAGATCAGTGTCCGAACTCCTTCGCTCCGTCATGGTCGAATGCGCCGAATTGGCACGCGCCGGGCGCACACCGGCGCCCTTTTATGGTTGCGCCCACGGCGCCGGCGGCGGCCCTGCCATGGGGGTCGTGCAACCGCCGCGCGCCCTCGAACGGCAGCCGCTCGAGGGTGTCGCGCCGGGCTTTGCCGGCCCCGTCATCGTCTATGACCGCGACACGGCACCCGCAAGTACGGCGCCGATCGTGCAGCCGCTGCGCGAACGCCGGTCACAGGCGATGCCGCGCCAGGCAGCACCGATGCGCCGTGTCGCCTGATCGCCCTGTCATCGGCCGCACCTTTCGGTTGCCGTGCGCCGCGCAAAGCCTCAACCTGTCCGGAAAGGTCGTCGAGCAGCCCGGTCGGATCGTCCGTCGGACGCTGAGACACCTCGACACCTATCGATCGCGCGGCTGGCCGCCTATAAGGCTGCGCAACCAGGTGATCGAGCCCAAGCGGAGGGAGAATGACGGTGCGCGTTTGTGGACATGACACGCTCGAGGTGCGGCGGTCGCTCGACGTCGACGGCGCCCGCTACGACTATTTCTCCTTGCCGGAAGCCGAGAAACAACTCGGCGATCTCTCGCGCCTGCCCTTCTCGCTCAAGGTGCTGGTCGAAAACCTGTTGCGCTTCGAGGACGGCAGCACCGTCACCGTCGACCACCTGAAGGCCGCCGCCGCTTGGCTCGAGCATCGCCGCTCCGACCAGGAGATCGCCTACCGCCCGGCCCGTGTGTTGATGCAGGACTTCACCGGCGTGCCGGCCGTGGTCGACTTGGCCGCGATGCGCGAGGCGATGGTCGAGCTCGGCGGTGACCCGGCGAAGATCAACCCGCTCAGCCCTTGTGATCTCGTCATCGACCACAGCGTCCAGGTCGACAGCTTCGGCGGCCACGACAGCTTCAAGCGCAATGTCGAGCTCGAATACCAGCGCAACGGCGAGCGCTACGCCTTTCTTCGCTGGGGCCAGGGCGCCTTCGACAATTTCCGGGTCGTCCCGCCCGGCACCGGCATCTGCCACCAGGTCAATCTCGAGAATCTCTCCCAGGTCGTCTGGACCGCCAAGGACGGCAACACCGAAGTCGCCTATCCCGACACGCTGGTCGGCACCGACAGCCACACCACCATGGTCAATGGCCTGGCCGTTCTCGGCTGGGGAGTCGGCGGCATCGAGGCCGAGGCCGCGATGCTCGGCCAGCCCGTCTCGATGCTGCTGCCCGAGGTCGTCGGCTTCAAGCTGACCGGCAAGCTGCCCGAGGGCACCACCGCCACCGACCTCGTGCTGACCGTCACGCAAATGCTCCGGTCCGCCGGCGTGGTCGGCAAGTTCGTCGAGTTCTACGGCCCCGGCGTCGGCGAGTTGCCGCTGGCCGACCGGGCAACCATCGCCAACATGGCGCCCGAATACGGTGCGACTTGCGGCTTCTTTCCGATCGACGAGGTCACGCTCGGCTATCTCCGGCTCACCGGCCGCGATGAAAAGCGGATCAAGCTGGTCGAGGCTTATGCCAAGGCGCAGGGCATGTGGCGCTCCAACGATCTGCCCGACCCGGTCTTCAGCGCCACGCTCGAGCTCGATCTGGAGAGTGTCGTTCCCTCGCTGGCCGGTCCCAAGCGGCCGCAGGACCGGGTCATCCTGCCCGAGGTCAAGGACAGCTTCGCGTCGGCCCTGCCCGGCCTGCGCGGCAACGTGCCCGAGGACAAGGTACAAGCCATCGCGGGCATGAACGCCGAGCTCCGCCACGGCGACGTGGTGATCGCCGCCATCACCAGCTGCACCAATACTTCCAACCCGAGCGTCATGCTGCAAGCCGGCCTGGTCGCCAAAAAAGCGCTCGAGAAGGGCCTGAAGCCCAAGCCCTGGGTCAAGACCTCCTTGGCCCCCGGCTCGAAAGTGGTGACCGACTACCTGGCCGCCGCCGGGCTCGACAAGGATCTCGACGCGCTCGGTTTCGATCTCGTCGGCTATGGCTGCACCACCTGCATCGGCAATTCGGGCCCGCTCCCCGATGCGGTCGCCGATGCCGTGGACGAAGGCGGCATCGTCGTGGGCTCCGTCCTCTCCGGCAACCGCAACTTCGAGGGCCGCGTCCACCCCCAGGTCAAGGCCAACTACCTGGCCTCGCCGCCTTTGGTCGTGATCTACGCCCTGGCCGGCACCTTGCTGCGCGACCTCACCAAGGAGCCGCTCGGCAAGGGCAAGGACGGCGAGCTGGTCTTCTTGAAGGACATCTGGCCGGACCAAGCCGAGGTCGCGGCCGTCGTCAAGAGCGCGGTCACGTCCGAGATGTTCAAGACGAGCTACGCCGACGTCTTCGCCGGCGACGAGCACTGGGCCGCGATCGGCAGCGGCGACAGCGGCATGACCTATGACTGGGACGAGGGCAGCACCTATGTCCGCCTGCCGCCCTATTTCGACGGCATGCCCGCCGAGGCGCCGGTCTCCGTGCCCGATATCGAGAATGCCCGCGTGCTCGCCATTCTCGGCGATTCGATCACCACGGACCACATCAGCCCCGCGGGCTCGATCGCCCAGAACAGTCCGGCCGCCGAATATTTGCAGAGCTACCAGATCCAACGGAAGGACTGGAACTCCTACGGTTCGCGGCGTGGCAACCACGAAGTGATGATGCGCGGCACCTTCGCCAATATCCGCCTCAAGAACGAAATGGCGGGCGGCAAGGAGGGCGGCTGGACCAAGCTGATGCCCGAAAGCGAGGCGATGTCGATCTACGACGCCGCGATGAAATACAAGGAGCAGGGCACGCCGCTGGTCGTCTTTGCCGGCAAGGAATACGGCACCGGCTCGTCGCGTGACTGGGCCGCCAAGGGCACCAACCTCCTGGGCGTGAAGGCCGTCATTGCGGAGAGCTTCGAGCGCATCCACCGCTCCAATCTCGTCGGCATGGGGGTCCTGCCCTTGACCTTCAAGGACGGCGAGACCCGCTCCAGCCTGAAGCTCGACGGCAGCGAGGTGATCACGCTGGAGGGCTTGGCCGGCGGCTTGAAGCCACGCATGGACGTCGCCTGCACGATCCGCCGCGCCGACGGCAGCGAGACGACGACCACGCTGCTCTGCCGCCTCGATACGGGTGACGAGGTCGACTACTACCGCCACGGCGGCATCCTGCACTACGTGCTCCGCTCGCTCCTGGCGCAGAGCCCCGCGGCCGGCAGCGCCTGAGCGGTAGCGGGCAAGGGGGGCGGCAGGCGGGAAGGCTGCCATGGCCAGGATCGCCAGCATCGGCGAATGCATGGTCGAGCTCGTCCAGGCCGGCCCCAGCCTGCTGCGCCAGGGTTATGGCGGCGACACGCTGAACACCGCGATTTACCTGCGCCGCGCCTTGCCGGCGGCGGCCGGGAGCGTCGCCTATGTGACCGGCCTCGGCGACGACGCCTTCAGCGACGAGATGGTGGCCGGCTGGCAGGCCGAGGGCCTCGACTGCGGCCATGTGGCACGGCTCGAAGGCCGCCTCCCCGGCCTCTACGTCATCCGCACGGACGACAAGGGCGAGCGCAGCTTTCTCTACTGGCGCAGC
>JAABSG010000239.1 GCA_011390475.1 Geminicoccaceae bacterium | reverse complement strand
CGAACGAATTGAAGCGTCCGGAATGGTCGGACGTGATTGTCACCAAAGGGTCGAGCGTGGCCTCGATTCGCTCCAGTGTCTGAACACTCTGCTCGTCGCCGTTGGCTGCCATGGCCCGAACCTCGTTGATAACGCGAGAGATATTGGTACATCAGGTACGGAAGCAACACGGCAAAACGTTCAGGGGCGCCCCACCGAGCGCCCCCCCCCCCACTTCAGAGCTGCTCCAGCGCCCGGTGCCGGAGCTGCAGGATCGCCGTGTCGAAGCTCGCCGCGTAGCGGTCGCACTGCCGCAAGAACGCCATGAAGCTCTCGTGGGTCCGCCTCGTGTGGTCGTCGGTTGCGGCCAGGTCCTCGAGCACGGCCCAGGTCTCCCTGGCCATGGCGTCGATCACGTCGTCGGGCCAGGGCAGGGATTGCACACCCTCCTCCTCGAGCAGCGGCAGGTAGCTGACGACGTTGTGGTAGTTGAAGTCGGCCAGGGTCTCGAAGGCGGTGGCGGCCGCGGCCCCTTTCACGATCGCCTGGAGGTCAGGGGTCAGGGCGGCATAGGCGTCCTTGTTGACGATGATCTCGAGACCAGGGCCGGGCTCGTGGAAGGAGGGGTTGTAGTAGTACTTGGCGAGGCGCTGCAGGCCGAAGGCGCGGTCGTTCCAGGGGCCGATCCACTCGACGGCGTCCACCGTGCCGGACATCATCGCCGGGCCGATCTCGCCGGGCGGCATGAGGACGGTGTTCACCCCCAGCCGCCGCATGACCTCGCCACCCAGCCCGGCGATGCGGAACTTCAGGCCCTGGAGGTCGGCCAGACTGTTGATGGGTTCCCTGAACCAGCCGCCGGCCTGCACGCCCGAGGAGCCGGCATAGAAGGGGATGACGTTGAACTCGTCGTAGACCTCCTGCCAGAGCTCGAGCGCGCCACCGAACTGAAACCAGGCGGCGAGCTCGGTCGCGGTCAGGCCGAAGGGAATGCCGGTGAAGTAGTTGAGCACCGGCGCCTTGCCGACCCAGAAATAAGGCGGCGCGTGGCCGCAATCCGCCGTGCCCGAGGAGACCGCATCGAGCCCCTCGAAGGGCGGGACCAGTTCGCCCGCGGCGAAGACGTTGATGGCCAACCTGCCGCCCGACATGGCGGTGACCCGCTCGGCGAACCGTTCGGCATTGACGCCGACGCCGGGGGTGCCGCGTGGCCAGGGCATCACCATGTTCCACTCGGTGATCCCTTGGCTGATGGCGGGTGCCGCCAAGGTCACGGTGCCGGCGGTGGCAGCGCCAGCGGCGAGAATGTCGCGTCGTCTCATCGAAAGCCTCCCATGCGGATTTGGTTTGGTCATAGCGGTGCGGCCCTGCCTTCGCTAGCCGAATGGCGGGTGGCGGTCGATCAGGTGGACGAAAGAACCGGCAACGTTACCCATGCTGCAGCCGATCGGGCCGAAGATGGTGCCCGCGGCGTCTTCTGCGGCGAACAGCGCCGGGCCCGCCCGCTCGATCTCGCAGGCGTAGTGGAATTCGTGGCCACGCCAAGGCAGGTTCTTGCGCCCGAGCGGGCTCGTCTCGGTCAGCCTCAGCTTGCGATAGCCGAGGTGGAGCTGCGGTGCGGCGAAGCTGGTCTCGACGGGCAGCAGGTCCGCCATGGCGTGAGTGTCGCCGGCTCGATCGACGAGGCTTCGCCCGAGCACCATGTAGCCGCCGCATTCACCGAAGACGAAGGCGCCGCGCGCGGCCGCGGCGCGCAAGCCCTCGACGAATCGCCGGTTGCCACTCAGCTTTGCGGCATGGAGCTCGGGATAGCCGCCGGGGAGGTAGACGGCGTCGGCTGCCTCGTCCGGGGCTTCGTCGGCCAAAGGCGAGAAGGGGTGGAGCGTCGCGCCCTGGCGGTGCCAGCCCTCGAGCACGGCGGGGTAGGTGAAGGCGAAGGCGGCATCGCTGGCGACGGCGATGCGCTGGCCGAGCGCCGGCCAGGGGCGGACGGCACCCGGCGCCAGGATGTCGAGCGTCGGCCGGCGGGCGAGGCGGAGCAGCCGGTCGAGGTCGAGATGCGCCGTCACGATCGCGGCAGCCGCCTCGATGAAGGCCTCGAGGTCGGGGTGCTCGACCGCCTGGACGAGACCCAGGTGGCGCGACGGAAGAGCGAGATCGCCCGCTCTCGGCAGGCAGCCGAGCACGGGCGTCGAAAAGCGGTCGTCGCAGGCGCGCAGCAAGGTCTGCCGGTGGCGGTCGGAGCCCGTGGCATTCAAGACGACGGCGTCGATCTCGACGTCGCTCCGGAAGCGCAAGAACCCCTCGATCAGCGGGGCCACGCTCTGTGCCATCCGCCGCGCATCGACCACGAAGAGGACGGGCAGGCCGAGGAGCGCCGCCAGATCGGCGGTCGAGCCCGAACCATCGGGCGCCCCGTCGAAAAGCCCCATCACCCCCTCGCCGATGACGATATCGGCGCCGTCACCGGTGTCCGCGAGGAGGCCGGCCAGTGTGTCGAGCCGCATCGCCCAGCTGTCGAGATTGCGGCAGGGCCGTCCGGAGGCTCGCTTATGAAAGGCCGGGTCGATATAGTCGGGGCCGGTCTTGAAGCTGCCGACGACGAGGCCGCGGTTCGCGAGCGCCCGGATCAGCCCGAGGGTGACCACGGTCTTGCCCGAGCCCGACTGCGGGGCGGCGACGATGATCGCGGGCGCGCTCAAGTGGATGGCTTCGGGCGTGGCGTCATGAGGTGTTGATAGGAAATCCCAGGGTTGATGCCCAGCCGTTCCAGCATGATGGTCACAGCATGAGCCCCGAGCCGGCGGCGGCACCGGCCCTGCGCCGAGGCTGGACCACGGGTGCCTGCGCCACGGCCGCGGTGAAGGCGGCGTTCCAGGCCTTGGCCGGCCTGGGCTTTCCCGATCCCGTCACGATCCGCCTGCCCAAGGGGCAGACACCCACCTTTGCGCTGCAGCGGCAAGAGCAGGGCACGGGCTGGGCCCGGGCCAGCATCGTCAAGGACGCGGGCGACGATCCGGACGTCACCGACCGGGCGGAGGTGATCGCGACCTTGCGGCTGCGCGGCGACGGCGCCGGCATCCGCTTTCTGGCGGGTGAGGGGGTCGGCACGGTGACCCGGGCCGGGCTGCCGATTCCGCCGGGCGAGCCCGCCATCAACCCGGTGCCGCGGCGGATGATTACCGAGATCCTGGAAGAGGGCGCCATCAGGACCGGCCAAGGCCTCGATCTGGATGTCGAGATCGCCATTCCGGGCGGCGCCGCACTCGCCGAGAAGACCTTGAACCCGAGGCTCGGCATCGCGGGCGGGCTCTCGATCCTGGGGACCACCGGCATCGTCATCCCCTATAGCTGCTCGTCCTGGATCCACTCGATCCACCGCGGCATCGACGTCGCCCGCGCCGCCGGGCTCGGCCATGTCGCCGCCTGCACCGGCAGCACCTCCGAGCGCACCGTCCAGGCGCTCTACGACCTGCCCGACATGGCGCTGCTCGACATGGGCGATTTCGCCGGCGGCACGCTCAAATACCTCAAGCGCCAGCCGATCGAGCGCGTCACCCTGGCCGGCGGCTTCGCCAAGCTCGCCAAATTGGCGCAAGGCCGTCTCGATCTGCATTCGAGCCGTTCGACGGTGGATATTGCCGACCTCGCGGCCGAGCTCGAGAGCCTCGCGCCCGACCTCGGCCCAGCTCAGGGTGAGGCGGCGCGCCAAGCCGTTTCGGCGGGCGAAGTCCTGGCGATCGCCGGGCCGCACCAAGCCGCCCTCGCGGCGCGGATCGCCGCCCGCGCCCGTGCCACGGCGCTCGAGGCCTCGGGTGGCCGGCTGGCGCTCGAGGCCATTGTCGTCGATCGTGCAGGCGTGGTGCTCGCGCGTGTTCACGGCTGGTGAGGCATGGCTGATGGGGTGGTCGGTGAGCCGCTGCATGTCCTGATCCTGGGCGGCACGAGCGAGGCCTATGACTTGGCCTCGGCGCTGGCCGGCTGGGAGGGCATCCGGGCGACCTCGTCGCTCGCCGGGGCCACGACGACCCCACGCCTGCCGGTCGGCGTGCACCGGATCGGCGGCTTCGGCGGGGTTGCGGGGCTGCGGGCTTGGCTGGCGGCCCAGAGCGTGGCACTCGTCGTCGACGCGAGCCACCCCTTCGCCCGGCAGATCAGCCGCCAGGCCCTGACGGCGGCAGCATCCGTCGGCTGCCGCTACCTGCGCCTCGAGCGGCAGGGCTGGCGGACGGTGCCTGGCGATCGCTGGCATCGCGCGGCCGACCTCGAGGCCGGGCTGGCCGAGCTGCGACGGCTCGGCACCGCCCGGGTGTTCGCAGCACTCGGGGCGCGGGCCGTGCCGGCATTGGCGGCCGCGCCTCAGCACTTCGTGGTTCGCGGGATCGAGCCGCCAGCGCTGGTGCCGGCCAACGTCACTTGGCTGCGCGGCAGGGGGCCCTTCGCCGTCGCGGCCGAGCGCCGGCTGCTCCAGGCCGAGCGCATCGATGCCCTGCTCTGCCGGGACAGCGGCGGCAGCGGGGCCCGGGCCAAGCTGGATGCCGCCCGAGCGCTCGGATTGCCGGTCGTCCTGCTCGAGCGCCCGCAAGCGACGGCCCGGGAGTTGGCGGCCCGGGAGTTGGCAGGCGGCGAGACGATGGACGATGTGGCGGCGGTGCTCGCCGTCTTGGCCGAAATGGGCGGCAGGCCGGTTGCGTGATCGGCGATGCCTGCGCATCGAGGGGGCTTGGCCACGACGACCGGCCCCGACGACAGGACGAGACAACAGCTCGAGACAACAGGGAGACGGACGATGAGTGACGACCGCTACGAGGTATTCGCGATCCGCTACGGCACGGTGGCGGCGCGCACCCGGCGGGAGAACTTCATGGGGCTCGACCCGCACGAGACCGCCCCCATGCCGATCGACTACTATGTCTGGGTGGTGCGCAACGCGGCTCGGACCATCGTCGTCGATACCGGCTTCGACCACGTCGAGGCGAAGGCGCGCGGTCGCGAGCTCCTGCGCCTGCCGCGCGAAGGGCTCGGCATGGTCGGCGTCGATCCGGCAACAATCGCGGACGTCATCGTCACCCACCTGCACTACGACCACGCCGGCACGCTCGACGACTTTCCGCAGGCCCGGTTCCATCTCCAGGAAACCGAGATGGCCTATGTCACCGGCGCCTGCATGTGCCACACCGCCCTGCAGCACCCCTACAGCGTCGAGCATGTCTGCCAGATGGTGCGCCGCGTCTATTCCGGCCGCGTCGTCTTCCACGACGGCGACGGCGCGGTTGCCCCAGGGGTCACCGTCCACATGCTCGGCGGCCATTCCAAGGGCATCCAGTGCGTGCGGGTCGAGACCGCGCGGGGGCCGGTGGTGCTGGCCTCCGACACCGCGCATTTCTACGAGAACATGGAAGCGGGCAAGCCGTTCATCATCACCCACGACGTCGAGCAGACCCTGCGCGGCTACCAACGGTTACGAACCCTGGCGGCCAGCCCCGCGCACATCGTCCCGGGCCACGACCCGCTCGTCATGGCCCGCTACCCGGCCCTGGACGACCGATCGGCCGGCATCGCCGCCCGGCTGGACATGGCGCCGAGAGCGTGACGCCCGGCCCCCGTGCCGATCGCAGCGGCAGCGCTGGCCGGCGGCATCCTCGGCGATTGCCCGGGGCAATGGAAGAACGGATGCGACGACGCAGCTGCTGGCAAGGCTGTCAATCACCACCACCACCGTCGTCACCGCAGCCCCAGCCCCAGCCCCAGCCACCGCCACCGCCACCGCCACTGTAGCCACCGCCGCCCCAGCCATCCTCGCCACCGCTGCTCCAACCGTCGAACGTCGGTTCGACGCTGAAGCGCGGCCGACACTGGATGTGGGGCGCCGCGCTGTTCGGTCGGCGATGGGCGGCTTCGCGCTCGCGCTTTTCGAGAGTTCGGTGCGCGGCCAGCCAGAGCACACCGACCGATTCAGAGCTCGGCAAACGGCCGCCGATCAGGTAGCCCATCGAACCGCTCCGGTCGGACCGTCGCTCGGGCGCTTTCGGGCAACCGCCGGCGTTCGGTGCGGCGCATCGGTCAGCCGCGCCGCCGGTCCCCCGCGAGCGCCGCCGCCGCG
>JAABSG010000238.1 GCA_011390475.1 Geminicoccaceae bacterium | reverse complement strand
TGGGGCGGCTATTGCCGGCCGCTCGACCCGCTCGACTTCGCGGCGCGGCCCTGGGTCCCGGACAGCGGCTGGCCGATCGATGCCGACGCCCTGGCGCCCTATTATGCCCGCGCCGTCGATGTTCTGGACATCGAGAGCGCCGATTTCTCGGCCGCTGGCTGGCGCGGCAGCCTGGCGCCGATTTTCGACCGCGCCGATCTCGAGAACGCCCTGCCGACGCAGGTCTTCCAGCAGAGCCCGCCGACCCGTTTCGGCGAGAAATACCGGCACGTGGTCGAGCGCGGCCATGGGATCGACGTGCATCTCTGGGCCAACGTCGTCGAGATCGAGACCAACGCGACCGCTCGCACGGTCGGTGCCGTCAAGGTTGCCTGCCTCACCGGCAACGGTTATCGCGTGCGCGCCCGCTGGTTCGTGCTGGCCACCGGGGGCATCGAAAATGCCCGCCTGCTGCTCGCCTCGAACGCGGTCGCAACGAGCGGGCTCGGCAACGCTCACGACCTGGTCGGCCGCTACTTCATGGACCATCCGTCCTACGACGCCGGCACGCTCACCTTCGACGGGTCGTCCGGCATCGCCCGCAATCCGCTCGGCGCCGGCGTCGATGCCGGCTTCGGCTTGCCGCCCGAGGTGCAAGAGCAGGAGGAGCTGCTCAACTTCAATTGCTACGTGCGACCGGCGCTGCGCGAGACGGTCGATCCACTGGGCTATGCAGCATTGCGCGAGCTGGCCCGCGGCCTCCAGCGCGGCAGCCTGCCGGCGGGCTGGCAGGGGCTGGTCGGCGAGGTCGCGGCCGATCTCGGCGGCACGGCGGGCGGTCTCTGGCAGCGCCTCTTTCGCGAGCCGGCCGAACTGGTTGCCCGCGTCTATCCGGAGGTGGCGCCCGAGCGCGACAGCCGGGTCGTGCTCGCCACCGAACGGGACGTGCTCGGCGTGCCGCGGGCCGATCTGGACTGGCGCATCGGCGACATCGACCGGCGGACCATCGTGCGGGGGCTCGAGCGGATGGGCGCCGGCTTGGCCCGCGCCGGGCTCGGCCGGCTGCGGATCGACGATTGGATGCTGGAGCCCGGCTTTGCCGTGCCCGAGGGCTCCTACCATCACATCGGCACCACCCGCATGGCGGACGACCCGCGCCGCGGCGTCGTCGACCGCGACTGTCGCGTGCACGGCATGAGCAATCTCTACATCGCCGGCAGCTCGGTCTTTCCGACCGCCGGCTTCGCCCCACCGACGATGACCATCGTCGCCCTGACCCTGCGCCTCGCCGACCACCTCGCCGCGACGGCGGAGACCCGCAACCGGGCGCTCGAGGCCGTCACCTCGCGCGCGGTGGAGCGGGAAGGGTGACGGCAGTCTGCATCGTGCGGTCTCGGCGCGGCCGCATGGTCAGCGCTCGGCACCCTCAGGCGCGTTTGCGCCGGGATTTCGCGAACGTGTCGAAGGCGACGGCGAGGACGATGATCACCCCGATGATGATCTGCTGGACGTAGGAACTGACATTGTTGAGCACGAGGCCGTTCAGGAGCACGCCGATCAGCATGGTGCCGATCACCGTGCCGAAAATGGTCCCCACCCCACCGAAGAGCGAGGTGCCGCCGATCACCACCCCGGCGATGACGGTGAGCTCGTAGGTCATGCCGGCCACCGCCTCGGCCGAGTTGAGCCGGGCGGAGAGGACGAAGCCGCCGAGCCCGGCCATGCAGCCGATGATGACGTAGACCGAAAGCGTGATGCGATCGACATTGAGGCCGGACAGGCGCGCCGCCTCGGGGTTGCCACCCACGGCATAGACGTTGCGGCCGAAGCGGGTGTAGCGGAGGACCACCCAGGCGACGATGGCGGCAACCGCGAAGATGATGACCGGCACCGGCACCTGGCCGACATAACCCTGGCCCCACCAGCGATAGCCTTCGTCGAAGCCGGAGACCGGTCCGCCGCCGGCGAAGAGGAGTGCCGCCCCGCGAAAGGCCGACATGCCACCCAGGGTGACGACGAAGGGCGGTACCTTGAGCTTGGTGATGGCGAGGCCCTGCAGGAAGCCGCAGCCCATGCCGACCAGGATCGCGGCCGCAAGGGCGAGCGGCCAGCCATAGCCCGCGGCCTCGGCGGCAGTGCCCACGGCAAAGCGGCTCTCGAAGCCGCCCTTGGCGACGGCGGCCGCAACGAGCCCGGTGAGTGCGATGAGCGAGCCCACCGAGAGATCGATGCCGCGGGTCAGGATGACGAAGGTCATGCCGATCGCCAAGAGCCCGAAGATCGAGACCTGGCGCATCACGTTGAAGAGGTTCAAGGGGCTCAAGAAGCGCGGCTCGAGGATGGCGAAGACCGCCATCAAGACGAGGAGAAAGATCAAGGGCGCGAAGCGCGCCAACAGCCCGAAGAGGTCGAGGTCGCTCGCCTTGGGCGCACCCTGGCCGGTTTGCTCAAGCATGAACGCGCACCCGATCCGGCGCGCCCATCGTCATGAGCTGCATCAGCCGCTCCTCGGAGGCCTCCTCGATGGGCACATCGCCGGTCAGGCGGCCCTCGCGCATGGTCAAAATCCGGTCGCTCAAGGTCACGATCTCCGACAGCTCCGAGGAAATGGCGAGAATGGCGATGCCGGCCTCGGCCAGCTCGAACAGCAGCTGATGCACCTCGGCCTTGGCCGCGACGTCGATGCCGCGGGTCGGCTCGTCGACGATCAGCACCTTGGGCTGCAAGGCCAGCCAGCGGGCGAGCACCACCTTCTGCTGGTTGCCGCCCGAGAGGTTGCCGACCTCGACCAGGGGGCTCGCCATCTTGATGTTGAGGCGCCTCTGGTATTCGTCGACCATCACGGTCTCGGCCTGCTCGTCGACGAAGCCGAAGCGGCTGGTCAGCTTGCCCAGGGCGGCGATCGAGAGGTTGAGGCGCACCGCCAAGGCCAGGAACAGCGCCTGCTGCTTTCGATCCTCGGGCACGAGGCCGATCCCGGCCTCGATGGCACCCGCGGGCGAGCGCAGATCGACGGCCTGGCCGTCGACCGAGACCCTGCCGCGGATGATCGGATCGGCGCCGAAGATCGCCCGTGCGAGCTCGGTCCGTCCGGCGCCGACCAGCCCCGCGAGGCCGACGATCTCGCCGCGCGCGACGCTGAGCGAGACGTCGTAGAGCCGGGTCGCCGAGGGGTCGCGCGGGTCGCCCTCTGCCGAGAGACCCTCGACCCGAAGCGCCGGCTCGCCGATCCGGTGCGTCGCACGCCGCTGGAACAGCCGATCGACCTCGCGGCCGACCATCATCTTGATGATGTCGTCGATCGAGACGTCGGCGACATCGGCCGACCCCACGAGCTTGCCGTCGCGCAGCACCGTCAACCGGTCGCAAAGCGCCTTCACCTCGTCGAGGCGGTGGCTGACGAAAACGATGCCGATGCCCTGGGCCTGGAGATCGCGGCAGATCTGCAAGAGCCTGGCGACCTCGCTCTCGGCCAAGGCCGAGGTCGGCTCGTCCATGACGATGAGCTTGGAGGAGACGGCCAAGGCCTTGGCGATCTCGACCATCTGCTGCTCGGCGACCGAAAGATCGGCTACCAGCCGGTCGGGGTTGAGGTCGAGCCCGACCCGCTCGGTGATGCCCCTGGTCTCGCGCCGCATCCGGGCCCAGTCGACCAGCCCCCAACGCAAGGGTTCGCGGCCGATGAAGACGTTCTCGGCCACGGTCAGCGTCGGGATCAGATTGAATTCCTGGTAGATCGTGACGATGCCGCGCGCTTGCGCGTCGAGCGGGCTCTCGAGCTCGATGGTCTCCCCCGAGAGCTCGATCCGGCCTTCGTCAGGCGGCTGGGCGCCCGCCAGGATCTTCAAGAGCGTCGACTTGCCGGCGCCGTTCTCGCCCAAGAGGGCGTGAATCTCGCCGACACCCACGGTGAAGTCGACACCGTCGACGGCGAGCACGCCGGGAAAAGACTTCTTGATCCCGGTCATGCGCAGGAGCGGCGGCGCACCGCTCCCGGGCATGGTCCCGGCCGACCCGAATGAAGCGCCGTCGGTCATGTCGGCCGTATTCGCAACCGTCAGCGGGTCAGTTCAACTCGCCGAGCCGCTCGGCATCGTCGATATTGTCCGCGGTGATGACGATGGGCGTCAGCAGCACCAGGCTCTCGGCCGGCTCCGTGCCGTCCGTCACATACTCGACCAGGATCTGCATCGCCTGCCGGCTCTGCCCGCCCGGGAACTGCTCGACCGTGCCGGCCAGGGCCCCGTCGCGCACCGCCGCCAAGGCTTCCGGCAATGCATCGAATCCCAGAATGGCGATCTCGCCCTCGAGCCCCTGCGCTCGTACGGCCTCGACCGCCCCCAACGCCATGTCGTCATTGGCGGCGACGATCACATGCGGCGGCTCGGAGAGGCCGGCCAGGATGCTCTCGGTCACCGAAAGACCCTGATCACGGGCGAAGTTCGCCGTCTGCTCGACGATGAATTCGTAGCCCTCCATGCCATCCAGGACGTTGTGGACGCCCTGGTTGCGGTCGATGGCGGCCGACGCCCCGGGCTGGCCCTGCAGGTTCACGATCCTGGCCCCGTCCGGGTAGTTGTCGACGATCCACTGGCCCTGCGCCTCGCCGCCCTTGACGTTGTCGGCACCGACATGGGCGAGGATGCCCTCGACTCCGTCGATCCGCCGGTCGATGGTCACCACCGGCACGCCGTTCTCGACCGCGGTCTGCAAGGCGGGCGCCATGGCGTTGACGTCGGTCGGGCTGATCAGGATGCCGGAGAGGCCCTGGATCACCGCAGCCTCGACGTCGGCCGTCTGCTTGGGCGTGCTGTTCTGCCCGTCGGCCTCGACGATGCCGACGCCCAGAGACTCGGCCTCGGCCTTGATCTCGTTCATCATGTGCACGAAGAACGGAAAGCCCATGCTCGGCACCGAGGCCAGGAGACGCACGTCCTGGGCCTGCACGGCGGAGAAGGGCAGGGCAACACCCAGCGCCATGGCGCTGGCGAGTAGCACGCGACGGGTATGACGCATCATGTGGCAGCTCCCTAAGGACGTCATTTGTTCAGACGTCATTCGTTTGTTCGCCGGGGAAAATCGGCGCCGTGGCGAAGCCTGTCAAGCGGTTGCATGCGCCGAACGTATGGGGAGACAGCGCCGGTGAGCCGATTGATCGAGTATGCCGATGCCACGCCCGAGGTCAGGGCCGTCTTCGACGCCATCATGACCGCGCGCGGGGTCGCCGACGTCAACAATTTCTGGAAGGCCCTGGCGGTCCACCCGCCGACGCTCCGGCGCACCTGGGAGAGCTTGCGTGAGGTGATGGCGCCGGGCGCCCTCGATCCGCTGACCAAGGAACTGCTCTACCTCGCGGTCAGTGCCAGCAACGGCTGCGACTACTGCATCGCCAGCCACCGGAAGGCGGCCGAAGCGAAGGGCATGACAGCGGAGATGTTCGGCGAACTCTTGGCCGTGGTCGGCATGGCCAACGAAACCAACCGCCTCGCCAATGCCCTCCGCGTCCCGGTCGATCCAGCCTTCGAGGACTGATCGAGCGCCGCCCGACGAGCAATAGTCCGACGACCAACAGAGGGTGGGCGTGAACGCGCTCTAGTTGCTGATCTCGCCGGTCCGCTCCGGGCGCATCGGCCGGCAGCTACCCCGCGAACCCTCGGCGCAGATGGTCGTGCCGTCGATCCAGGTGGCGCCCGAAAGGTCGGCCCGCGCGAAGTCCGCCTCGAGCGTGTTGGCGTCGGTGAAGTCGGCGCCGCGCAGCGTGGCGTTGATGAAACTGGTCCGCCTGAGCGTGGCACCGACGAAACGCGCATCCGTGAGATCGGCGCTGGTGAACTCGGCCAGGGTCAGGTCGGCGTGCGAGAAATCCGTGCCGATCATCGAGGCCGAGGTGAAGCTGGCCCGCCGACCACGGATGCCCACCAGGATCGCATCGTCGAAGATCGCCCGGCCGAACGAACTGTCGCGCAGATCCGCCCCGGTGAGGTCGGCGCCGGCGAGATCGTCCCCGTCATGCAGGCAACGGCGCCAATCGACCCCGGGTGCGGGAAAGGCCGTGCACTGGGCGAGCACCTCGCCGCCGACGAGAAAGGTGACGAGAGCCGCGGCCAGAGAGGCTGCGCGAAGACGACAAGGCATCGAGGGCTTCCAATTCCATGTGCAGGCAGCAACCTAGCGCGCCCGGCCGATGCCGCAAGCGCGCAGGGCCGGATGTCG
>JAABSG010000237.1 GCA_011390475.1 Geminicoccaceae bacterium | reverse complement strand
GCCTCCCTCCGGCCCTGGTACTCGCTGGGGTCGATGCCGCTATCGGGGTCGTTCATGCCGTCTTCCCCCCATTTGCCACGATCCAGCCATGCCCGGGCGGTCTACCACGGATCGCGTGTGGGTGTAGTGTTGCCGGCAGAACGCGGCTTCGGCCGTGCGGCATGACCGGTGTGCGGCCAGGCCTCGCCCGGGCCTGCCCGGCGCTGTAGTCTCGCTCGTCGAGCAGGTGGCAGGCGTCGACGGCTTGCCGCGAGCGAGGAGCGCCGGATGTCGAGATCATCACTGGAACTCGCCCACAGTGTCGCCCCGACCGCGACCGGCTGGCGGCGGTGGTTCGGCCGGCCCGCTCGGGTGGTCCGCCGTGGCGTTCTCGCCAGTGCGATAGCACCACTCGCCGGTGCCGTGGGCGTCCTCGTCCTGGTGGCCGGGCTGGCCGCGATCGGCGGCAACTGGTGGGCCGGCTACAGTCGCGAGCAGAGCCATGGCCGTGCCGTCCAGCCGGACGGGTCGGTCGCCGCCATCGCGACAGGGACCCCCTTGATCGAGACAGCGACGGTCGTGGTCCGCGACGTGGACGGCGAGGTTCGCCGGCTGGTGGTCGAGCGCAGCGCCGCCGACCGGTTCGTCAACGAGACCCTGCGCCGGCTCGATACCGAGCGACAACGGCTCGAGGCCACGGCCAGGGCCGAGGTGGCGACGGTCTTCGCGCTCGCCTTCGCCGATGCCGAGGAAGCGGTGGAGCGCCATGCGGACTGGTTCTTCGCCTTCGAGCGGCCTTATGTCGTGCTCGGCCGCGCCCTCGTCTCGACCACCTCGCGGCTGGTGCAGCTCGGCGCCTACGAGCCGTTGCAGGTGGCCGTCGAGCGTGACCTCGAGGACTATTTCATGACGCACTACGAGGCCCGGGTGCTGCGCCCCGAGCATCGCGAACCCTTGCTCGCGCGCGGCTTCGAGGAGGCGGCGCGCCGCGCGCACGGGCGCTGGCTCGAGGTGGTGGCCGAGCAGGATCTCAGGTTCCGGCTGTTCCTGGCCGAACACACCGTTCATCTCGAGCCGGTGTCCGCCGACGAGCGGCTGAGCGAGGTGGTCCTCGACTGGGACGCCCAGCGCTTCAAGGCACCGCGGCATCTCGCGGCCGAGCAGGCGTTCGACGGCCTCGTCGGCGTCGCCACCGTCGCCAGTGGGGGCATCGCCGGCGGGGCGGTGGCCGGGGCCTTGGCCGCGCGCCCGGCGCTGGCGCGAGCCGGCCGCCCGGTCTTCGCCGGCCTCGGCCAGCGTTTCGCCGGGGCCTTCGCCGGACGCCTCGCCTTGGCGCAGACCGGGGCCGCGATGGGCACTGCCGTGCAGCCGGTGGGCGGCACGGCACTGGGTGTCCTGGCCGGCGGGCTCCTCGGCCTGGCCGCCGATTATGCGCTCAACCAAGCCGACGCCGCCTTCGACCGCGAGAGCTTCGTCGCCGCCAACCGCGAGGCCCTGGACCTCACCAGGACGCTCTGGGAGGAGCGGTTGACCGAGACCCTCCATGCCGCAATCGGGCGCTGGTTCGACGACACGCGGGCGGCGGTGGTGCGAGCCGACTAGCGACCGGCCTCCAACGATTGCGCCCCACCGACGATTGGCGGTGGCAAACTCGCTTGGCGGCGGCCCGCGGGCCGGCTCTCCGGGCGCAGGGCGACGATGGCACCGCCTGTCGCGGCCGAGGCGCGTGCCACCGAGGACGACGGGCTTGGTCGTCGAGGTGGTCCTCCAGGTATGTCGCCGCTCCGGCTGACGGTCAGCCGCCCCCCGACCCGACAACGGGCCGGGCGTCATCCCCGGCGTCCGCCCGCGTCGTCATCTGGTTCTTCACAGGCTCCCGCTCGCGCGGCACCGCCCTGGTTCGAGCACCGGGCCATGCGTCATGCGGGGTACTGCCACGCCGGACGCCGCAGCCTGCGGCTGCGCCCGGCGACAGCGCAGCTGCCTCCGCTCAGGCGGGTGAGAGCACGTGTACCGCGCGGCCGGCGATCAAGTCCTTCACCCGCTCGCCATAGGCCTTCATGTGCGGTGCGACCGCATGGGCTTGGAGGGCTTCGAGGCTCGCCCATTTCTCCACGACAACGAAGGTGTCCGGGCCGAACGGCGTCTGGAACGCCCCGACCCCCTCGGTGTCCACCGTCGCCACGTACTCGATGCAGCCGTCTTCCGCATGCACCGCCGGTACGTTGGCCTGAAACGCTGCCAGCAGTTCGGCCCGCTTGCCGGGCTTCGCTTCGATCACCGCCACGACGTGAACCGGTTCCATGATACCTCCCCTTTTCGCCGGGCCGGCAAGAGGCGACCCGTTCTCCGGCCCCCGAAATGGAACCGGGCGAACCCTACCCACGGCCAGGAGAGCCGTCCAGCGCCGCGGCCAGCGGCCACCCGGCGAGGCGCCCCGGCAGAGCGTGGCTTTCAGTCGACGTCCTCGGGCTGGCTCGCGGTCACCTCGAGGTCGCGGATCAGACCGTCGGCCAGGCGATAGATCCAGCCGTGGATCGCCAGTTTCTGGCCCTTTTTCCAGGTGTCGCGGACGATCGTGGTGTCGGCGATGTCCTGGACCCGGTCGACGACGTTGAACTCGGCCAGCCGGTCGATCCGGGCGTCTTCGTCGGCAAGGGCGTCGATCTCGACCCGGTGATGGCGGTAGGTGGCGCGCACCGGAGCCAGCCAGTGATCGACGATGCCGTGTCGCTCATCCTTCAGCGCCGCCTCGATGCCGCCGCAGCCGTGGTGACCGCAGACGATGATGTGTTTGACGTGCAGCACCTTGACCGCGAACGAGAGCACGGCCAGGAAATTGAGGTCGGACGGCGGCGTCAGGTTGGCGACATTGCGGTGGACGAAGAGCTGGCCCGGGGCCACGTCGATCACTTCGTTCGCCGGCACTCGGCTGTCGGCGCAGCCGATCCAGAGATAGTCCGGCCGTTGCTCACGGGCGAGGCTCGGCAGGAAGCCGGGATCGCGCCGGGACCAGCCCTCGGCCCAGCGGCGGTTGTTTTCCAGGAGTTGCTCGATCATGGCCGGCAGCCTTTCGCATGCGGGCGGTCGGAAGTCGGGTCTCGTTCGACTCTACCGCTGACGGCGCCCATAGCGACGAACCGACGGCGCCGGATCGCTGGTCGCCATTGCCGCAGGCGATGCGATCCGTCGTCCACTGCAGTTGACGTTGCGCGCTGCCGGGCGAGTTTCTGGCGTTCGGCTGGACGGGGGTCAACGAGGGTTGCTCGATCATGGCGTTGTTGTTTTGGAGCGTTCTTCTTCTGGTCGGCGCGCCGGCGCTGATCCTGGCCGTGGCGCGCGGCGCCAGCCGGCTGTCCGGCGGCAAGAGCCGGGACCGCCGGCCGCAATGACGAACAGCAGCGGCCCGTGCCGCGCTCTCAGACCGTGCTGCCGGCAACCAGGCTGATCTCGGCGATGCGCCGGGACGCGTCGTCGGGGTCGAAGCCGATGGTGAAGCCCAGGCGTTCGGCGAGGCCGAGCATCGAGGTGTTGCCAGCCGAGATATGGCCGACGATCCGCGTGTAGCCGGCCTCGGCGGCGGCCACGAGAGCTGTCTCGAGCGCCTGTCTCGCCAAGCCCAGGCCTTGGACCTCGGGGCGCATGGAAACCGAGAATTCGCCTGTTTCGCGGTTGCGCTCGCCGGTGATCCGGGCACCGCCCACGATGTCGCCGGCGAGTTCGCCCCGGCCCTCGAGCACGAGGCAGATATCGAGCAAGGGGTCCGGCGCGCAGAACTGGCGCGCGGCTTCCTCGCTGAGCTCGGGCATGGCGTGCAGCATGCGAAGCCAGCGCTCGCGTGGCGAGAGGGCGCTGTAGCCGCGGATCAACGAGGGAGCGTCGGCGGGCTCGATCGGACGGATGAGATACTGTTCACCGTCCTTGCCCTCGAGAAAGACCTGGTGCCGCTCGAGCCGCTGCCGCAACGTACCCTGCTCGGCAGTCACACCGTCCTCTCAGTCGGCCCGCGCTTCGAAAAAGAGGTGCAGTCGGCGCGCCAAATAGCCCGCCACGGCCAAGAACAGCACCCAGACGATGATGTTGAACCAGGGGATCAGCGTCTGGTCCGGCCCTTCGGCACGCTCGATCGAGACGGCGTTGGGGAATTTCGAGAACCACTGCAGTCGCCAGCCATAGGCGGTGATGATCATCCAGCGCGGCGCCGCCTCGCTGGAGACGGCATCCTGTGCCCGGGCCGCGAGGTCGGCGCTGTCCAGCTTGAAATAGGGCGGCCAGCCCCAGCCCGTGTCCTCGTTGCGAAAGACCCTGGGCCGGCCGCTTGGCGAGACCGCATTGATGTAGCGGATATCGCGACTGACCGTCACTTCCTCGTCGCGCTCGTTGGTCACCACGACCTGCTGGCGCACGACATCGGTGCCGAGAATCCGCACGATCTCGCTGGACGGCAGCGTCCAATGGAGAACGGCCGCGATCAGCAGGAAGACGACGGCGAGGATGGTCCAGACAATTTTACGCATGGCAGCGCTATCGCAGACCCTGAGAGAGAGCACAAGCCCCAGAGCGAGGCCAACCCGGCCGCGGCGGCGGATCGCGTCCGGTCGCAACCACGAGCGGTCGCGGCCGGACGCGGCCGGTTAGAACTTGAAGTTGACCGTCACGCCGGCCACGAACTGGTGCTCGCTGCCCTGGTCGTCGACGATCGGGCTGTCGGCGGCGTCCTCGACCAGGAGCTTGTACTGGGCGGCGAAGGTGGTCGACCAGCTGTCGGTGAAGGCGTAGGTCACGTTGCCCTTGAGGCCGACGTCCTTGAAGCTGTCGTCGGCACTGTACTGGTCGAGGCCGCTGCGCGCGGCATTGTTCGCGTCGATGCTGAACTGCTCGTCCATGTAGTCCTCGCTCGCCCAGGTCGTGAAGACCTCGGCGCCGACCGAGAGCGGGCTGCCGGGCAGTGCGTTGGCATAGGCGACGTGCGGGGTGATCATGTAGCCGTTGTTGTTGGCGACGTCGTAGGTGAGATCGACCGCCACGGTCAGGCCGAGCTCGGGTTGCGGGAGGAAGTCCCAACCGACGATGCCGCCCAGCATGAGCGCCGTGTCGGTGCTGCGCAGCCGATCCACCCGGCTGTCGTCGACATCGTCCCGCTCCGGCACCCAGAGCCCGGAAACGCCGGCCCGCAATTGCGGATGCGCCACGAAGTTGGAGCGCAACTGCGGTCCGCGGAGCGTGACGTTGGTCGCCGGATGGTAGAGATCGTTGACCACGAGCAGCCAGCTCGGCACCGCCTCGTAGTCTTCCGAGCCCTCGTAGTCGGGCGCCAGCGCGGCGCCGAGGCCGATCGTGACGTCGGCGGCCGCCGCCGACTGGACGAAGCCGAGCGCAGCCATGCCGGCGAGCCAGCCGATGCTCCGCCGGCAAGGGCGACCTTGGACAAACGAAACCGTGGGATGAATTGTCATCGACTTGGTGTCCCCGAGTGACAAACTTACCAAGCAGAAGTAGTTTGCCCGGGCATTCTTCAAAATAGCCGGTCGATTTCCTCGGGAGGATTTACCACGAACGTGGCGCCCGCGCATCAGGGCGATCGCAACGGGCGAGCCTCGGCCATGCCCCTGGGCACCGGGTCCGTCGATCCGAGCACCGTCGAGATAGCGCTCGTCTCGGTCGGACGCTGCACCAGAGCCGGACCAACTGTCGCAACAGCCGCCGGCGCGCCACCACGCTTTGGGCCCGCACGCCTGTCGACAGGCACCCGGCGGCGAAGGTCCTCGACGCCCTCGGCCGCGTCCGGTATTGCCAGACTCGCCTCGGGCTCTTCCTCTCCGCTACCGAGGGGGCGCCCATCCTCCGTCTCTGGCGGTGCTGCACATGAGCCTCGACGACGGCATTATCGACGACCGCACCAGCCACGGCAGCCGGGCCAGCATCGGCACGACCTGGGCGCTCCTGACCGACACCGTCATGGGCGGCGTCTCCCGCGGCAGGCTCGAGGCCACCACCATCGCCGGCCGCCCGGCGCTCCGGATGAGCGGCCTCGTCCGCCTCGACAACGACGGTGGCTTCATCCAGATGGCCCTCGACCTCTCGCCCGACGGCAGCCCCGTCGACGCCAGCCCCTGGACCGGCCTCGAGCTCGACCTCTTGGGCAACGGCGAAGCCTACGGCCTGCATCTGCGCACCATGGCCGTCACCCGCCCCTGGCAATCCTACCGCCAAACCTTCATCGCA
>JAABSG010000236.1 GCA_011390475.1 Geminicoccaceae bacterium | reverse complement strand
GAAGCTGGTGCTGGCCGATCCAGACCTCGTGCCGCTCGCCGAAGCGGCCGGCGGTGGGCTCCGGGTCGTTGCCCTCGACGATCCGTCCTTCAGCGCTGGGCTGGAGCCTCTGCCGATCACGCTGGACGAGGTGGCCGACGAGTGGCAGGCGCTCTGCCTCAACTACACCTCGGGGACCACCGGCCATCCCAAGGGCGTCGTCTACACGCATCGCGGCGCGTATCTGAACGCCGTCGGCAACGCCCTGCAGCTCGGCTTCGACGAGCGGACGGTCTATCTCTGGACGCTGCCGATGTTCCACTGCAACGGCTGGTGCCATCCCTGGGCCGTCACCGCGATGGGCGGCACCCATGTCTGCCTCGAGCGGGCCGACCCCGCGTCGATCCTGAATGCCATGGCGAGCGAGGGGGTGACGCATTTCGCCTGCGCGCCCGTCGTGCTCTACCTGCTGCTCAACCACCCGGACCAGCCGGCCGCGACGCCCGAACGGGCGGTTCGGGTGGCGACGGGCGGGGCAGCACCCACCACGGCGTTGATCGAGGGGCTCACGGCCATGGGCATCGAGCTGGTGCACCTCTATGGGCTGACCGAGTCTTACGGCCCCGCCACCGGCTGTGCCGAGCGGGCGGACTGGGGCGCCCCGGACGCGGCGGCGAAGGCGCGGCTCCTGGCCCGGCAGGGGGTGCGGCATCCCTTGAACGGCATGGCGGACGTCGTCGATGCCGAGGGAAATCCCGTGCCCTGGGACGGGAGCACGATGGGCGAGATCGTGATCCGCTCGAACACGCTGATGGCGGGCTATCTGAAGGACGAGGCAGCGACGGCGACCGCTTTTCGCGGCGATCGGCTGAACACGGGCGATCTCGCGGTGCGCCATGCCGACGGCTTCATCCAGATCAAGGACCGGGCCAAGGACGTGATCATCTCAGGCGGCGAGAACATCTCCTCGCTCGAGGTCGAGAGCGTGCTGCACCAGCATCCGGCCGTGATGCTGGCGGCAGTGGTGGCGTTGCCGGACGAGAAGTGGGGCGAGATCCCGTGCGCCTGCATCGAGCTCAAGCCCGGCAAGAAGGCCCCGGCCGATGCCGAGCTTCAGGCCTTCTGTCGCGAACGTCTGGCGAGCTTCAAGGTGCCCAGGCGCTTCGTGTTTCGCGAATTGCCGAAGACGGCGACCGGCAAGATCCAGAAATTCCAGCTCCGGGCGGAGCTCGGCAGCTGAGCGACATCGTGGCGTTTGCGCGCAAACCGTCGCCGACGTTTGCACCGACGAGCAGCGGCGGCAGAGCAGCGCCTGCCCGGACAACGGCCGATGCCGCCGTGCCCGACAGCTGCCGAGCAGTTGATGGACAGCGCTTTCTCAGAGGGGTCTGACCCCCTCTCCTCGACCTGCGCCTAGCCGAACGTCGCAAGGTAGGCCTCGGCGAGCTCGGCCGAGACCCGGGTGTACTCGGGTCCCTGCGCCTTCGCGAGATCGGTCTCGGCATGGCTGCCGATCCAGGCCAGAAGCGCCATGCGGCGCAGCATGACGAAGGTCGGTATTTCGTCGATCTCTGCCTTGGCGAGGCGGCGGATCCGGCCGTAACCTTCGAGCCAGGCATCGATCCATTCCGGCACCTTGGGATGGTCCTCGATGAAGGAGACGGTGGTCGCGACGTCGTAGAGGAACCAGCCGATACCGCTGTCGTCGAAATCGATCACCCGGGTCGAGCCCTCGTGGACCAGAAGGTTGGCGAGCCGGATGTCGGCGTGGACGAGGTTGTAGCGTGACGGGTCGCGACCGAAGGCGGCGAGGCGCCGGCGGATCGTCGCTTCCAGTCGCTCCAGCACCTCGCGCGCGGCCCGGTCCATGGCCGGCGCGTCGCGCCAGTCGCCCCAATTGGGCGTGGGCCCCAGGATATGGGCGTCGTCCCAGGTCAATCGCTCGAAACCGGCGGGCCGCGGCCAGACTATCGCATGCTCGTGCAACGTCGCCGAGACCTCGCCCAGCTGCGCGAAGGGCAGAGTGAGGTCGTCCTCGGTCTCGTCCGGTTCCCGCCCCTCGATGAACTCGAAGAGCACCATGTGCCGCCCGCGCGGCAGCCGGCGGCTTCGCCCGTGCTGGATGCGCCGGCCGTCCTTGCCCGGGATCGCCGTGGGGGTGACCACGCCCGTGTCGCGCTCGATCGCGTCCATCCAGGCGAGCTCGGAGGCGATCGCGTTCGTCGAGTGGTAGCCCTCGCGGTGCAGCCGGAGCACGACCTTTTCTGCCCCATCGGGCTCGACGAGGTAGGTGGCGTTCTCGCTCAGATTGACGAGGCGGCAAGGCGCGGTCGGATCGATCCCCCAGAGCGGCAGGCTGCCGCGCGCCAGCTCGTGCAGGCGCTCCACCAATTCATCCTGGGTCGACGGGTCGTCGGCCATCTGGTCGTCGCGCATGGATCGCATCGGTCAGCTGTGAGGGTTCAGATTTCGGCGATGGCCTCGAGCGACTCCGGCAGGGTCTGGCCGCCGTCGACGACGATGGTCTGGCCGGTGATGTAGCCGGCCTCGTCGGAGATGAAGAAGAGGGCGGCGTTGCCGATATCCTCGACGTCGCCCAATCGCTTCAAGGGAATCGAGGCCGCCATGGTGTCCAGATAGCCCTGGCCCAGGCCCTCCAGCCCCTCGGTGAGGATGTTGCCGGGCATGACCGCGTTGATGGTGACGCCGTAGCGCGACAGCTCCATGGCCGCGGTCTTCAAAAAGCCGAGCTGGCCGGCCTTGGACGCACCGTAGTGGGTCCAGCCGGGAAAGCCGGTGATCGGGCCGGTGATCGAGGAGGTGAGGACCACCCTGCCCCGGCCCCGTTTCTGGAAGGCCGGCAGGGCCGCTTTGACCGAGAGGAAGCTGCTCTTGAGGTTGGTCTGGAGGACATGATCCCAGTCGTCCGGTGACATGTCGACGATCTTGAGCTGCGGGAAGATGCCGGCATTGGCGCAGAGAATGTCGAGCCCGCCATAGGTGGCCTCGGCTTCGGCGACGACACCCTCGAGGGCGGCCAAGTCGGTGACGTCGGCGGCGACGTGGATCGCCTTGCCGCCGACCCCCTCCATCTCGGCCACGGCCTCGGGGCCGTCGCCGGCGGTGCGCGAGACGAGGACCACGTTGGCCCCCTGCCGCGCCAGGACCCTGGCGATGCCGCGGCCGATGCCCTTGGTCCCGCCGGTGACGATGGCGGTGCGGCCCTCGATCGATGTCAGCATGATGCCTCGTTCTCCAGTGCATGGTGGTGTCGGGCGGCGGCGGCCGGGCAACCCTGGCGGCGACGGCCAGACCCCAGAGGATGAGCCGAGGGTGGCCGCCACTGTCAACACGCCGATGGCCGGCAGGCGTGGCGTACAGGCCGCGACCGTCGCGCGTAGAGCCGGTTGGGCAGCGTCGACCGGGCGCCAGTGGTGCCGAGCGACAGAGGGAAAGTGCCGCAGAAGGGCTGGAGCGAAAAGCCGGCGCGATCGCGGGCCTATCGTTGCCCAGGTGAACTTGTTACGACCCTCGGTATTGCAGTGCAGTACGAAGCGAGGTCCCAAATGACACCCGCGATTCGGCTGACGGCCGCCGGTTTCGTTGCCACCGCCGTCGCCTTCGGCCCCGCGCGGATGGGCTTCGGCCTTTTCCTGCCGGCCTTCCGCGAGGAATTCGCGCTTTCCACGTCGGCGGCCGGCCTGATCGCGAGCGGCGGCTTCCTGGCATTCCTTCTGGCGCTCCTGGCGAGTGCCTGGCTCGGCCGCAGTCACGGCGAGCGTGTGCCCGTCGTGGTGGGCGCCTTGGCGGCGTCTGCCGGCTTCGTGGCGGTTGCGACAGCCGGCGAGCCCGGCCTCCTGGCACTGGGGATCGCTCTTTCCGGTGCCAGTGCCGGGCTCTGCTGGGCGCCGTTCAACGACGCCGCCGAACGCGTGCTGCCGAACGCTGCGCGTGCCGGCGCGCTCTCGGTCATCTCGACCGGCACCACCTTCGGCGTCGTCGTTGCCGCCGGCATCGCGTTCGCCGTTACGGATGGCGCCCTGGACTGGCGCACGGCGTGGCTCGGCTTCGCGCTCGCCGGCCTCGTGCTCGCGGGACTGGCAATGGCCGGCCTGCCGTCGTCGGCGAAGCGGGGTGGTGCCGAGCCGGCCCGCGACGCGATCGAACAGATCGTCCAGACGGCCATGCCGTCGGTGCCGAATCCGCAGCCGGCAGCCGCCCGCCTGACCCAGCGCGTCGCCATGCCGCTCTACGCGACGGCGTTCTGCTACGGCATGGCGAACGCCGTGTTCCTCTCCTTCGCCGCCGACCGGGTGGTGCGGGCGGGCGGCCTGCCGGGCCTGCCCAACGAGGCGGCCTCGACGGTGATCTTCCTCAGCTACGGGATTTGCGGCGTGCTCGGCCTCGCGACCGGGCGGATCGAAGCCCGGACCGGCCTCGCCCCGCTGCTGTGCGCGATCTTCGCCGCGGCTGCGCTGTCGCTCGTGCTGATCGGGCTTGCCCCGGGCTCATGGACAGCGGTGCTGGCGGCCGCCGGCCTGCATGGCGTAGCGGCGATGATGGTGAGTGCCTTGTTCTCGTTCTGGAGCCTCAGGCTGTTCCCCGGACGCGGCACGCTCGGCTTCACGGCGACATTGCTCAGCGTCGCGGCGGGCAGCGTCATCGGGCCGGCGCTGGCCGGGTTCCTGGCCGCGTCTCTCGGGCCCCAGGTCATGTTCCTCGCCGCCGCCTCCCCGCCGCTCGCCACGGCTTTGTGGTTCGGCGCCAAGCTCGGGCGGCCTCGGCCGCGCCTGCCGCCGGCGGGACGCCTGCGCTAGTGCCGTAGCGGCAGCGAACCCCCGAGGCCGACCGGCCACGGCCACGGACCATGTCGACCCTGCTCCGGGTCGCACGATCCGTGGCCGGCGGCGCCGGCTCGGGCGGTGTCGCCTCAGGCCTGGCCGAACGTCTCGGCGATGATGCTGGCATACCAGGCATCGGCCTCGAGCCGTTGCTCGCGCCGGAGCTCGACGCTCTCGCCGACCTCGCTCACGAAGCCGTCGAAGGCCGTGATCTTGCCGTCGCGGGGCTCGTAGTTGGCGCCGATCTTGACCGTATCCGCGGGTGCGGTCGTGCTCCAGCAGGTGTTGCGATAGCGGACCGGAAAGAGCCTCGAGCCGGTGAGCTCGTGGCGCAGCACCATCGCCGCGACCTTGGCTTGGCTGTTGGCCGAGAAGCCGGATTTGGGCATGTCGCCGGCGATCGCGGCGTCGCCCAGGACCACGACGTCGGCAAGGACGGTCGAGGCCATGCTGGCGGGCTCGACCGGGCACCAGCCGCTGTCGTCGGTAGCCCCGGCGGCGGCCGCGATGGCCCCCGCCTGCTGCGGCGGGATGCAGTTGATCACGTCGGCCGCGAAGACCTCGCCGTCCTCGTTGGTGACCGTCATGGCGCCCGGGTCGACCGCCACCACCTTGCCGCCGAAATCACCCGGCACCCACTCGATCATGCCCGAATAGTGGGTCCGCCACGCCTCCTCGAAGAGCCCCTGCTTGGAGAAGCTGGGCTTGGCATCGAGTATGAGGATCTTGGCCGTGGGGTTGTGCTGCTGGAGCTGATGCGCGATCAACGAGACCCGCTCGTAAGGCCCGGGCGGGCAGCGATAGGGGTTGGGTGGGGCCACCAAGAGGAAGGTGCCGCCTTCGCGCATGGCCATGACCTGCTCTTTCAGCAGCCGGGTCTGCGGGCCGGCCTGGTAGGCGTGCGGCATGATTTCGGCCGCGGCCTGATCGTAACCCTCGATGGCCCCCCAGCGCATGGCGATGCCGGGCGCGAGCACGAGCTTGTCGTAAGCCAGCGTGGTGCCGTCCTCGAGCTCGAGGCTCTTGGCGTCCGCGTCGACACCGACCGCCCTGCCCTGCACCACCTCGACACCCAGCTCGGCCAGCTGGTCGTAGCCGTGGGTGATGTCCTCGAACGCGACGAGACCACCGAGATAGAGGTTGGAATAGAAGCAGGTGGTATGCTGCGGGTTGGCCTCCACCAAGGTCACTTGCAGTTCGGGCGCATCCTGCTTGAGGAATCGCGCCATGGTGGCCCCCCCCGGGCCGCCACCGACGACGACCACCCGGGCTTCTTGCGCCCGAAGCGGCAACGGCGCGCCGATGCCGCTGGCCGCGAGCACCAGTCCGCCGGCGCCCAAGGCCTTGTTGAAACCACGTCGCTTGATCCGAATTGCCATCGCACTGCCCTTTCGAGCTTCGTTGCCTGCCCATCGATGCGC
>JAABSG010000025.1 GCA_011390475.1 Geminicoccaceae bacterium | reverse complement strand
GATGGCGACCCGCTGCTGTTGCCCGCCGGAGAGCTCGTGCGGCCGCCTCGACCCCATGCCGCCGAGCCGCACCAGGTCGAGATAGCGCTCGACCCTCTCCTGGATGCCGGAGCGTGGGAAGCGCCGCATGCGCAAGGGATAGGCGACGTTGTCGAAGGCCGAGAGGTGGGGAAAGAGGGCCAGACGCTGAAAAACCATGCCGATCGACCGGCGCCACGGCGGGACGGCCTCGATGCGGCTGCCGTTGACCTCGATATGGCCGGAGGACGGGGCGACGAAGCCGGCGATCATGCGCAGCAAAGTGGTCTTGCCGCAGCCCGAGGGGCCGAGAATGGTGAGAAACGCACCGGCCGAAAGGTCGAGCGAGACGTCGTCGACCGCGACAGTATCGCCGAAGCTCTTGCCCACCCCCGAAAGCCGCACCATCGGCTGCACGTATGGCCCTTAACAATTGTTCCGCTGGTGAAGGAAAGTGCCGTGAGTCGCGATGCGGGGCAAGGGGTTACGGGGTCGATCGGCCAGTTGGCCGCGACGATGGGCGAGGGCGACGCCGAGCGCTGGTCGGCTCGCCCTCATCCAGTCTTCGGCGGGGCCATGTTGCGGCGGGTATAGGCAGGCTCGAAGCCCATCTTGGTAAGGTTGCGATACGAAATTTGAGGTTCGCCCGGGACCTCGTCGCCGGTACAGGAGGCCAGGAGGCGACAGCCGAGGTCGAGGGCATGGGTGATGCGGTGGCGAAGCAGCGCCGATTGCCCGTTGAGGCCGCGATAGTCGGGCGAGGTGGCACCCCAGTCGAGCCAGCCGATACCGTCTTCGACATAGAGAGCCCCGCAGCCGGCGGGCTTTCCCTCCCAGGCGCTCATGAAGACGTGCCACTTCGGCCGGTCGACGAGGGACGCGATCACGGCCTCGCCTGCGGGCCCGAGGTCGAAGGCAGCGGCGGCGATGCGGCCGAGCGCCGGCGCGTCCTCCGGTGTGGCCCTGCGAACCGCCAACGTCGTCGCTGCCGCGGGTGCCCGTTCCCGGCCACGGCTGAACTTGACCCAGGCACGCGCCGGGGCGAGGCCTCTGACTTTCAGTCGATCGCCGAGATCTCGGGGTTCGGCCTCGGGGTGAAGGTGGACGAAGTAGCGGCTGATGCCGGCCTCCGCGTAGCATTGCAGAACCGCATCGATCGTGGCGTCGTCGGCTGGCTGGTCGAGGCCGAGGCCGATCGTCCGATTGACGACGATGGCCGAGGCCGGCAGGGCGCCGAACGCCGACATATAGGCGCCATCCAAGGCGCGGCTCGCCCGGCCGAGGCTGACGGCCTTGCCGGCCAGGGCGCGGTTGAGATCGACGAGCGCTTGCCGCTCGATCCATTCGAGCTCGTGTTGCATGACGACATCAACTCCCCTCGACTGACGTTCTGCCCGGCTTCGCCGATCGGGCACTTGTGTCGAGCGCCGGCAGGCGGCAGCTTGGCGCCTGGCTCCCTGCTTGTCTGGATGGTATCATGATCGAGGCCACTGACGCCAATTTCGACCTGGCCGGGCGCAAAGCGCTGGTGACCGGGGCCAGCCGTGGGATCGGCGAGGCGATCGCTCTCGGGCTCGCCCGCTTCGGAGCGGACGTGGCGGTGACCGCGCGGGACGTGGCCCGGCTCGCCGAGGTTTCGGCGGCGATCGAGGGCATGGGCCGCCGGGCCGTGCCGATTGCCATGGACGCGCGCGAGGTCGCCGGTGTTCGCAATGGCGTGGCCGAGGCGGCAGCGGCGCTCGAAGGGCTCGATCTTCTGGTCAACAATGCCGGGATGGAGGAGGTCGCACCATCGCTCGAGGTCGAGGAAGCGCTCTGGGACCGGATCCTCGAGACGAATCTCAAGGGAGCGTTCTTCACCGCGCAAGCCGCGGCCCGGGTGATGGCCGAGGCGAAAAGCGGGGGGACGATCCTCAA
The DNA here is from genome assembly GCA_011390475.1 of Geminicoccaceae bacterium. Lineage (GTDB taxonomy): Bacteria > Pseudomonadota > Alphaproteobacteria > Geminicoccales > Geminicoccaceae > SLRI01. The sequence continues at coordinate 22,476 of JAABSG010000025.1, read as the reverse complement.
TGTCTGCTCGTTGACCTCGGCCGTGGGCGTGCCGACGGCGGCCCCCTACGGCGCGTCGAAGGCCGGGCTCTTGGGCCTGACCCGAGCCTTGGCCACCGAATGGGCGCCTTTGGGCATCCGGGTGAATGCCATCGGGCCCGGCTATTTCCGCACCGCCTTGACCGAGATGTTCTATGCGGACGCGGCGTGGCAGGCGGCGATGCTCGCCAAGATACCGGCCGGGCGGTTCGGCGATCTCAGGGATCTGGTGGGCGCTGCCGTCTTCCTCTCGTCGGACGCGGCGCGCTATGTGAGCGGGCAGATCGTCTACGTCGACGGGGGCTATTTGGCGGCGATCTGAGCGCCGGGTTCGTCGTCGCGCAGATCTCTGAGCGCAATCGCGAGTTCGGCCGCCAGGCGCGCATTGCTCATGACCAGGGCTACGTTGGCATCGACACTTCGGCCGTCGGTGCGCTCGACGATGCGGGCGAGAAGGAAGGGAGTCACGTCCTTGCCGCCGATGCCGGCCCGGGCCGCCACCTCGAGCGCGTCGTGGATCGCGGCCTCGATCAATTCCTCGGGCAGGGCGGCTGCCGCGGGGATCGGGTTCACGATCAAGGAACCACCCGGAAAGCCGAGGCGACGCTGGACCTCGAGCCCGCGCGCCATTTGGGTCACGTCGTCGCAGCGGAACGGCACGGCAAGCCCGCTCGAGCGGCAGTAGAAGGCCGGGAACTCGTCGGTGCGCCAGCCGCAGACCGGCACCCCCTTGGTCTCCAGCACTTCCAGCGTCTTCGGCAGGTCGAGAATGGACTTCGCTCCGGCGCAGACCACGGCGATCGGGGTTTGCGCCAGTTCCTCGAGATCGGCCGAGACGTCGAAATCGCGCTCGGCGCCGCGATGCACGCCGCCGATCCCGCCCGTCGCGAAGACGCGGATGCCGGCCATGTGCGCCGCGATCATCGTGCCGGCCACCGTCGTGGCACCCGGCCGCTGCTGGACGATACAGGCCGGCAGGTCGCGCCTCGAGACCTTCATGACGCCATCGGCCGTCGCGATCTCCTCGAGCTGGTCAGCATCGAGGCCGATCCGGATCCGCCCATGCATGATCGCGATGGTGGCGGGCACGGCACCGGCCTCGCGGACCACGGCTTCGAGCGCCCGGGCGGTCTCGAGGTTACGCGGTCGCGGCAGCCCGTGGGCGATCAACGTGCTTTCGAGCGCCACGATCGGTCGTCCGTCCGCGCGGGCGGCGGCGACTTCAGGGCTGAAGGTGAGCAAGTTCTGCATGGACACCGTTATCGAACCTGGACGCCAAGTCGCGCAAGTCTGGAATAGTCGGTGCCTCTGAGCCTTCGAGCACGGCCGCGGCGGCGAGCCTGCCGAGACGAGCGGCAGCCGGCAGCGCGAGGCCGGCGAGGCGGGCCACGAGCGTGGCGGCGGCCAGCGCATCGCCGGCGCCGGTGACGTCCTGTTTGGCGACCTCGAGCGCGGCGAGCCGGGTGATGCCGGACGCGTCGGCGACCACCAGACCTGCAGCACCGGCGCCCATCACCACGGCACCGGCACCGGCCGCCAGCAGCGGCTCGGGATCGGTGATGCCGACGAGCACGGTGGCCTCGGCCTGGTTGGTGAAGAGGAGGTCGATGGCGGCGAGCCTACAGCGGAGCTTCTCGGCTTTGGCGGTGGAGACCGTGTCGACGGCGACCAGTGGCGGGCGGCCAGGGTGGCCCAGCAGATGGTCGATGCAGGCTGCGGGCAGGTTGGCGTCGATGAACCAGGCGGCAGCCGGCATGGCCGTTGCCGGGTCGAGGGCGGCGGGATCGAGGCCGTCGATGACGGCCATGTCGGCGAGACCCAGGGCGAGATCACCTGATGGCTCGAGGACGGCCCAGTAGCGGGCGGTCGGGGCGTCGGCCGTGCGGCTGACATGGCGGGCGTCGATCCCCTGCGCGGCGAGATCGGCCAGGAGTGCTGCGCCCGCCGCATCGTCACCGATCCGACTCGCGAGCGAGACCCTGGCACCCAGCCTGGCCATGGCCACGGCGACATTGCGCCCGACACCGCCCGGGGTTTCGCGCGATGCCACCGGGTTGGAGGTGGCGGGGACGAGCGGGGCCCGGGCTGTCAGGCGGCTATCGAGGGCGATGGCGCCGAAGACGGTGACGTCGGGGAGTGTCACGCTTGGCCCGAGTGGTTCATTGTTCGGCCTCGATCTTGCGGCGTATCGGGAGCTGCAGCGGCAACCTCGGTCGTCGTCTTCCCAACGACATCGAGGCCGATCTCGAAGCAGGCATGCAAGCCCGTCAACCGCCGCTTCGCGCCGTCTCGTACCATTGCACGATCAGCCGGCGCTCGTCGGGCTCCATATAGGTGAGGTTGGCGGGTGGCATGGCATGGCTGCGGCCGGCCTGGAGATAGATTTCGCGGGCCCAGCGAGCGGTCTCGGCCTCACTCTCCAGGATGACGCCATTGGGCGCTGCGGCGATGCCGGGCCAGAAGGGCTCGGTGGCATGACACATCGAGCAGCGGCCGAGGACGGTGGCGTGGACCGCCTCGAAGCCGGCTGCGGCAAGGAAGCGCTGCTCTTGCGCCGAGGCGGCGGCAGGCTCGGCCATGGGCGTTGCCGGGATGCTCGAGAGCCAGACGACGCCGAGGAACAACGCCACGGTGGCGGGCCAGGTCCAATAGGCGTGGCCCTTGCCCGCCGAGTAGCTGTTGAAATAGTGGCGGATGGTGACGCCCATCAGGAAGACCAGGCTCGCGATCAGCCAGTTGAAGGGGGTGGCGAAGATCAGTGGGTAGTGGATCGACAGCATCAGGAAGAGAACGGGCAGGGTCAGGTAGTTGTTGTGGGTCGAACGTTGTTTGGCAATCCGGCCGTATTCGGGATCGGGGGTGCCGCCGGATTTCAAGGTGGCGACCACCTTCTTCTGGTTGGGGATGATGATCATGGCGACATTGGCCGACATGATGGTGGCGGTGAACGCGCCCAGATGCAGCAGCGCCGCGCGGCCGGTGAAGAGCTGGGTGTAGAGCCAGGCCATGCCGACGAGAACGGCAAAGAGGACCAGCATCAGCCGCGTGTCGTCCTGGCCCACCGGCGAGCGGCACAAGCCGTTGTAGATGAGCCAGCCGACGACGATCGAGGCGATGGAGATGAGGATGGCGGCCCAAATCGGCACATCCAGCACCGCCCGGTCGACCAGATACATCTCCGCGCCGAAATAATAGACGAGGATCAGGAGCGCCATGCCCGAGATCCAGGTCCAATAAGCTTCCCATTTGAACCAGGTCAGATGCTCGGGCAGATGGTCCGGGGCGACGTTGTATTTCTGGATATGATAAAATCCGCCGCCGTGGACCTGCCATTCCTCGCCGTGCACGCCCTGTGGCAGATTCGGCGACTTGCGCAAGCCGAGATCGAGGGCGACGAAATAAAAGGACGTGCCGATCCAGGCGATGGCGGTGATGACATGCAGCCAGCGCACCGCGAACTCGAGACCGTCCCAGAGCACCAGCCAGTCCATCGGCATTCCCGTCTCTCCTCGTTGGGGCTGTCGCATCTTCCTTCGCGTTGCCTCATGCGGCAAGAGATTGAAAAGTCGGGGAAGGAAGATCCTCCCCAGGCCCTTCCCTTCCCTCGGGCCTTCCCTCGGGCAGTCGCTCGGCTCGGGAGCAGGGTTCCATCGGCGCGCAAAGCGGGGATAAGGGATCGGTGGTGAACGCGGAGGTGCGGTTTGCGCGACGACTTGCGGGATCGGCTGTTTCTGGCGGCGGAGATCGAGGCCGAACGGTTCTTGGCTGTCATTCGGCTCGTGGTGGCGGTCTTGTTGGCGAGCACGCTCGGGGCCGCGCTCTTGGCGATGGACGGGCTGCCGGTCGAGGCGCGGCGCCAAGTGCTGGTGGCGTTTCCGGTGCTCGCGGTCTATCTCGCCGTGGGCGTGCTCTCCTATCGCCTGGCGACGCCCGCACGGTTTCGGGGGTGGATGCCGTGGCTCTTCACCGCGGCCGACGGCGGGCTCGTGCTCTTCAACGTGGCGACCACGGTGATCAATCTCGGTGCCCCGGTCTCCAGTCTCTGGGTGTTTCCGGCGACCTGGCTGGCCCCTTTGGTGCTGGCCTTCGGCACGCTCCGCTATCGGCCGAGCCTGCAGGCGATGTCCGGGGTGCTCTTGGTGGGTGGTTTTGCGGTGCTGCTCGCCGGGCTGCCCGACGACATGGCCGGGCTGAACGCGATCGTGCCGCTTTTGGAGGTGCCGCCGACCTTGGTGCGGCTGGTCATGCTGGCGCTTCTGGCCGCGGTTCTGGTGCTGGCGGCCGTGCGGCGCAAGGCGCTCTTGCAGCGGGCGATCGACGAGGCGCGGCAGCGGGCCAATCTGGCGCGCTATCTGCCGCCGGAGATCGCGGACCTGCTGGCGCGGGGGGATGCCTCGCGGTTGCGGCAGGGCTGGGAGGTCGAGGTCGCGGTGCTGATGGTCGATATTCGCGGCTTCACGAGCCGGGTCGAGGGGTTCGCCGAGCCGGCCGAGGTTTCGGCCTTTCTCGGGCGGTTTCGCGCGCATGTGATCGGGTCGGCGAAGGCGTCGGGCGGGGTGGTGGACAAATTCGTGGGGGACAGTGCGATCATCGTCTTCGGGGTGCCGGAGGCGACGGGCGACGAAGCGGCGCGGGCCTTGGCTTGTGCACGATCGCTCCAGGCCAGGATCGCTGCCTGGAACAAGGCGGCGCCCCCGGGCGGGCCGGTGCGGATCGGCATGGGTGCCCATGTGGGCCCGGTTTACGCAGGTGCCGTGGGTGACAGCAGCCGATTGGAGTTCACCGTCCTGGGCGATGCCGTGAACGTGGCGGCCAGGCTCGAGCAGTCGACACGGGAGAGCGGCGGCGGGCTCGCGGCGTCGCGCGAGTTGGTCGAGCGCGCCGGCGAGTCGGCTGCCGAGGGCTGGCACCCGCTGCCCACGACCACCCTGCGCGGCCGCACCGCCCCGATCGAGATCCTCCGCTGGACTGCCGCCTAGCACCAGCGCCAAAAAACCGCCGGGGCCCAGGGAGGCGCGGCCTTCCCGCACTTCGCTCGCGCGTTGCTCCGCCACTGTGCCTTGAGTAGCTCGCCCGGGGGGCGTAGATCACGAGTGGCCCGGGCCGGTTGGCGGCTCGTTTTGCGCGTTGAAATTCTGCTGTTATGCGACACGAATTGGTGGTCGGCCTCGGTTATGGACTCGGCCGTGGGCTGTTTTTCTTGCCGGCCGAGAAGCGGATCGGGATCGAGCGCTGGATTCGGGGCTGGGAGGAGGCGCGACTCTTGGCTGCTGCCGATGTCGCCTTCGTCAGCTGGGCGAAGAGCGGACGGACGTGGCTGAGGACGCTGTTGTCGCGGGCATTTCAGCTCGGCTACGGTATTCCGGCTGACGCTGCCTTGGAGTTCGACAATCTCAAGCGGTTGAACCCTCGGATTCCCTCGGTGTACTTCACCCACGGCAATTATATTCGCGACTATGTGGGTAGGCGGGACGAGCAGCCGGCGTTCTGGGGCAAGCGGGTGCTGCTCTTGGTGCGGGACCCGCGGGACACTGCCGTGTCGCAGTATTTTCAGTGGCGGCATCGGATGCATCCGGCGAAGAAGCTCTTGAATGCCTACCCGCCGCACGGCGCCGATGTGAGCCTCGCCGATTTCGTCCTCAAAGAGCCGATGGGGCTCAGCGGCGTGCTCGATTTTCTCGAGGTTTGGGAGCGAACGCTGCCGAAGGTGCAAGCGGCGCACACGGTCCGTTACGAGACGCTGCGCCGGGATACGGCGGGCACGCTCGGCGGTATTCTCGAGTTTTTGGGCACACCCGTGGCGCCCGAGTTCGTGGCCCAGGCCGTCGAGTACGCTTCGGTCGAAAACATGCGCAAGCTCGAGGCCGAGGGGACCAAGGTCGGCTATTCGGGCCAGCGGCTCAAGCCCGGCGATGCGGCCAATCCGGACAGCTTCAAGGTGCGGCGCGGCAAGGTCGGTGGTTGGCAGGACTATCTGACCGAGGCCGAGATCGCCGAGGTGCAGGCCATGGTGGCGGCGCGACCCGGGGAGCTTTTCGGCTACAAATCGGCGGTAGACGGCCAAAACGTCGGGCCGAGAGACGCTTCTGCTTGATAGCGAATGCCGGCATCGGCAAGTTGGTGGCATGGCCCTGCGTCCGGGCCGGAATTGCCGAGGCCACGTCTTGTCGGGTCTGCTCTATCTCATTCCGATCGCACTCTTCCTCGGGCTCGTGGGCCTCGGTGCCTTCATGTGGGCGATGCGGAGCGGGCAATTCGACGATCTCGACGGCGCCGCCGAGCGCATCCTCCATGACGAGGAGGACGACGAGGACCACGCGGACGAGCCGCCGTCGAAGACGCCTTGACGATCAGGCCGCGTCGACGGTCAGGGGCGGCGGACGCGGCGCGCGAACCGGTGCAGCAAACGCTCGGCCATGACCTCGGCCCGGGTGAAGAGCTCGCCGGCGCGGGGATAGCGGGTCTTCAGGCGCAGGATCAGGCGTTCGGCCCAGGGAGCGTGACGCGAGAGGATGATCAGGCCGATCGCGAGGAAGAGCACGCCTTGCAGGATCGGCAAAAACAGGCCGACCACACCCAGGCCGAGGAAGCCGTAGCCGACGCCGAGCATCAAGAAACGGGTCATCGGGCACCTGCCTGTTCGAGCCAGGCCGCTTCGTCGAGCGTCGCAACGCCGAGCTCGGCCGCCTTTTTGGCCTTCGCGCCGGCATCGGCGCCCAGGACCACGTAGTCGGTCTTCGTCGAGACCGAGCCCGCGACCTTCGCCCCCAGTTTTTCGGCCAGTGCCTTGGCTTCGGCCCGGGTCATGGCCTCCAGGCTCCCGGTGAAGACGATGGTCTTGCCGGCGAACGGCGAGCCGCCGGCCTCGGGGGATGCGGGGTCTTCGACCTCGATCTCGGTCAAGAGGTCGTCCATGGCGTCGAGATTGTGCGCCTCGGCGAAGAATTCGGCGATCGCGTCGACCAGCTTCGGCCCGATGCCGTCGATATCGGCGAGCTCGGCCCTGGCCTCCGCGTCACCCGCCGCGACGCTCTGCATCGCCTGGCGCCAGACCTCCAGACTGCCGTAGTGACGGGCCAGGAGCTTGGCGTTGGCCTCGCCGATGAAGCGGATGCCCAAGGCCAGGATGAAGCGGTCGAGCGGGATGGTGCGCCGGGCCTCGATGGCGGCCGCGAGTTTTTCGATTTTCTTCGAGCCCCAGCCCTCGAGGGCTTCGAGACGCTCGCGCCTGACCGGGTCGGTGGTCAGGCGAAAGAGGTCTGCCGGGGTCTTCAAGAGGTCGGCGTCGAGTAGTTGCGGCACTTGTTTCTTGCCCAGTCCTTCGATGTCGAATGCGTCGCGGCCGACCACGTGCTCCAGCCTGGCCTCGACCTGGGCCGGGCAGACGAGACCGCCGGTGCAGCGCCGCACCGCCTCGCCCTCCGGGCGGACGGCGAGCGAGCCGCATTCGGGGCAACGGTCCGGCATGTCATATGGGGTGGCGTCGGTTGGTCTGCGATCCTTCACCACCTCGACGACTTGCGGAATCACGTCGCCGGCACGCTGGATGACAACAAAATCATGAATCCGGATGTCTTTGTCCCTGATGTAGTCCTCGTTGTGCAGGGTCGCCCGCCTGACGACGACACCACCGACAGTAATGGGCTCGAGCTCGGCCACCGGCGTCAAGGCACCGGTGCGGCCGACCTGGAGCCTGATCGCGCGGATTTGGGTGACGGCCTGCTGGGCCGGGAACTTGTGGGCGATGGCGAAGCGCGGGGCGCGGCCGACATAGCCGAGGCGTTCCTGCAGGCGGAGGTCGTCGAGCTTGTAGACGACGCCGTCGATGTCGTAACCGAGGCTGGCGCGGGTCGTCCCGATCTGCGCGTGGTAGGCGATCAGCTCCTCGGCGGTCTTGCAGTGGCGGGTCAGGGGGTTGACCCTGAGCCCCAGGGTCTGCAGGCGGTCGAGGAAGCCCGAATAGGTACCCGTCACGGGTGGATCGGCCTCGCCCCAGCCATAGGCGAAGAAGCGGAGCTTGCGCGACGCCGTTATCTTGCTGTCGAGCTGGCGAACGGAGCCTGCGGCGGCGTTCCTGGGGTTGGCGAAGACGGCCTGGCCTTCGGCCTCCCGCCTGGCATTCAGGGCCTGGAAATCCTGGAGTTCCATGAAGATCTCGCCCCTGACCTCGAGGACGGGCGGCGAGTCGCCGAGGAGACGTTGGGGGATGTCGCGGATGGTGCGAACATTGGCGGTGATGTCCTCGCCGACCGTGCCGTCGCCGCGGGTGGCGCCGCGCACCAATAACCCGCCTTCGTAGCGGACAGCGCAGGAGAGGCCGTCGATCTTGGGCTCGGCCACGAGATCGACCGGGGCGTCGGCGGCGAGGTTCAAAAAGCGGCGGATACGGGCGAGGAAATCGCGGACCGCCTCATCCTCCATGGCGTTGTCGAGCGAGAGCATCGGCACTTTGTGCTCGACCTTGCCGAACGCGTCGACGGGTGCGGCACCGACGCGAAAGCGCGGGCTGTCGGGGCGGACGAGGTTGGGGAAGCGGGCCTCGATGGCAGCGTTGCGGCGCTGCAGCGCATCGTACTCGGCATCGCTGATCTCGGGCGCGTCGGCCTGGTAATAGAGCCGGTCGTGACGGGCGATGTCGGCAGCGAGCCGGGCGAGCTCGCCCTCGGCCTCGGATCGCTTCAAGCTCTCGACGGGTTTTTCTGTCATCGGGCCGCCGCCACGTCGAGCAGGCTGGAGGCCGCGGCCCGGGCCGCCTCGGTGATCTCGGCCCCGGCCAACATGCGGGCGATCTCGTCGCGGCGCTCGGCTTCGGCGAGGCGGCGGACGCGGACAGTGGCGCCGGCATCGGTGGTCAGCTTCTCGACCTTGAAATGATGGTCGGCGCGGGCCGCGACCTGGGGCGCGTGGGTGACGACCAGGACCTGGCGTTCGGCAGCGAGCCGGGCCAGGCGCTCGCCCACCGCATCGGCCGTGGCACCGCCGATCCCCGCATCCACCTCGTCGAAGATCATCGTCTCGGCGGCGGCCGCCCTGGCCAGCACGACCTTCAAGGCCAGCATCAGGCGGGACAGCTCACCGCCGGACGCGATCTTGGCGATCGGGCCCAAAGGCTGACCCGGATTGGTCGAGACGAGGAAGGCCACACGGTCGAGGCCGTGCGGGCCGGCATCGACCTCGGCCACCGGCTCGAGCCGCACGTCCAGGCGAGTGCGCTCGAGCTTCAAGGGCGGCAGCTCGGCCATGACGAGGCCGACGAGTTCGGCGGCCGCGGCCTTGCGGCTCTCGTGCAGGCTACGGGCGGCCTCGAGAAAGCGGCTGCGCGTCGCCCGGGCCTCGCGCTCGAGGTCGGCCAGCGCCTCGGCACCGGCGTCGATCCCGGCCAGCTCGTCCCGGGTGCGCTCCAAGAGATCCTGCAGCTCGTCCACGGGCACCCGGTGCTTGCGCGCGGCGTCGCGGAGCGCGAAGAGGCGCTCCTCGAGCGCTTCGAGCGAGCGCTCCTCGGCGGCGATGTCGCGCAAGGCCGCGGCGATCTCGGCTTCGGCTTCGCCCGCCTCGATCAGCGCCCGCTCCAGCGCCTGCAACGCCGGCTGCAGGCGCTCGGCGGCGATTTCCGGGGCGCGGAGCAGGCGACGCTCGGCGGCACCCAACTTGGCCAGCGCCCCCTCGTTGCCGGCGAGCTCGGTCGTGGCCTGATCGAGGGCGGTGACCAGCTTTTCCTTGTGCATCAAGCGAGAACGCTCCGCGGCGAGCGCTTCCTCCTCGCCCGGCTCGGCGGCGAGGTCCTCGAGCTCGGCCAGGCGGTGGCGCAGATAGTCCTCGTCACGGCGGGCCCGGTCGATTTGCGCCTGCTTTTCGGCGATCGCGTCGGCGAGGCGGCGCCAGGCGGTCCAGGCGGCGCGGGTCGCGGCGAGCAGCTGGTCGTGGCCGGCGAACGCGTCGAGGACGGCGCGGTGGTTCTTGGCATCGGTCAGGCCCCGCTGATCCATCTGGCCGTGGACCTCGACCAGCAGATCGCCGAGCTCGCGCAGGATGCCGCTGCTGACCGGCGCGTCGTTGACGAAGGCGCGGCTGCGGCCGTCGGCGGCGAGGCTGCGGCGAATGACGAGCTCGAGGTCGGTGGTCTGCAGCGCCTGGGCCGCGAGCAGGGCGATGGCCGCATGGTCGTCACGCGGCTCGAAGCAAGCGGTGACGGTCCCCTGCCCGGCCCCGGCGCGCAAGAGCGCGCGGTCGGCGCGGGCCCCCAGGACCAGGCCCAGGGCATCGAGGATGATCGACTTGCCGGCACCGGTCTCGCCGGTGAGCACGGTCAGGCCGGACGCGAACTCGAGATCGAGCCGTTCGATCAGGACGATGTCGCGGATGGCCAGGCTGGAGATCATGGGCGACGCCGCTCCGCTACGCGCCACAGCCGCTCATGGGTCCTGGCCCGGCTCAGAAGAACCGGCTGAGCCAGGAGCCCTCGCTCGCCTGGGTCGGCACGACCTCGGCACCGCCGACCAGGGCATAGGAACGCTCGTACCAGACGCTGTCCGGATAGTTGTAGCCGAGCACCGCCGCGGCATTGCGCGCTTCCTCGGTCACCCCCAACGCCAGATAGGATTCGGTCAGCCGATGCAGGGCCTCGGGCACGTGGGTGGTGGTGTCGTAGGCCTCGATCACGGCGCGAAACCGGTTGATGGCGGCAACGTATTTCTGCTGCCGCTGGTAGTAGCGGCCGATCTCCATCTCCTTGCCGGCGAGATGGTCGAAGGCGAGGTCCATTTTGAGCTGGGCATCGCGGCTGTATTCCGATTCCGGGAAGCGGCGGACCAGCTCGCCGAAGGCGGCCAAGGCCTCCTCGGTCATTTCCTGGTCACGGCCGACATCGGAGATGCGCTCGTAATAGGACATGCCGATCAGATAGTGGGCATAAGGCACGTCGCGATGGCCGGGATGCAGGTCGATGAAGGCGCGCAAGGCACCGATCGATTGCTCGTAGAGCTGGCCCTCGAAATAGGCGTAGCCGGCCATGATCTGCGAGCGCACGGCGAGCTGCGAATAGGGGTGCTGGCGCTCGACTTCCTCGAAGGCGCGGGCGGCATCCTGAAAGCGCCGGGCGGCCAAGAGCTGCTCGCCTTCGGCGAAGAGCTCTTCGGCCGGGCGCTCGACATACTCGTCCGTCTGGCTGCCCGAGCAGGCGGCGAGCGTGAGCGCGAGGCCGAATGCCATGGCGACGTGGCGCAAACTCGCCATGCCGCTGCGGCCGTGACGCTTGGCGAGGGTGGACGGCTGAGCTGACTGGTCGGTCATCGATAATCTTCCCGGAGCCCGTCGGGCGGCGCGCAATACCCAGGCGGGACGTGGTTTGCCCGCGGCACAGCGGACGGGACCCGGCTCGCGCGTGGCGTGCGTAACGTAGTCGCTTGTTTGCCCGGTTGGAAGTGACAAGCGTGTCAGTTGGTACCGCTGTCGGCCGAGCGTTACCCGGTCGCCACCTCGATCGCGCGCAGGAGCGGCAGCCAGTCGGCGCGGGCCGCGGCCGCCCGACTGGGCGCCACGTCGAAGAGCCCGAGCCCGTCGGCGGCGAGTTCGGTATAGAGTGCCCGATCAGCCAGTTGAGCGGTGGGCTCGAAGCCCATCTCGGCCAACGCATCGAGCAGGCGCTGGGCCGAGCGTTGGCGGACACGCTGCCGGTTGGCGACCACCAGCACCGCCTTCTTGCCTTTGGCGATGGGCTTGATCGTCTCGAGCTTGACGAGGAACTGGGCGGTGCTGCGCTCGTCGAAGACCGAGGCCAGGACCGGGACGACGACGAGGTCGGCGGCCTTCAAGAGGTCCTCGACATGCCCGAGGCGGACGCCGGCCGGCGCGTCGATCACCAACCGCTTGAGCTTGCCCGGTGGCTTGCTCGCAGCCTTGCGCCAGTCGAGCCCGGTAATGGGCGCCGCCGAGTCCGGTCGATTGGCCAGCCAGCCGAGGCTGCTTTTCTGCCGATCGACGTCGGCGAGGCCGGTGGCGAAGCCGGCAGCGGCGAAGGCGGCGGCGAGATTGGTCGCGATCGTCGTCTTGCCGCAACCACCCTTGGTGTTGGTCACCAGGATCGAGGTGGTCATGCCCGCTTGTCCGCGCTTTGCCAGAACGGGCGTTGGGCGATGAAATCCTCCCAGGCGGCGGTCGCCGCCGCGCGCCCGCTGACGAGACTTTCGGCCTGCCAGCCGAGAACGAAGCCGATGCCGCGCTCCAGCCGCAGCCGTTCGCCGGCAGGCTCGGTCGGGGCTCGGGCGGCAAGGCTCTCGAGCAAGACACGCGCTTCGACCTGATCGTTGAGGACACCGAGCTCGTCCTGGAGCGCGGCCGCGGCCTTGGCGTAGCGCTTGGCGGCCTTGCCCGGGAAGAGACTACCCAGGAACTCGACCCCGTAACGCAGCTTCTTCAAGGCGAGGCGCACCTCGTGGCGTTCGACGTCGCTGAGCCGGGCGAAGTCCCGGCCCAGCTTCTCGACCCGCTTGTGCCGCTTGTCGAGCAGCACCCGGGCGAGCTCGACCACCGGGCTCGCCAGGACGTTCGCGGCAGCCGGGCTCGCCTGGTCGTGCCAACCTTCCAGCGCCACCCAGGAAACCCAGTCGAGCACGAGATCGGCATGCGCGTCGCTCTCCAGGAAGGCCTTGGCCTCGGCATGGGCGACCGTGCGCTCGGCCTCGGCGCGTGCCGCTACCGCCGCCAGCACGGGCGCCGCCTCGGCCGGTGCCGCCGCGGCGAGCGCCGGCAAGAGTTGCGTCGAGAAGACATCCAGCGCGCGGGCGCTGCCGGTTGCCGCGACCACGGTCTTCAACCGCTCGTTCCAGGCTTTGCGTTCGGCCGGGTCGAGTGCCTCGGCGAAGATCGCGAGCGCCGAGCGGCTGCGGCGAACGGCGATGCGCAACTGGTGGATGCCCTCGATGGCGCGGCCGTCCTTCGCCGGGGCGATGTTGCGCAGCCACTGGCCGAGGCAGTTGCCGAGGATGACGTTCAAGGCCTCGCCGACGCTCGCGTCGCCATCGAGCGCCGAAGCCGTGGCTCGGACAGCGGTGGGGGCGGCACCGCTGGCCAAGCGAAAGCCGCGCTCGCCCTTGGCGGTGGTGGTGATTTCCAGCCTGGCCCAGCGGCGGAGCTGGCCGAGCAGCAGATAGAGCCCGCGCGTCGGGCCGGCCTTGAGCTCGAGCTCGATCTCGGCGATCGGTTCGACGACCTCGGCACTGCCCTCACTGTCGCGGGCGGGCCGCGCGACCAGCCGGCCCCGATCGAAGGCGACCTCGATGATCGCCGGGGGCGCGTCCGGCACCGGCTGCTCGACCAGTACGATCGTCCGCTCGACCTCGCTCGCGACCACGAGCTCGAGTTCCTCGGGCAGGACGAGGCCGAGCCGGTCGAGGGCGTCGGGATCACCGATCTGCTCGAGCCTCGGGGTCCAGTCGTCGATCGGACATTCCCATTCGCCGCGCTCGGTATGCGCGCCGTGGCCGTTGCTCTCGGCCTTGACGGTCTGCAGATAGGCGTCGCCGATTCCGTCGGCGGTGGCGGTGAACCCGATCCGGCGGACGCGCAACGACACCCCACGCCCCGCGAGGCGTCGATCCGGGGTGTCGAAATAGCGGCTTTCCAGCCACTTGGCCTCCGGTCCCGAATAGGCCCTCGGGCTCTGCCGCAAGTGGTTGGCGACGACCGGCAGATCGGCCGGGTCGACCAGCAGCTTGAGCTCGATCTCACGATCCGCTCTGGGCGCGCGCACGAATCCTCCACGAGCAAGCCGGGCGCCTGCTGTTGTTGTGACTGTCATCACACTGTCATACTCGCCGTCGAGGCAACGCGCTGAACCGACGACGGCAATCCGATGGCAGCAAACTAGCCCCTTCACTGATGCAGATCAATGCGCTGCCGTTGCCAGGGCGGCATGCCGAATGCCATAAGGATGCTGTTGGCGAGATGCGGTGAACGAGGCAGGAGGGGCGACCATGAGTTTGAAGAATTTGCTGGTGCACATCGACGACAAGTCGACTTGCGAGAAGCGGGTCGATGCCGCGATCGCCTTGGCGCGGGGGTTCGATGCGCATCTGGCGGCGGTGATGCTGGTGGCCGAACCGCATGTCCCGCCGGCCCTGGGCGTGCACATTCCAGCCGATGTTCTGAGCCGGCAGCGCGAGGAGAACGAGGCCAGCGCCGCTGCCGTGCTCGACGCGGTGCGCCAGCGCGGCGACAAGGCCGGACTCGCCATCGAGGTTCGCCACGAATGGGTGATGCTCGACGATTTCGCCGCCGCTTTCGCGCGCCAGGCGCGGCACTACGACCTCTCGATCGTGGGCCAGGTCGATCCCGACGAGGGCGATGTCGATGCCGAGCTGGTCGCCGAGGCCGCCTTCATGCAGAGCGGCCGGCCGACCTTGATGATCCCCTATATCGGTGCCCGGACCCTGCCGCCGAAGCGCGCGCTCATCGCCTGGGACGGCTCGCGTGAGGCGGCGCGCGCCGCCAACGACGCCCTGCCGCTCCTGGCCCAGACCGAGAGCGTGACCATCCTCGTGGTCGATCCGGGCTCGCTCAAAGGCAAGGTCGGCGATCAGCCGGGGGCGGATCTCGCCGCTCACCTCGCCCGGCACGGGCTCACCGCGGAGGTGGTCACCGCGGCCAGTGGCGGGCTCGGTGCCGGCGACGTGATCATCGGCCAGGCAACGGACATCGGCGCCGACCTCGTGGTGATGGGCGGCTACGGCCACTCCAGGCTGCGCGAACTGGTGCTCGGCGGTGCGACCCAGAGCATCCTCGACCACATGCCGGTGCCGGTCCTCCTCTCGCACTGACGGCAACCGGAATTCCCGGCGTTGCCGGGAACCTTGCCGGGCGCCGCCGGTTGACGGTATCCATAAGGCAACGACGGCGTTGCCCGACGCAGCGCGCGATAATGGAGGAGATGGTCCCATGGCGGCACGCAACGACGATGCGGACAAGACGCCCGACACGAGCCGGCTCGAGGCCGATATCGACCAGCTCAAGAAGGATCTGAAAAAGCTCAACGACACGCTGGTCGGGCTCGGTCGTGACGGCTTCGACGCGGTGCAGAGCGAGGGTCACGCCCGGCTGGACGCGCTGCGCAAGGAGGCCGACGACATCGCCAAGCGGCTGAAAAGCACGGGCCAGCACCAGTACGACGCGCTCGAGGCGCAGGTCCAGCAGAAGCCCCTCTTGTCCCTCTTGGCCGCTTTCGGGCTCGGCTTGATCATCTCCCGCGTCATCGACCGTCGCTGAGCCCCGCGCGATGCTCGCCGAGGCGGCACGTTTCGCCCGGCTGGTCACCGCGGCGACCGACCGGGCCTATCTGAAGCGGCGGGCCCAGGCGGCGGCGGTGACCTCGGGTGCCTGGGCGGTCGCCGGGCTGATGGTGCTCCTCGCCCTGATCTTCATCCAGATCGCGGTCTTCGCAGCCTTGCTCGAGGTCATGCCGGCCTGGGGTGCGGCGCTGATCGTTGCGGCCATCGCGATCATCCTGGCCGGCATCGCCGTCCTGGTCGCCAACCGCCGCGGCCGCCACGAGCCGTTGCCGCGCAACGACACGTTCGAGGCCTTCACGCGCGATCCCAATGCCGCCGCGGCCGAGGCCATGGCGCCGCTGGTCGACGAAGCGTTCCGGGCGACCCGTGAGCGGCCGGGTGAGACCATGATGCTGGCGCTCGGCGCCGGGATGATCGTGGGCCGCTTGCTGCGCCCGCCCAAGCGCTGAGCCGCCCAGCGCCGATCAGCGGGACGCGCCTAGCGACCGACCTCCTCGTGCTCGATGCTCTCGCTCTCGGCGTGGGCCAGTTCGGTCCATTCCTGCATGGCAGGTGCCTCGAGCGCCGTGGTCTGATAGGCCTGAAGCGCCGCCGGCAGGTCGACGCCGTAGGTGGCAAAGCGGGACGCCACGGGCGTGTACACGGCATCGGCGGCACTCCAGGCGCCGAAGAGCCAAGGACCGCCGGCGCCGAAGCGGTGGCGGGCCGCCGCCCAGATCGCGACGATGCGCGCGATGTCGGCCTCGGCCGCTGCTGTCGGCTCGACCCTGCGGCCGGTCGCTCGGACGTTCATCGGCAGCTCGTTGCGGAGCGCCGCGAAGCCGCTGTGCATCTCGGCCGCGATCGAACGCGCCATGGCTCGGGCGGCCGGGTCGCTCGGCCACAACGCCGGGTGGGCTTCGGCCAGATGCTCGATGATGGCCTGCGAATCCCAGACCGTGATGCCGCCCTCGACCAGCACGGGCACGCGGCCCGCAGCCGAATACTGCCGGATGCGCTCGGCCGTGTCGGGCCGGTCGAGAGGAACGCGGACGACCGCGAAGGGCAGGTCCAGGGCCTTCAGCACCAGCCACGGGCGCAGCGACCAGGACGAGTAGTTGCGGTTGCCGATAACGAGCAGGCGGTCGGGCATGGAGCCTCCGGCGGCAGGGGGGCGTCGGCAGGAGCCTTGGACCAGGGCGCCGATCGGCGCTATCCTTCCCCAAAATCGCGGGCGCGTGCAAACGACGTCTGGTAATGCCTTTCATCACCATTGCTAATGGATCCCGATGCGCGCCGCCCTCTTGGCTCTGATGCTCTGCTTCGCCACCTCGCCTGCCGCCCGGGCGGTCGAACCCGTGACCAGCGTCGCCGAGGCCCGGCCGGCAGCGCTCGAGCGGCTGCTGCAGGCACTCACCATTGCCACCGCACCGACCATCGCCGGCGAACCGATCGCCGCGGCCGAGTTGATCCAGCGTCTTTACGCGGCGCGCGACTATCGCCCGGCCTGGACGGACCCCGAAACCGGCGCCGCCCTTCTGGCGGCGATCCAGGCCAGTCCCGACGATGGCCTGGCACCGGGCGATTTTCACCGAGCCGCAGTCGGCCGGTTGCTGCCCGAGCCGGCATCCGCCGAGCGCGAGGTCGTCCTGACCGATGCGCTGGCCCGCCTCCTCTACCAGCTCTATTTCGGCAAGGTGGACCCCAGGCGGCTCGATTCGAACTGGAATTTCGACCGGCCGGCCCTGGCGGGCGATCTGATCCGGGCGGTGAGCGAGTCCTTGGACGCGGGCGACGTCGAGGGCTTGATCGCGCGCGCCAGGCTCACCCACCCGACCTACCAGGGCTTGCGCCAGGGCCTGGCCCGCTATCGGCAGATCGCCGCCAGTGGGGGCTGGCGGACGCTGCCATCGGGGCCGACGCTCGAGGGCGGCGCGCGCGGCCCGGCGGTCGCTATCCTGCGCGAGCGGCTGATGGCGGCCGGCGACCTGAACGAGCTGCCGATGACCGATCGCGACCAGCTCGACCCGCCGATGGAGAGCGCCATCCGTCGCTTTCAGGCGCGCCACGGGCTCGCTGTCGACGGGCGCGTGGGGCCGGCGACACGGGCCGCGCTGAATGTTCCGGTCGAGCGGCGGATCGAGCAGCTGCGGGCCAATCTGGAGCGCGCCCGCTGGGTGCTCAGGCTCGATCCACCGGATCGGATCGATGTCGATATCGCGGGCTTCTCGGTCGAGCGGCGGCAAGCTGGTATGGTCAGTTGGCAGAGTCGGGCGATCGTCGGCCAGCCCTTCCGCCAGACCCCGGTCTTCACCGACGAAATCCAGTATATCGACTTCAACCCGACCTGGACCGTGCCACGCAGCATCCTGGTCAAGGACATCATCCCGCGGATCCGCAGCAATCCGGAGTATCTCTACCAGCAGGGCTTCTACGCGCTCGACAGCGGCGGCCAGCGGGTGCCGCTGGAATTGGCGACCCGGGCGGCGCTCGAGGGCAGCGGCTTTCCCTGGACCCTGGTGCAGCGGCCGGGCCCGTTGAACGCCCTCGGGCGGATGAAGTTCATGTTCCCCAACCAGTTCGCGGTCTATTTGCACGACACGCCCTCCCGCGAGCTGTTCGGCCGGCCGGCCCGCCCCTTCTCCAGCGGCTGCATCCGGGTCGAGGATTCCATGGGCCTGGCCGAGCTTCTCCTGGCCGGCAACCCGGGCTGGGACCGGGCGCGGATCGAGGCGGTGATCGCCGGCGGCGAGACCCGGCGGGTCTATCTCGAGCAGCCGATGCCGGTCCGGCTGCTCTACCGCACGGCCGATGTCGACGAGGACGGCCAGGTCAACTTTCGCGACGACATTTACGACCGCGACGGCCCGCTGCTGGCGGCCCTCGACCAGCCGTTCCGGCCGACTTTCCAGCTGCGGCCCGAGCGGCTCAGCGAGCGAGCAGCAGAAGGTTCAGTGCTGCAGCAGTGACCAGCACCGTGAGCGTCAGGATCATGCCACTGCTGCGCAACGCCAGCACCTCGTCGGTCCGGCTGATGCCGAAACCGTGCAGCGCACGGCCGACGAGCAATACGGCCCCCAGGAGATGAAGCAGCCAGCTCGTGGCACCCTGCAATTCGGCCATCATCAACAGAACGAGGATCAGCGGCACGTATTCGGCGAAATTGGCGTGGGCGCGGATGGCGCGCTCGAGGCCTGCATCACCGCCGCTGCCGAGCGCCGTTTTGGTGCGGTAACGCGCGCGGATCACCTGGCCTGCCAGCCAGAGGTAGAGGAAGGCCAGGAGCGACGCCCAGAGCGGGGTGATGCTCACAGGTCGATGATCTCTGTCGTGGGCAGGGTGGGCGCCGCGAGGAGGGCGAGGAGCCGCTCGGCGGCGGTCTCGGGCGGCAGTTGATGGGCCCTGGCCTCGCCCGGATAGGCCGTCTTGCGCAACACGGTGGCCATCGCCGGCGGCGCCACCATCCGGACCTCGAGACTGGTCGCGCGGGTTTCGGCGGCATAGGCCAGGACGATCGCCTCCATTGCCTGCTTGGACGCCGCATAGGCCGCGAGGAAGGGCTTGCCGCGCTTGGCCAGCCGATCGGTGAGGAAAAGCGCGCGGGCGTCGGGGGCCGCCTGGAGCAGCGGGTCGAGGGTGGCGATCAACGCCTGGGTCGCGAGCGCATTGACCGTCATGGCGTGGCGCAGCGTCTCGGCATCGAGCTGGGCCGTGGGCATCAGCTTGCCGATCACCGCCGCACAGTGGATCAGCGCATCGAGGCGGCCGAAGCGCTCGTAGATCGAGGGGCCGATCGGCAGCAGCTTGTCGGGCTCGGCGAGATCCAGCGGCAACAGCGTCGCGGCCTTGCCCGCAGCGCGGATGTCGTCGTCGAGCGCCTCGAGCTTGCGCCGGCGGCGGCTGGTGGCGATCACCGTGGCCCCGGCCTTCGCGAGCGCCAATGCCGCTGCCCGGCCGAGGCCGTCGCCGGCCCCGGTGACCAACACGATGCGACCCTCGAGCCGCCAGCGTTCCTTGGTTTCAGCGCTCATACTGCAAGAGCGTCAGCTGTCGGCTCTGGCCGCCGTCGAGGTCGGCCAGGCGGGTCGGGTAGTCGCCGGAAAAACAGGCATCGCAATATTGCGGCCGGGCATTGTCCCGCTTCGCCTCGCCCACGGCGCGGTAGAGCCCGTCCATCGAGAGGAAGGCCAGGCTGTCGACGCCGATCAGCCGCGCCATCTCGGCCAGGCTGTGCTGGGCTGCCAGGAGCTTGCTGCGCTCGGGCGTGTCGACGCCGTAAAAGCAGCTGTGGGTCGTGGGCGGGCTGGCGATCCGCATGTGCACCTGCGTCGCACCCGCGGCCTTGACCATGTCGACGATCTTGGTCGAGGTGGTGCCGCGGACGATGCTGTCGTCGACCAGGACCACCGACTTGCCGGCCAAGGTCGTACGGTTGGCGTTGTGCTTCAGGCGCACGCCCAAGTGGCGGATGCTGTCGGTGGGCTCGATGAAGGTGCGGCCGACATAGTGGTTCCTGATGATGCCGAGCTCGAACGGCAGGCCCGCTGCCTGGGCGTAACCGATCGCGGCCGGGACGCCGCTGTCGGGAACCGGGACCACGACATCGGCCGGCGCCGGGCTCTCGCGCGCCAGCTCCTCGCCGATGCGCTTTCTCACGTCGTAGACGCCCTTGCCGTCGAGCGTGCTGTCGGGGCGCGAGAAATAGACATACTCGAAGATGCAAAAGCGTCGCTCGAGGCGCTTGAAGGGGAAAACCGAACGCAGCCCGTCCTTGTCGATCAGCACCACCTCGCCGGGCTCGACGTCGCGCACCAGATCGGCGCCGATGATGTCCAAGGCACACGTCTCGGATGCCAGGATCAGCGTGTCGCCGAGCCGGCCGAGGACCAGGGGTCTGACACCCAGGGGGTCGCGGGCGCCGATGATGCCGTCGTCGTGCAGTGCCACGAGCGAATAGGCGCCCTCGACCTGGTGCAAGGCATCGACCAGCCGCTCGAGGATGCTGCGCTCGGTCGACCGTGCGATCAGGTGGACCATGACCTCGGTGTCGCTGGTCGACTGGAAAAGGCAGCCGGCCTCGACCAGGCGGCGGCGCAGGCCGACGGCGTTGGTGAGGTTGCCGTTATGGGCCAGGGCCAGGCCACCGAAGGCGAAATCGGCGAAGAAGGGCTGGACGTTGCGGAGCACGGTCGAGCCACCGCTGGTCGAGTAGCGGTTGTGGCCGATGGCGGCGTGGCCGGGCAGGCCGTCGACGACCCGGGGGTCGCTGAACGTGTCGCCGACGAGGCCGAGTGCCCGGTAGGTATTGAAGTGGCGGCCGTCGAAGCTGACGATGCCGGCGGCCTCCTGGCCCCGGTGCTGCAGCGCATGGAGGCCGAGAATGGCGTGTGCCGCGGCGTCGGGGTGGCCGTAGACGGCAACCACGCCGCATTCTTCATGGAGATGGTCGTCGTCCGCCGACCGGGCTTCGTGCCGATGGTCGTCGCCCGCCGGTGAGCTGGCGCGGTAATGGCTCACTCGACGCGCCCGCGGATCAGCTCGTCGAGGCTTTCGCGCGCCCGGTCGGCATAGCCCACGCCGTCGCTGACATCCTCGCCCGCCTCGCGCAGCCGGCGGGCGCGCTCGGCGGCGTCGGCGGCGGCCTCGGCAGCCGCTTCCTTGGACGCGTCGAGAACGCCGGGCGGCAGGAACTGGGCTATCCAATCGGCACCCTGCTCGACCGGCGGCTGCAGCATCGCGGTCTTGACCCAGTCCGGATGCTGCTCCCTGGCGACGATCACCGAGCCCACGAGATAGGCGCCACAGACGATCAAGGCACCTCGGGCGAAGCCGAATCCCAGGCCGAGGAACTTGTCGACGGGCCCCAAGGCGCTCGCCGAGACCGCCCGCGCGATCATCCCGGAGAGAATGCGAAGGGCGAAGAACGGGACGAAGAAGACGACCGCGAGGGTTGCCGCATCGGTCAAGAGCTCGTTGCCCAGCGCCTCGAGCAGCATCGGGCGAACCGGTTGGAAGGCGTAGATCGCAGCGACGATGGCGCCGATCCAGGTGGCCAACCCCAAGGCCTCGCGCACGGCGCCGCGGCTCAAGGCCAGGAGTGTCGAGAGAATGACGACACCGCCGACGATCAAATCGAAAAGGGTGACCGGAAGATCGCTCATCGAGCCTCGTTGCCAGGTGAAAGATCGAAGAGATCGAGAAGCTGATCGAGCTTGCCGAGGCCCGTTACATCGAGGCCGGTGCCGTTATCGCCATCGCTGCCCGCCGCACCGGCGAGACGCGGCACGATCGCCCTGGTGAAACCGAGCTTGGCCGCTTCCTTCAACCGCGCCTCGCGCATCGACACCGCCCGGATTTCGCCGGCAAGACCGATTTCGCCGAAGAAGACCGCGCCTTCCGGTACAGGATCATCAGCCAATGAAGAAACCAGTGCCGCCGCCACCGCCAGATCAGCCGCGGGCTCGCCGATCTTCAGCCCGCCCGCGACGTTGAGATAGACATCCCGGGTGCCCATCACAAGCCCGCAACGGGTGTCGAGCACAGCGAGCAGCATGGCGAGACGGCCGGCATCCCAGCCCACCACGGCGCGCCGCGGCGTGGCGAGCGAGCTCTGGGCGACCAGCGCCTGGATCTCGACCAGCACCGGCCGGGTGCCTTCCATGCCGGCGAAGACCGCGGCCCCGCTGATCCCGGCCTCGCGATCGGCGAGGAACAGGGCGGACGGGTTGGCGACGGGCTCGAGGCCGGATTCGCGCATCTCGAAGACGCCGATCTCGTTGGCCGGCCCGAAACGGTTCTTGACCGCCCGCAAGAGGCGGAACTGGTGGCCGCGCTCGCCTTCGAAATAGAGCACGGTGTCGACCATGTGCTCGAGCACCCGGGGACCGGCGATCTGCCCGTCCTTGGTGACGTGGCCGATGAGGAGCAGGGCAGTGCCGCGCTTCTTGGCGAAGCGAATCAGCGCCTGGGTCGCGGCGCGGAGCTGCGTCACCGTGCCGGGAGCGGGGTCGAGCGCTTCCAGATAGACGGTCTGGATCGAATCGATGACGAGAAAATCGGGCGGGCTCGGGCCGTCCAGGGTCTCGAGAATGGCCTCGATGGAGGTGCCGACGGCGAGTTCCACCTTGGCCGCGGCGAGGCCGGTGCGCCGGGCGCGCAAGCGGATCTGCTCGATCGACTCCTCGCCCGAAAGGTAGAC
>JAABSG010000235.1 GCA_011390475.1 Geminicoccaceae bacterium | reverse complement strand
TGGTGAGGCGGCACTGCAGGCTCTTGGATTAGATGCCAAGCTGAAGCTCGCCGCGGGCAGTCGTCAGGCGCTGGCCAGCCTCGGTCGGATATGGCTGAGCGCGGAGCCGGAGCTCGGGAAGGGTGTCGCTCAGGCGGTGAAATGGGGCAGCTTGCTGCTGCTTGCCCGTCATATGGAGCTGTTTCCGCGTCTTGGCTGGGGCACCGAATTGGTAGCCGCACTACGGCGATTGCTCGGTATGTAGTCAATCATCGATCGGAAAATAACGATGGGGCGCGGGGAAGATCATCTTCCCCGCATTCTTTCTTTTTTTGTCCCTACCCCTGAAAAACCCGCTGGACGATTTCTGGCCATTTGCTCTGGGGTGGCTCTGGCCTGGGTGGCGGGTGGTCGCTGAAGAGGGCTTCGACGGCTTTTTTGGCGTTGGCGAGGTCGGTGAGGGGGGGTGGGGTTTTGGGTTGGTGGTCGGGGGTGTGGCCGAGCCAGGTGGCACGGCCGGCTTTGACCTGGGTGTCGTGGATGATGCGGACGTCGCGGGTGAGGCGGGTGGGCAGGGCCAGCATGCCGAGTTGGTACATGAGGGCTTGGAAGCGGAAGTCGGCGAGGCGTTCGGGGAGGGTGCGTTTGGTGATGCGGCCGTCTTTCGGGCGTTCGGGGCGGTTGCTGTGCTGGCCGCGGGCGAGGTCGAAGATGTGGGTGGGTTTGCCGGATGCGATGGCTTCGGCGAGCATGGACATGCTGTCGCTGGTGACGATGACTTCGGAGGCGAGGCCCAAGAAGGCGAAGAAGGGGTTTTCTTCGGCGGGTTGGCCTTTGGTGAAGCGGTGGAGGGTGTGGGGGGCCTGGAGTTGGGCCTCGAAGGCGGCGATGACTCGTTCGGGGGTGCGGGCACTGGTGGTCACCAGGAGCGAGCCGCCTTTGGCCTGGGCCATGCGGCTGGCGTGATAGCCGAGGAGAGCGCCGTTCTCGCGGTCGAAGTTGTAGGGGCCGGCGTGGCCGCCGAGGAGGACGGTGATGTGCGGTTGCGGCAGGTGGGCGAGGCGGGGGTGCCAGCGGCGGGCTTCGGTCTCGAGGCGTTCAGTGTTGACGCGCTGGAGGGGGAGCTCGTTGTGGAGGATGTGGGGTTTTTTGGGCAGGCGGTATTGCGGTGTGGTGACGATGAGGTCGAAGCATTCGTGTAGCGCCCAGGGCCGGCCGACATGGACGAGGCGGACGTGGTCACGGCCTGCCTGCTGTTGGATCCAGCGGACGAGGGGTTCGTTGCGCCTGCCCGCGGAGATGACGAGCTCGGGCCAGGGGGGCTCGAGGGGGTCTGAGTTGGCCTTGACCAAGCCTTTGGTGGTGGGGCCGGCGAAGAGGTTGGTGAAAAGTTCGGTGCGGCGGTAGGCGAGGCGCTTGGTCTGGTAGGGCCAGCCGAGGGCTTCGGCCAAAGCCGTGATTTGGGTGTTGTCGCCGGCTTTGCCGCCCAGCATGAGCCAGGTGCGCGGCGGGGTGTCGCGCCGAGAGATCACGAGCTGGTCCGATCCGTTCAGGGTTGTGGGCGGTGGCGGCCGAGGCGTTCGACCGCACCGGCGACGGCACCGATGCCGGCGATCAGGAACTCGTTCGGGCGCATCAGGCGGGAGAGGAGGATTTCGCCCAGGCTGGTGCGGGTGACCAGGTGCTTGAGCTTTTTGATCCGGCGGGTGCGAATTTTCTCCGCCATGTGGTCGCTGCCGAGGATGCCCTGGATTGCCAGCATGGGAAAATAGGCATAGCAGCCGTCGAGCTTCGCATAGGCGGCGTCGATGCCGGCGCCGGCGCGCTTGTCGAGGCGGGTGATGCGGTCGCCGAAGGGATGCGCCTGGAGCCAGCGGAGCAGGCGGGGGCTGGCGAGATAGGCATGGGCGCAGGCCGATGCGGTCTTCAGGGTGTCGGGGGAGATGAAGCGGGCGCGCAGTGGCCAGTGGCCGAGAAAGAAGATGGTCCAGTCGGCGGGCAGGCGGTCGATGGCGGCGCGGACGCTGGCGAGGCGGTGTGTGGTGATCCGCCGGGTGAAGCGGACGTCGTCTTCGAGAGTGAGGACGTGCTCGGCACCACGCTCGAAGGCGTGGCGGGCGACGGCGCGGTGCGCTTCCCAAATGCCTTCGATCACCCGGGTCGGGTGGCGGGTCGGGCGGTAGAAGAGGACCCGGCGACAGAGCCCGATCCGATGGAACTCGCGGGCGGCGGCGGCCATCCGGTCGTCGCGCTCGTGCAGCGAGATGCAGTAGACGGCGTCGGCGAACGACCAGTCGGCGGCGGTCACGGCGGGCGTCTCGGCGCTCGCGCCGCCCCGGCAATGCGGGCATTGCGGGTCGATCGGCACCGGGTGAAAGCCGGCCGGCGTTGCTGCCTTCGAGTTGCGGCGAGCGGCGCGTCGCGCCGGTGTGTCCCCATTGCTCGCGGTCTGGTCGAGGATGGCCATGGCCATGGTCGTCTCAGCCTTTCTCGAGGGCATCCGAGCGGTGCAGCGGACGATAGGTGCAGGGTCGTGGCGACACTCTTTTCAGCTCGCCTCCAGTGTTCGGGCCGGTTCTTGCCGCAGCCCGGCCGCCGCGGTTTCGTCCGACACGTCGTCGAGGGCGACGGCCGCGGAGGCGACCGCCGTCTTTCGGGAGGCGGGCTTGGGCCAGCGCCGCTTGATGCAGAGCCATTGTTCGGGACGCTCGCGGATCCATGCCTCGAACCGGCGGTTGAGCCGGGCCATCAGGTCGAGGGCGATGGCACGGGGCGAGCCGAGCGTCCGGTCGGGGTGTAGCGCGGGCTCGACGGTGATGCGAAATCGGCAGCCCTCGAGGCGTTCGGCGCGGACCGGTGCGAAGGGCAGGTCGTGGCGAATCGCAAGCAAAGCGGGTGCCGTGGCGGTCAGTGCCGGCCGGCCGAAGAAGGGCACGGGCTCACCGTCGTCGTAGCGTTGGTCGAGCAGCACGCCGATGCTGCGACCGGCGCGAATGTGGCGGCGCATGGCGAGCACGCTCTCCCCCCGCTCGAGGAAGGCACAGCCGAGCACCTGGCGGTGCGCCTGGAGCAGCGCCTCGACGAGCGGGTTGGCGCGGGCGGCATGGACCACGGTGAGCGGCACGCCGTGTCGGCTGGCAGCACCGGCCAGCAGCTCCCAATTGGCGAAGTGGCCGCTGGCCATGACGACCGGCCGGCCCCGAGCTGCCCGGGTGAGCAGGGCCGTCTCGTCGACCACCTCGACGAAAGCCGATTCGCCCGGCGCCATCAGCTCGGCGAGATGCGGAAATTCGGCGACCACCCGGCCGAGCGAGGCCCAGGACGCCTTGGCCGTGGCCGCGATTCTGGCCTCCGGCCAATCCGGGAAAGCGGTGCGCAGGTTGTCGGTCAGCAGTCGCTGTTTGCGGATCCAGGGGCCGGACCGGCCGAGGATCGCGGCGCCGAGAGCCGACGCCCGCGCCGGTGGCAGCGTCGCGGCAACGCGCCAGACAGCCCGCATCAGGATCGCGCCGGACCGATCGGCCAAGGTCATCGAGCGTTCCGTCAAGGTGACTACAGGGCAGGTGGCCGACTTCGGCCGCGCGCGCCCCGAAGCGAGGCGGCGGCCTGACCCAGGTGAAGTGGCTCGCTCAGGCCTTCGCCATTGAAACTATCTGTAAAATAGGCGTGAGAGCCGCGCAACCAAGCGGTAGTTCCGCAGCAGGGTGACGCCGTGGCCTGGACGACGCGGTGCCGGCAGGCTCTCTCGGCGCCGCGGCTCGAGACGTCGGTGACGCCGGCAGCGGCTCAGCGCTGGGCCAATGTCGTGGCGCTGTCGGCGGTCGGACGCTTGGCGTCGATGGTCTCGATCTGGCGCCGGAAGCGTTCGAACTCGGCGCCGGTCAGGCGGGTGGCGGTCTGCGGCTTGATCGACATGGGATTGATCTGGCTACCGTTCTGCAAAACCTCGTAGTGGAGGTGTGGCCCGGTGGACCGGCCCGTGGTGCCGACATAGGCGATCACCTGCCCTTGGCGCACCCGGCTGCCTTTTTTGACGCCGTCGGCGAAACGGCTCATGTGGGCGTAGGCCGTGCTGAACTCGTCATTGTGCTTGATCTGGATGTAGTTGCCGTAGGCACCGTTGCGGCCCACCTGGGTGAGCAGGCCGTCGCCGGCGGCATAAATCGGGGTGCCGGTCGGGGCGGCGAAGTCGACGCCGCGATGCATGCGGTTGTAGCCGAGGATCGGATGACGCCTCGGGCCGAAGCCCGAGGAGAGTCTGGCCCCGTCGATCGGCGTGCGCATCAGCCATTTGCGCAAGGAGCGGCCGTCGGCGTCGTAATAGCCGCGCGTGCCGTCGGTATGTTCGTAGCGGTAGGCGTGGACGTGGCGGCCGCGCAGGCTGAGGCTGGCGAACAACACGTCGCCCCCGCGCACTTCGCCGTCGGGGCTTTCGACCTGCTCGTAGACCAGCTCGAAACTGTCGCCGGGATGGACGTCGCGCTGGAAATCGATATCCCAGCTGAAGATGTTGGCGAGATTGACCAGGGCCTCGTCCGGCACCGCGTGGTGCCGGGCGGTCTGGTAGAGTGAGGTGTCGATCACCGCATGCGCCGCGTGCACGCTCTGCACCAGTTCGCGGTCGACCCGGCGCGCGGCGAACTCGCCGTTGGCATCGCGCTCGACCCTGAGATCGTTGCCGAAATCGAGGTTGAGCGAGAGGGCGGCGAGGCGTGGAGCGGCGAGTGCATCGCCGGCCCGCTCGACCTCGACCGCCATGGCCTGGCCGACGCGCAAACGGCGAGGGTCGTAGACGGTGCTGAGCGTGCCGACCACCTCGTGTGCTTCGGCCCGGTCGATTCCCGAGCGCAGCAAAATCTGCAACAAAGTATCGCCGCGTTGCACGACGACATGCTCGGCATCCAGAACCGGCTCGCCATTCGGAACGGGGTCGGCGGGAGCCGCGAACCACTCGGCGGTGGAACTGCCGACCACGGCTGCGTCGGTCGCCGGCAAAGCCACGCGCCGGTCATAGCCCGGCGCCACGGCTGCTACCACGGTGGTGGCGATCGATTGCGCCGCCCGATCATCGGCCCGATCCTCGACGGTCGGCGTGGCCTCGGCCAGGCGGACGTCGGCAGGCGAGCCACCCGTCGGTGCGGGCTCTTTATTCGGTAGCGTCGGCAGCGGCAGCAGTTGACCAGCCAGATCGACAGTGGCGCGCCGCTCGTACGGCTCGAACGCAATCGCCTCGGCCGACCAGTCGAGTGCTGGTGGTGCGGTGGTGCCTGAGCCGAAAGCGCTGTGCAAGCCGGCGGTGAGCGCCACCACCGACATGCCGGTCGTCAATGAGAGGGTGATGACCAGGCGCCCGAGCGCATCGCCCGCGGCTCGGGTTCCGAAGGGGAAAGTCTTATCGGGTCGGATCAAAACGGCTCTCTTCGTTACAGCAGCACGAGCACGCCGGCTCACGCAGCAGTTGCTGTCGTACACGACCCTACGCCGCGGGCAGTAACGGCGTATCTCACGCGGTCGAGACGACCATGGTGCCTAGTCCGACAACGGCGACCGAAACCGGTCGGTTGACGAGGGTTACGCCCCCTTCTGGCAGCGCTTTTCGCCTCGCGCAACAGGTGAACTCACCGCCTGCTTCTCGATACGAGCACTAGGTGGTCGCCGCGGCTGCGAACGGCTTGTCGACTTCCTCGTCCTTATGACGCTCGACGCGGTTTTCTGTCAAATCCACAGACAGGTTAACGACATATCGACGGGTGCCCCGAAGCGCATTGTCGCCGATGTGTGTTGTCGCGTCGGGGCGCACGACGGCGAAAGGGAGCATCTGAAAAAAAGCTCTTGCGGCCCGGCGACCGCCTGGCTATACACCACTTCATCGCGGCGGTGCCGACGTCGGGGAACCCTGGCGGCTCGGCCCACTGGCGCGCTTGTTCTTTTGACAAGTCAGTATTGATGAAGAGGGGATGTGCAGGCGGCGTTTGGTGCTGTTTGTGCATCTTCTGGAAGACGCGGGTAGGTCTGCTGTCGGTTTGTCTGGTGCGCGAGTGCTGGGTGAGCTGATAGGTGGATTTGCTTGCGGCCAGTATAGAAGGTGCCGGGATCTTCCTGGGCGCCGGGTGAGAGCCTGTTGGCTTTGGCTTGGTGTTCGGGGGTTCAATCTGAGAGTTTGATCCTGGCTCAGAACGAACGCTGGCGGCGCGCTTAACACATGCAAGTCGAACGCACACTTTCGGGTGTGAGTGGCGGACGGGTGAGTAACGCGTGGGAACCTGCC
>JAABSG010000234.1 GCA_011390475.1 Geminicoccaceae bacterium | reverse complement strand
ATTTCTACGTCGATTTCGAGTTCAAATCCCGCATCCTGCAAAACCTCATCGGCCTCCTCTTCAACGAAGCGGTCCAGCGCATGGTAGGCGCCTTCGAGACCCGCGCCGACCAGCTCTACGGGGCGAAAGGCAGCCAGCGCACAGCGAGCGATCCGGCGGTAAGCAGCACGAGCTGACGTCCACCGTGTGTCCGGAGCGCAGGGCCGCGTTGGCGGGCTGTCGTCCATCCGGCTAGCGGCCGAGCACGCTCCGTCGCTCCTCGAACTCTTGCCTGTCGATCTCGCCGCGCGCGTAGCGCTCCTCGAGAATATCGAGCGCGGTTCGCGCAGCTTCGCGTCGGCCACTGGCGTCATCCCGTCTGCCGCCGCCGAGCCAGCGCGCGACGAGGACGATCACGGCCACGGCGGCGGCAAGGAAGACGAGCATCATCAGCGGCCCGATGATCATCCAGGCGCCGCCGTTCCACAACATGTGCGGGCCGGGCGGCACACCTTGTTGCGCCGCGCTCGTGGTGGCGATGCCGAGCAGGGCGAGGCTGACGATCGCCGTGAGCCGAGTTCGCATGGCGGGTTTCCCTTGATGGCTGTTCGGCGCGGGTTGTCTCGGCCGAAGGAAAAACCCCAGCATAGCGACAAGGCGACCGCCCGGCGACCCTTGCCGGGCATCAGCGATCGCCGGCTTCGCTCAGCAGCAGCGCCAGGGCGCGCTCGAGGCTGGCTTCGCGCACCGCCGTCCGATCGCCGGCGAAGACGTGCCGCTCGACCAGGGGTTTACTGCCGCGGCGTTGCACGCCGATGAAGACGAGGCCCACGGGCTTCTCGGCCGAGCCACCCCCGGGGCCGGCGATGCCGGTGATGGCCACGACCAGATCGACGGGCGAGCGGGCGAGTGCTCCTGCCAGCATCTCGCCCGCGGTCTCGGTCGAGACCGCGCCGTGCCGCTCGAGTGTGGCCTCGGCGACGCCCAAGAGCTCGACCTTGGCGGCATTGGCATAAGTGACGAAGCCGCGTTCGACCACGTCCGACGAGCCGGCGATCTCGGTGAGGCAGGCGGCGACCAGGCCGCCGGTGCAGCTTTCGGCAGTAGCGACCATGAGGCCAGCGGCCCGGCAGCGCGCCAAGATGTCAGTGGCGAGGGCGCGCTGTTCGTCGCTGAAGCTGCTCATGCCGGCAAGCTCACGGTAACCGCCGCCTGGGCGGCGAGGCCCTCCTCGCGGCCGCAGAAGCCGAGCCGTTCGGTCGTCGTCGCCTTCACCCCAACGGCCTCCACCCTGAGCCCGGCAATCCGCGCCAAGCTCCTCCGCATGGCATCCCGATATGGCCCGATCTTCGGCCGCTCGCCGATGATCGTGAGATCGACATGCTCCAGCCGGCCGCCGCGAGCCGTCAACCGGTCGACCGCATAGCGCAGGAAGCGGTCGCTCGACGCATCCTTCCATTGTGGGTCCGAGGGCGGGAAGTGGCTGCCGATATCGCCGTCGGCCATGGCGCCGAAGAGCGCGTCGGTCACCGCATGGAGTGCCACGTCGGCATCCGAATGCCCGGCGAGGCCGCGCTCGTGCGGCACCTCGATGCCGCAGAGCACGAGCCGCCGTCCCGCGGCGAAGGCGTGGACGTCGAAGCCGGTGCCGGTCACCCAGCGCCGCGGCTGGCCGGCCAGGAGAGCCTCGGCGCGCCAGAGATCGGACTCGGTCGTCACCTTGAAATTCTCCTCCTCGCCCAGGACGGTCTGCACGGCCACGCCATCGAGCGCCACCACGCCGGCATCGTCGGTGCAGGCCACGCCTGCATGCCGCCGATGCGCCGCGAGCAGGGTGGCGAAGCGAAAGCCCTGCGGCGTCTGGGCTCGGGCCAGGGCCTCGCGCGGCACTTCGTCTGCTACCGAGCCTGC
Organism: Geminicoccaceae bacterium; assembly: GCA_011390475.1. GTDB lineage: Bacteria > Pseudomonadota > Alphaproteobacteria > Geminicoccales > Geminicoccaceae > SLRI01. The sequence continues at coordinate 4,372 of JAABSG010000234.1, read as the reverse complement.
CTCGTCCAGTCGCTTGAGCGTATCGACCACCGGCACCACCGGCAGCACCGCCTCGGCCTCGGCCAGCGCCGTTATCACCCGGCCGATCAGGTCCGGCGAAGCGAACGGTCGAGCCCCGTCGTGGACCAGGACGAGAGCCGGCGGCTCGTCCAGCAACGCCTCGAGACCGCGGCGCACCGACTCCTGCCGCGTCGCGCCGCCGAGGACGGGGGGCAGCAGGTCCAACCCGGCCGTTGCCGCCGCGTAGAGCTCGGTCTGGCCAGCACCGATCACCACCTGCACGGCGTCGATGGCTGGACGCGCCGAGAGTGCCTCGATGCTGCGTCGCAGCATCGGCACGCCGGCAAGGTCGCGGTACTGCTTGGGGACCTCGCCGCCGAGCCGGACGCCGCTGCCCGCCGCCATCAAGAGCGCGACACATTGCCTCATCTGGGCTCCATCAGGCGTCACCGCGTCCCGTGCTGCGCTGCAATACGCTTGAACATCTGTCGCGCCGCTTGTGCAGGTGCACGGAACGTCGTAAAAATTGCCCGCTCAATAGGCAGTCGAACGCCGATGCCTAAAAAACATTCAACATTGGGAACGCGCATGCCGGCTCTCGCGAATGGTTCTCTCGCTCGCATAACGGCCCTCGGCTGCGGCGTCGACCCGGCAGTGATCGTCGAAAACCTGCCGAGCCCGATCCTGCTGCTCGACGGTGGCCGCGTGGTCTACGCCAATCCTGCAGCCGAGCAACTGCTCTCGATCGGCCGGCCCGTCCTCTTCGGCAAAACCCTGGCCGACCTGCTCGCCCCGCACAGCACCCTCCTGGCGCTGGCGAGCCAAGTCACGGCGGAGACCGGCTCGATATCCGAGTATGGCATCGAACTTGCTCTCAAGCGCGGCATGACCTGCATCGTCGATGCGCATCTCACGCCCGTGCCCGAGGCCGAGGACCAACTCTTGCTCGCCCTGCAGCCCTGCTCACTCGCCGAACGATTCGACCGGCGCCTGGCCAACCAGCATACTGGCCGGTCGATCGCCGGGCTGGCGCAAACCCTGGCGCACGAGGTCAAGAACCCGCTCTCCGGTATTCGCGGTGCCGCCCAATTGCTGCTGCCGGCCTTGAACGAGGAGGACCAGACCCTGGTCCAGCTGATCTGCGACGAGACCGACCGTATCTGTGCCCTGGTCGACCGCATGGACGCGTTTTCGGCGCCCGGGCGGATCGAGCGCAAGCCGGTCAACATCCACCGCGTGCTCGAGCATGTCCGGCGCTTGGCGCAGAACGGCTTCGCCCGGCATCTGCGCATCGTCGAGCGCTACGACCCGTCGATCCCCGACGTCGACTGCGATCGCGACCAGCTCATCCAGGTCTTCTTGAACCTGATCAAGAACGCGGCCGAGGCAGCCCCCGAGGAGGGCGGCCAGATCACGCTCCGCACCCAGTTCCAGCACGGTTTTCGGATGAGCGTGGGCGCGGCTGGCGACCGCCTGGAGTTGCCGATCTCCGTCGAGGTCCAGGACAATGGCCCGGGCGTGCCGCCGGACATGGTCGACGACCTCTTTCAGCCCTTCGTATCGACCAAGCCCAAGGGCAGCGGGCTCGGCCTCTCGCTGGTCGCCAAGATCATCGGCGAGCATGGCGGCCTGGTGGCCTATGGCGACGGCCATCCCGGTGCCGTCTTCAAGGTCCGCCTGCCGGCGGCGCGCCAGTGACGGGCGAACGGCAGGAGAGTCGCATGGCAGACGACCGAGGGCCGTCATGAGCGGCGAGACGGTGCTGATCGCCGAGGACGATGCCGCGATCCGCACCGTGGTCGCCCGCGCCCTCTCACGCCAGGGCTACAACGTCCAGGCGACCAGCATCGCGAGCTCCCTCTGGCGCTGGATCGTCGCCGGCGAAGGTGATGTCGTGATCACCGACGTCGGCCTGCCCGACGAGAACAGCCTGGACCTGCTGCCGCGGATCAAGCAGCTCCGCCCGGACCTGCCGATCATCGTCATGAGTGCCCGGAACACGCTGCTGACGGCCGTCAGGGCGACCGAGCGCGGCGCCTTCGAGTACCTGCCCAAGCCCTTCGACATCACCAGCCTGCTCGCCGCCGTGCAGCGTTCCCTGGAACGGCGCAATCATCGCAGGCTCAGGGCCGACACGCCGCAATTGCCCGAGGAGCAGTTGCCGATCATCGGCCGGGCCCCGGCGATGCAGGAGATCTACCGGATCATCGCGCGCCTCACCGGGACCGACCTCACCGTGCTCATCGCCGGCGAATCCGGCACCGGCAAGGAGCTGGTCGCCAAGGCGCTGCACGATTTCGGCAAGCGCAAGAACGGCCCCTTTGTCGCCGTCAACATGGCGGCCATCCCCCGCGAGCTGATCGAAAGCGAGCTCTTCGGCCACGAGAAGGGCTCCTTCACCGGCGCCTCGGCCAAGCGCGCCGGGCGCTTCGAGCAGGCCGAGGGCGGCACGCTCTTTCTCGACGAGATCGGCGATATGCCTCTGGAGGCGCAGACCCGCCTCTTGCGCGTCCTGCAGCAGGGCGAATTCATCCCGGTCGGCGGCAACCAGCCGGTCAAGGCCAACGTCCGGATCGTTGCCGCCAGCCACCGCAACCTGCAGCAGATGGTGGGCCAGGGGCTCTTTCGCGAAGACCTCTTCTACCGCCTCAACGTGGTGCCGCTTCGGCTCCCGGCACTTCGCGAGCGATTGGACGACATCCCGGCTCTGGCCCAGCACTTCCTCGCCAAGGCCAACGAGGAGGGGCTGGCGCTGAAGACTCTCGACCCCGACGCCATCCGCCGGCTCAAGACGCACAGCTGGCCGGGCAATGTGCGCGAGCTCGAGAACCTGGTCCGCCGCCTCGCCGTTCTCTACAGCGAGGACGTGATCGGCGAGAGCGTCATCGAGGCCGAACTCGTCGAAATACAAAAGACGGCCCCGGGCGATGCTGTCGATCCCGCTTCGGAAAGCCTGGCGGGTGCGGTGGCACGCCATGTCGACCGCTATTTCTCCAGCTATGACGGCGACTTGCCGCCGCCCGGCGTCTATGCTCGGGTGCTCGAGGACTTCGAGCGGCCGCTGATTTCCCGGGCTCTGCAGGCCACGCGCGGCAACCAATTGCGCGCCGCGGACATCCTGGGCTTGAACCGCAACACACTTCGCAAGAAAATCAGGGAACTGGACATTCACATCGTCCGCAGTCCCTGACCCGGACCGCTCGGGCGGGCGCGACCGGCGCCCGGCTCTGGCGGTGGCCACCACGACCCGACCGGGCGGGAGCGGCGCCAAGGAGCCCCTTGGACACACCCTCACTCACCACCCTGACCAAAGCCCTGCCGCAATTGCCCAAGGGCGAGACGCTGCTCGACGGCGTCAAGCGGCTCAACCTCGAGCGCAAGCTCGCCCTGCTGTTGACCGTGCTCGCGGTCATCTCGGGCATCACCACCTATGCCGTGATCTCGACCGCCCCGCCTTCCGGGCGGAGCGTGCAGACCGTGGTCCTGCTGCTCAATATCGACCTCGTCCTCCTGCTCCTGCTCGGCGTCGTGGTGGCCCGGCGGCTGGTCAAGCTGGTGCTGCAACGCCGCCAGGGCCTCGCCGGCTCGAAGCTGCACGGCCGCCTCGTGGCGCTTTTCGGCGTGATCGCCGTCCTGCCTGCGATCGTCGTTTCGGTCTTCTCCGTGCTCTTCTTGAGCTCCGGCCTGGAGACCTGGTTCGGCGACCGCATCAGGACAGCCCTCGACAACTCGATGAACGTCGCCGAGGCCTATCTCGAGGAGCACAAGGAGAACATCCGCGCCGATGCGCTGGCCATGGCCTCCGACCTCAACCGCCAAGGCAGCATGCTGATCGGTGACCCAGAGCTCCTGCAGCAGTTCGTCGCCGGCCAGGCCGCCGTCCGTTCCCTGACCGAAGCCATCGTGTTCGACCGCATGGGCAACGTCCTGGCACGAACCGGGCTCAGCTTCGGTCTCGACATCGAGTTGCTGCCGCCCGACGAGTTCGCCCGGGCCGAGGCCGGCGAGGTGGTCGTCCTGACCTCCTCCGCCGACGACCGGGTGAGGGCACTGGTCCCCCTCTTCGGCTTCGGCGACGCCTACCTCTTCGTTGGCCGGTTCATCGACGCCCAGGTCCTGGGCTACATGCAACAGACCCAGCGCGTCTTCAGCGAGTACCAGGAGCTGCAGAGCGAGCGCGGCCGCATCCAGTTCACCTCGGCTGCACTCTTCGGCCTCGTGGCGCTGCTCCTGCTGTTGGCCGCCGTCTGGACCGGCATGGCCGTGGCCGACCGGCTGATCCGCCCGATCGGCCAACTGATCAATGCCGCCGACCGGGTCAGGACCGGCGATCTCATGGCCCGGGTCGAGGAAGGGCCGAGCGATGACGAGA
>JAABSG010000233.1 GCA_011390475.1 Geminicoccaceae bacterium | reverse complement strand
ACCATGATCAGCGCACCGAGGAGGAACAGCACCCCGCCGAACGCCCGGATGACGTAATAGGGATGCATGGCGGCCACCGTCTCGATGAACGAGTACTGGAGGAAGCCGAGGCTGTCGTAGGACCGCCACATCAGGCCTTGCATGATGCCCGAGACCCACATCGCGGTGATGTAGAGCACGATGCCCAGGGTCGCGATCCAGAAGTGCCACTCGACCAGCCTGAGCGAATAGAGCCGCTGCGCCTTCCAGAGCTTGGGCACGAGGTAGTAGACCGCGCCGAAGCTGATGAAGGCCACCCAGCCCAGGGCACCCGAGTGCACGTGGCCGACGGTCCAGTCGGTATAGTGTGAGAGCGCGTTGACCTGGCGGATCGACATCAGCGGCCCCTCGAAGGTGCTCATGCCGTAGAACGCGACCGAGACGACGAGGAAGCGCAGCACCGGGTCGGTCCTGAGCTTGTCCCAGGCGCCCGAGAGGGTCATCAGGCCGTTGATCATCCCACCCCAGGACGGCATCCAGAGCATCACCGAAAAGGTCATGCCCAGAACCTGCGCCCAGTCGGGCAGCGACGTGTAGTGCAGGTGATGCGGGCCGGCCCAAATGTAGAGAAAGATCAGCGCCCAGAAGTGGATGATCGACAGCCGATAGGAGTAGATCGGCCGGTTCGCTTGTTTCGGCACGAAATAATACATCATGCCGAGGAAACCGGCGGTGAGAAAGAAGCCGACCGCGTTGTGCCCGTACCACCACTGCGTCAGGGCGTCCTGCACGCCCGCGAAGAGCGAGTAGCTCTTGGCGCCGAAGAACGATACCGGCACCGACAGGTTGTTGACGATGTGCAGCATCGCGATGGTGATGATGAAGGCCAGGTAGAACCAGTTGGCGACGTAGATGTGCGGCTCCTTGCGGCGCAGCACGGTGCCGAGGAAAATGACGAGGTAGACCACCCAGACCAGCGTCAGCCAGATGTCCACATACCACTCGGGCTCGGCATATTCGCGGCTCTGGGTGACCCCCATGAGGTAACCGCTGGCGGCGAGAACGATGAAGATTTGGTAGCCCCAGAAGAGAAACCGGGCGAGCAGCGGTCCGCCGAAGAGCGAAGCCCTGCAGGTGCGCTGGACGACGAAGAGCGACGTCCCCAAAAGCGCGTTGCCACCGAAGGCGAAGATCACCGCCGAGGTGTGAATCGGACGCAAGCGGCCGAAGCTGGTCCACTCGAGGTCGAGATTGAGGGCCGGATAGGCGAGCTGAAAGGCGATCAGGACGCCCATCAGCATGCCGACCACGCCCCAGAACATGGTCGCGATGACGAAGAGGCGAACGACGCCCTCGTCATAGAGGCTATCGACGCGACTTCGAGGGGCGGTGAGGACCGCTGCCATGTCGTTCTCCTAGTTGACGTCCCGCCGCTGCCGACGCGCGCCGAACCACCGATCATCCATGCCGCTTGGTAGGGCGTTCGACGACCAATGGACATTGATCCATATCAAACCCACAGCACACCGGTTGCACTACGAAAGGCTTGAAATCGCAAGCCCGAGACGGCTTGTCGGGCAAACTGTCGCGGCGACGGCACGGTCGGCGCCCTGGAGGTTCGGCCATTTCTGTTGCAGAGCCGGCGTAATCCGATCAAAGACGACGGAAGCCTCGGGCTGCGACCGTCGGGGCGCCGCCATGGGACGAAGGGGAGATCTTGAGCATGGCCGAGGAAGTCGTACCGGTGTTCGCCCAGCAGAGCATCAAGGTCAGGAAGCTGGAGCTGGACCAGCCCTGGACCTGGCTCCGCAAGGGCTGGCAGGACTGCCTGAAAACCCCGAGCGTCAGCTTCACCTATGGCGTGCTCGCGGCGATCACGGGCTACGTCATCACCTGGGGCTTGTTCACCTTCGACATGGTCTATCTGGTGCTGCCGTTCGTGGCCGGCTTTTTGATCGTCGGGCCGATCCTCGCGGTCGGTCTCTACGAGGCCAGTCGCCGCGGCGAGGCGGGCGAGGCGACCACGCTCGGCCAGGCACTGGCCGCCTTCAAGCGCAATACCAGCCAGATCGCGCTGATGGGTATGGCGCTGCTGCTGTTGATGATCTTCTGGGCGCGTATGGCGGCGATCCTCTTCTTTCTCTATTTCGGCATGGAGCCGCCGGACTTCGCCAACCTCTTCGTCAGCACGTTCCTCTCGGCGAGCAGCTGGCCCTTCCTCGTCATCGGCTCGGCGATCGGCGGCGGCTTCGCCTTTTTCGCCTTTGCGATCAGCGTCGTCTCGATCCCGCTCTTGCTCGATCGACCCGAGACCAACATCATCGAGGCCATCGCGACCAGCGTTCGCGCGGTGCAGGCGAACTTCCTGCCGCTGCTGCTCTGGGGCGGGCTCATCGTCGTCTTCACGCTGGCTGGCCTCGTGACGCTCTATCTCGGGCTGATCGTCACCCTGCCGCTGATCGGCCACGCGACTTGGCACGCCTACCGCGATATTGTCGCCCACGACGAGAGCTGATAACCCTCGAATAGTGTGGGTAGCCGCTCCGAGCGACGGGTTGAGCGGGCGGCGGATCGCAGGGATTCGACAGCAGGGGCCGCATTGCGGTCGAGACGCAGGGAGCGACGAAGTTGGGCAATAATGGGTTGATGGTCGGCGGAGCTGGCGCCGTCATGGTGCTGGTCGGCAGTGTCCTCGTCGGCAGTGGCACCGGCCCTTTCGTGCTCGGCCTTCTCGTCCTGCTCGTCGGCGTCGGGCTGGTCGTCCGCCTGCTCCTGCAACTGACCGAGGGCGACGGCAGCCGAGCCGGTAGCGCGGCAAAGAGCGGCGGTGGCTCGTCGATGGGCGTATCGTTCGACGGTTTCTTCAATTTCACGGGGGTGAACAATATGTCGGCGATGAGCCAATGGGTGGCCGGTGGACTGATGGGGGCCTTGTCGTTGCTCGGCCTGTTTCTCTACAGCCGGGCCGCTGACGGCATGTTCGGACTGTTCGGCGGGCTGCTCTTCCTCTTCGGCCTCGCGGTGATCATCGTCCTCGTCCACAAGGCGACCGACTACTCGACCGAGGCGCACGACGATGCGGCGGACGAGAACAACTCGGATCAGGCCGCGGCCTGATCAGCCGCGCGACGCCAGCGGGGCCGGCTCGCTTCACGGCTCGAGGCTCGCTTGGCGTTCTTGGCCGTCATGCGCCAACTCTACGACCGCCTCGTCGTGCCCCGCCTCGTGCATTGGGGCATGCGGAGCGAGCGCTTGCGGCACTGGCGGGCGACCACGGTTGCTGCCGCCGGGGGCAGGGTGCTCGAGCTCGGCATCGGTTCGGGCCTGAACTTTCCCTTCTATGGCCGCGACGTCCAGGAGGTCGTGGGCATCGATCCCTCCGCGCCGCTGCTCGCCCGGGCCGGCAAGGCCGGGGCTTGGATGCCGTTCAAGATCCGCTTGATCTGCCAGAGTGCCGAGCATCTGCCCTATCCGGACGCCAGCTTCGACTGCGTTGTCGCGACCTGGAGCCTGTGCTCGATCCCCGACGTCGAGGCAGCACTCGCCGAAGCGTACCGCGTGCTGAAACCCGGCGGCCGCTTCGTCTTCATCGAGCACGGCGCCGCCGACGTCCCGGAGCTCTGCCGCTGGCAGCGACGGTTGACTCCGGTCTGGCGCTGCCTCGCCGGCGGCTGCCACCTCGACCGCCGCCCCGACCGGTTGCTCGCCGCCGCCGGCTTCGTGCTCGAAGAGCTGGAGACTGGCCATCTCCTCGAAGGGCCTCGTCTGGTCACCTTCCACTACCGTGGGATCGCTGCCCGCTGAGCCGCGAGCTGCGGCCGATTTTCGGGCTTTTCACCTTTGCCAAGCGCTGCCGGTCGCGCCATAGTCCGGCGCCAGTCATGAGGAGGGAACATGCGCGAAGTGACCGTCGCCGCCACGCAAATGGCCTGCGGCGCCGATCGCGACACCAATATGGCCGAAGCCGAAGCGCTGGTTCGCGAGGCGGCGGGGCAGGGGGCGGAAATCATCCTCCTGCAGGAGCTGTTCGAATCGGTCTATTTCTGCAAGGAGCAGTCGCCGGACCATTTCGCCCGCGCCCACGCCTTCGAAGGCAACCCCTTGATCGCCCGGATGAGCCGGCTGGCTTCGGAACTCGGCGTCGTCCTGCCGGTGAGCTTCTTCGAGCGCGCCAACAACGCCTTCTTCAACTCGCTGGCCATGATCGACGCCGACGGCCGGGTGTTGGGCGTCTACCGCAAGAGTCACATCCCCGACGGCCCGGGCTACCAGGAGAAGTACTATTTCACGCCGGGCGACACGGGCTTTCGGGTCTGGCAGACCCGCTTCGGCTGCCTCGGCGTCGGCATCTGCTGGGACCAGTGGTTCCCCGAATGCGCCCGGGCCATGGCCGTCATGGGTGCTGAACTCCTGTTTTACCCGACGGCGATCGGCAGCGAACCGCAGGATCCGACCATTGACAGCCGCCACCACTGGCGCCGGGCCATGCAGGGCCACAGTGCGAGCAACTGCATGCCGGTCATCGCCTCGAACCGCACCGGACAGGAGACCGCCGAGCACACCACGCTCACTTTCTACGGCACTTCCTTCATCACCGATGCGACGGGCGCCATCGAGGCGGAGCTCGGCCAGGAAGCAGGCGTGATCACCGCCACCTTCGATCTCGACCAGCTCGCCAAGATGCGCGCCGCCTGGGGCCTGTTCCGCGACCGTCGCCCGGACCTCTATCTGCCCTTGCTGACGCTGGACGGCCGTGAGACGGGGCTCTGATCGACAATCGGGGAACCCACACGAGCAAGCATAAATTGGATAAGAAAGATTATGACAAATTATCTCAGCTGGCTTCGAGGCCGAAGCGGGCTATGACGCTCGGTTGGATGACCGCGGCATGGAGCAGCAAGAGGATCAACTTGGCGTCCAGGACGTCGCCGTTGTCGATGGCGGCCTCGATCCGGGTCTCGACGGCTTCGGCCAGAGCCTCGTCATTGGCGCCGGCGAAGCCATCGGCGCCGATCATGCAATAGCCGATAAGCTCGGCCGCGGCGGCGTAATCATGCGGTTGCGGCGCGTTCTTTTCCGCCTGCAGCAACCGAACGGCGGCCAACTCCACCGCGTCGGGCACCATCGCCGGGTGAAGATCGACGGCCCTGAGCGCATCGTCGAGCAAGCGAAGCTCACGCGCCCGGCCGAACTTGCCGAGAAAGCCGAACATGGGCGGGACTCTAGCCGGCTTCGCTGCAACTGGCGACTTCGGCGCCGGCGAGCCACTTCCGGAAAGTCGCAAAAGCCAAGCGCTCGCCGAGAACGGCGGTCAGGCGTTCGGCGATCAACGGCGCGAATTTGTAGCCGTGACCAGAAAAACCCGCCAATATTAGAGCTTTATCGCGTTCTTCTGCGATGAAGCGTTCGTCTGCGGTGAGTGTGTAGAAGCAGGTCTTCGCCTCCGTGATCCGGTAGGCGTCGGCATCGCGCAGCCGTCTTCCCGCAGCCTCACGGACGCGGGCGATCTCGACATCAAGGGCGGTGCGGTCGGCCTCGGGGTCGCCGCCCTTGGAAAAGCAGTGGTCGCCGAACTTGATCGGCAGACCGCGCAAGGGTGGCACGGCGTAGAACACGCTCTGCTGGTCGCCCTGCAGCACGTCGGTGAGCATGGTCGTGCCGGTCCAGTGGGGTGCCAGGTAATCGGGTGGTTCGACATAGAGGACGAGTTGGCGCGATGGCGTCAAACGCTTGCCCAGTTCCGGATCCAGGCGGCCGGTCCAGACGCCGGCCGTAACCACGACCCGATCACCCTGCAGCTTGTCGCCATCGGCGAGCGTGGCGGTGGCGGTGGCAGCGTCGATGGCCGTCACCTCGCTCGACGCTCGGAGCTCGACGCCGGCTTCGGCGAGCCAAAGCGTGAGATCCTCGGCGATAGACTCGGCGAAAAGCGCCCCGGCCGTGGGTGAATAGAGGGCGTAGTCGACCTGCTCGGCGTCGATCAGCGCAAAGCGGCGGCGGATGGCGGTCCGATCGAGTTCGCTATAGGCGATGCCGAGGGCATCCATCGACCGGCGGCTGCCATCGATCCAGGGGTCGTCCTCCGACCCGCTGAGAAGCTGGCCGGTGGGCGCATAATGGATACGACCGAGATCGCGCCAGAGCCGCTCCCAGGCGGGATAGGCGTCGGCGACCATGCGCGCATAGCCGTGCTCGGCGCCGTACATGAAGCGGATCAGCCGATGGTGGTCGATCGAGGAGGCCAAGGGGTTGGGCAACGGCCCCCGCTCGATGACGATAACGTCGTGACCAGCTAGG
>JAABSG010000232.1 GCA_011390475.1 Geminicoccaceae bacterium | reverse complement strand
ACGGCGCGCCTGCCGGCCTCGGTGGTGATGTCGGCGGCGACCGTGGTGACGGTGACGCCGGTGGCCTCGCGGATGGCTTCCGCGGTGGCTTCGAGGGCCTCGGCGTTGCGGGCATTGAGGACGAGGTCGACGCCGTTCCTGGCCAGCGCCTCGGCACAGCCGCGGCCGAGGCCCTTGCTGCCGGCGCAGACGATGGCGGTTCTTCCCCTGATCTTCAGGTCCATGGCTTCTGCTTTCGTTAGTGGTCAGGCGTCCTCCTGGTCGGCCGTGAGCACGGCGCGGGCCAGGGGCAGGGTGATCGGGCGGCGGGCGCGGAGCGAGGCGCGATCCAGTTCGCGGACGATGCGCCGCGCGGCGGCGAAGGAGCGCTCCATATGGCGGGCGAGGTAGGCGACGACCCCGGGCAGCACGGTGAGCTGGCGGTCCTGGAGCTGCTTGACCAGCAGGGCGGCCAGGAGGGCGTCGTCGGGCTCGCGGATCTCACAGCTCCAGGCGGTTCGGAACCTGGAAAGGAGATCCGGCAGGGTGAGGCCCCAGGCGCCGAGCGGGCCGCTCGCGGTCAGCAGGAGGTTGCCGCCCTGATTGGCGATCATGTTGTAGAGGTGCAAGAGAGTTCGGTCGTCGTGCACCTGGTCGGCATCGTCGATGACGCAGTGGCGGGCATCGCCCAGGTGCTCCATCGCCTCCGGTGCGGCGCCCAGCCGGTTGCCGTCGAGGAAGCGGGCGCCACTGCGGCGGGCCCAGATGCGGGCGAGATGGGTCCGACCACTGCCGGTCGGGCCCCAGAGCAAGAGCGCCGGTGCGGGCCAGGCCGGCCAGCGCAGCACCGCATCGAGCGCCTCGGCGTTGGCCGGCGAGCGGAGGAAGTCCTCGAGCCGGTCACCGTCGGAAAACGGCAGGTCGAGGACGAGCTGGGTCGCCCACTGTCGGCTCAACACGGGAGCTGGGTCAGCATGGACACGACCGGCGGCGTTCAGTTGTCGACGCTGAGCGCATCGGCACCGAAACGGGCGTAGTAGAGATAGGCCAGGATCGATGCCGCGGCGGTCACGACCACGAGGCCGCCGACGATCTGGTGCAGCAGGCCGCGGGCGATGAAGCCGCCGGCTTCGGCGAGCAGCACGCCGATGAAGACGAACTGGCTCATCGTGCAGAGCTTGCCGATGAGAAGCGGCTCGATCCGTCGCGTCTTGGAGAGCACCTGGAGGTTCAGGGCACCGATGCCGAGCGCCAGGTCGCGGCCGACGACGAGGGCCACCAGCCAGAGCGAGGTCCAGCCCAGGGTGCCGGCGATGATGAAGAGCACGCCCAGCATCAGCTTGTCGACCAGCGGATCGAGAATGGCGCCGAAGGTCGAGGCCGTGCCGGTGGCCTTGGCAACGGCCCCGTCGACGGCGTCGCTCGAGGCGGCGATGACGAAGAGGACGAGTGCCGGGCCATGGGCGCCGGCATCGATCAACAGCCAGATCGGCAGGACGGCCACCAGCCGCGACAGGGTGACGAGGTTGGCCAGATTGCGCTTCAGGAAAGCCGCCAGTGCCGCGATCACGCGAAACCCCAGGTTCAGCCCGCGGGCTGGCCAGCCATTCGCTGCAGCCGCCATGTTTGCGCTCCCTCGGACAACCGCAAGCCGCGGGCTTCGAGCGCCCGCTGCAGCTGGCTCACATTGCCGATATGGTTGAAGACGAGCTCGGCCTCTTGTTGCGAGAAGGCCTCGACGGCGATCTCGCGGATGGCCCCCACCTGGTCGAGCCGGCCGCGAATATCGGCCCATTCCTCGAGCGAGCCGAGGCTCACGGCGACCGGCAGCCGGGCGAGCCGGTCCATGGTGACGAGGTTCGCGGATTTCCATTCGGTCTCGAGCGTATTGCGGGAGCGCCGGACCGCGGCCTGCCACACGTCGGCCGCCTCGCCGTCCATGGCGAGACTGTCGCCGGCGAAGTCGGTCTGCCAATTGAAGCTGCCGCGTTCGGTGACGGTCACCCGGGTCGGGCTCACCGGATCGTCGGGACGAGCGACCAGGAGGATCGCGGCCTCGGCATCGTAGCGCTCCGCCGCCAGTGCCAGCGCCGTCTCGGGCTCGCTCGCCAGCGCCTCGGCGCTGAGCATGCGCAGATCGCTCAAATCGCCGACCGGCAGGCGGATGTCGAGCAGGGTGTTCTGCCCGGCCTCGGCGATCCAGGCGTCCCGCCAACCCTCGGGGCCGGTGAAGACGGCGAGGCCGGCCGCTTCGTCCAGCGCCGGCACGACCAAGAGCGACGGCGGCGACTCCAGCACGATCGGCACACCCGTGCCCTGCAGCAGGCCCTGCACGGCGTTCTCGTCGTAGCTGACCGAGAGCCGGCCGACATAGCGGGTCGCCGAGGTGCTCTCCTCCTCGACCTCGAAGGCGGTCACCAGCCGGGTCAGCGCCTGCTGGTCGGCGGCCGGCAGCTGGCCGTAATATTGCGGCAAGGTGAGGCGCTCCAGCAGTTGCCGCAAGCCGTCCGCCTGGGCCTCCTCGATCGCCATCTCGCGGGCGAGTACGGCATTGTCCGCCTCGACGTCGACGGCGATGCCGCGCACCGTGAAGGCGTCCGCCCGAGCCGTGCCTATGGCACCGAGGGCGAGGCAGCCGATCAAGGCCACGAGGGCCAAGGCGCGCTTTGCAACAGCCATGTTCTCTCCTAGATTTCCACCCGCAGCGACCAACGCCCAGAGCACCGTTCCACCTGAGAGATAAGGCGCACCCCCGTTGTGACACAAGAGGAACGCGGCGGCGATGCTTACGCGAAGGCCGGGGTCGATATCGCGGCCGGCAATGCCTTGGTGCGGCGCATCGGGCCCCTGGCGATGGCCACGGCCCGGCCCGGGACGATGGGTGGGCTCGGCGGTTTCGGCGCCGTTTTCGACCTCGCGGCCGAGGATTTCACCGACCCGCTCTTGGTCGCCGCGACCGATGGGGTGGGCACCAAGCTGCTGCTCGCCGAGGCGTTGGGCCGACACGACACGCTGGGCATCGATCTGGTCGCGATGTGCGTCAACGACCTCGTCGTGCAGGGGGCCGAGCCGCTGTTCTTTCTCGATTACCTGGCGACCGGCAAGCTCGAGGTGGAGGCGGCAACAGCCCTGGTGACCGGCATCGCCAAGGGCTGCACGCTCGCCAATTGTGCCTTGATCGGCGGCGAGACGGCGGAGATGCCGGGTGTCTATGCGCCCGGCCGCTTCGACCTCGCGGGCTTTGCCTTGGGGGCCGTCGAGCGCCACGATCTCCTGCCCAGGCGGGTCGAAGCGGGTGATCGGATCATCGGGCTCGCCTCGTCCGGGCTGCACAGCAACGGCTATTCCCTGGTTCGGCGGATCGTCGCCGATGCGGGGGTCGACCTCACCGCACCTGCCCCCTTCGACGGGTCGCTGGAGCTCGGTCGCGTGCTCCTGGAGCCGACCCGCATCTACGTCCGCAGCTGCCGGGCCGCCATTCGCCAGGGTGGGGTCAAGGCCTTGGCGCACATCACCGGTGGCGGGCTGGTCGAGAATCCGCCCAGGGTGGTGCCGGACGGGCTCCGGGTCCGGCTCGATGCCGGCAAGTGGCCGCTGCCGCCGGTGATGCGCTGGCTAGCGGAAGCCGGCGGCCTCGACCACGCGACCCTGGCCCGGACCTTCAATTGCGGCCTCGGCATGCTGCTCTTCGTGGAGAGCGAGGCCGCGGACGCGATCCTCGAGATCCTGGCTGGGCAGGGCGAGACGGCGCTGCTGGTCGGTGCGGTCGAAGCAGGCCCAGCCGGCCCGGCCGCGGTGGTGATCGAGGGCGTGGAGACGGCATGGCCGGCCGTCGCACCGCGGTCCTGATCTCCGGCAGCGGCAGCAATCTCCAGGCCCTGATCGACGCCTGCGAGGCTGGCCGATGTGCCGCCGAGATGGCGCTCGTCGTCAGCAATCGGGCCGACGCGTTCGGCCTAGAGCGCGCCCGGCGGCACGGGATCGCGGCCGAAGTCGTCGATCACCGGGGGTTCGCCAGCCGGGAGGCCTTCGAGGCGGCGCTCGACGCCGTCCTGCGCCAAGCCGGGATCGAGCTGGTTTGCCTGGCCGGTTTCATGCGGGTCTTGACCTCGGGCTTCGTCGAGGCGTGGCGGGATCGGCTCTTGAACATCCACCCCTCGCTGCTCCCGGCCTTTCCCGGGCTCGACACGCATGCCCGGGCGCTGCGGGCCGGCTCCCGGGTGCACGGCTGCACGGTGCATCTGGTGCGCCCGACCCTCGACGACGGGCCGATCCTGGTCCAGGGCGTGGTGCCGGTCCTGGCCGACGACGCTGTGGCAAGTCTGGCCGCCAGGGTCCTGGAGGTGGAGCATCGCTGCTATCCCTTGGCCTTGGACCTGGTGGCGCGGGGTGCAGTGCGAATCGACGGCGACCGCGTCACGCTACCTCGAGATGCGCGCACATTGGTGCTACATCCCGAACTCGCCGATCACGCGTTCCAGCCGTGATCGCCGCCGGTCGCGGCGCGGGGCATCAGTGAGCGGACCAGCATCTCGTATTTGACCCGGACGGTGCTGGCGTTCCTGAAGAAGGCGATGAGCTCGCGCCAGGGGCCGTCGAGCC
The DNA here is from genome assembly GCA_011390475.1 of Geminicoccaceae bacterium. Lineage (GTDB taxonomy): Bacteria > Pseudomonadota > Alphaproteobacteria > Geminicoccales > Geminicoccaceae > SLRI01. Next base: position 1,699 of record JAABSG010000232.1, on the reverse strand, counting down.
GCTTGAGCCCGCTGAGGCTGGCGACCACGGTGCCGATGTCGCTCCGCCCGTCGAGCACGAGCAGCCCGCCGACGAGCAGGATGCCGAAAATGCCGGCGGCGCTGATCATCTGCAGGGCCAGCTTGGACGAGAGCTTGAGGACGAAGATCTTCTTCCTGGTCTCGTAGACCGCGCGGAAGTCCTCGACGACGGCCTGGTCGAGCGCCTCGAGATCGGCCTCCGAGATCACGTCGGAGGCCCGGCGCAAGGCGAGGACGCGTTCCTTGACCCGCACGTTGATCCGCGCCTGCAGCGCCTTGACGATGATCGCCTGGGGTACGACCACGGCGATGACCAGAAGGCCGAGCCAAGGCTGCTGGACGACGATGAAGGTGATGACGCTGGCGAGCGTGCCGAGTTGGACGAGCGGCATGGCGATGGCCGAGCCGGCGAAGGCACCGACCATCTCGGCCTCGGCCGAGAGCTTGGTCACCACCGTGCCGCGCTTCGGCAGGTCGGTGGCCCGGGCTCGTGTGTCGTGGACGAGATTGGCGTAGAGCCGCTTGCGGATCAGCAGGACGACCCGCTCGCCCACGGTCGAAATGCGCAGGCGAAGGAGGAACTTGAGCCCGGCGCTGAGCAGGACCACGGCGAGAAATGCGAGGCAGAGCCAAACGATGCGTTGGGGCTCGCCGTCCTCGACCAGGCTGTTGATCACCAGTTGCTGGAGCTTCAGCGGTGCCGCGGCGAGCCCGGCCACGAGCAGCGCCAGCAAGAGCAGCAGCCACTGCTGCCGACCGGTGACCCGCCAAATCGCCCGGTAGAGCTCGCGCATGGCACCGTTCCCTGCTGTACGGCCGAAGCTGTGGCGGATCGGCCTCGGCGGCGCAAGGTCAGGCGCGGCTGAGCTGCAGGATGGCCACGCCGATGACGACGAGGCCGGCTGCGAGGATGCGCCTGCGGCCGAAGGGCTCGCCCAGCAGGAGCGTGCCGATGGCGGCAGCCAGCAGCACGCTGGTCTCGCGCAGTGCCGAGACATAGGCCAAGGGGGCGATGCTCATCGCCCAGATGACCATGCCGTAGGCGACGATCGACATGCAGCCGCCGCCGATCGCCGGCTTCCAGGCCCGGGGGATGGTGGCGACGAGGTCGGGGCCGCGGCGCAGCCCAACCCAAAGGGCGAAGGGCCAGCCGTCGAGGAGGAAGAGCCAGACGATATAGGCCAGAACGTCGCCCGAGGCCCTGGCGCCCATGCCGTCGCAGACCGTGTAGGCCGCGATCATCGTGCCGGTGCCCAGCGCCAGGAGGAGCGGTCGCCTCGAGGTCGGGCTGCGGCCGGCGACGATCCAGATGCCGAGGCAGACCAGGGCGATGGCGGCGGACCCCGCGAGGCTGAGGACCTCGCCCGCGACCAGGAGGGCACCCAGGGCTACGAGCGGCGGGGCGATGCCGCGGGCGATCGGATAGACATGGCTGAGATCGCCGACCCGATAGCCGGCGGCGAGAAAAAGGTAATAGAGGAGGTGGGTGGCGACCGAGCCCAGGAGCCAGGGCCAGGCCTCGGCGGCCGGAAAGCCCACGAAGGGCAAGAGCGGCAGGACGGCGATGCTGTGGGTGAGGTTGACGATGGCGAGGCGGAGGTAAGGGTCGCCGCCCGACTTGACGAGCGCATTCCAGCTCGCATGCAGGACCGCCGCCAGCAGCACCACGGAGAAGACGA
>JAABSG010000231.1 GCA_011390475.1 Geminicoccaceae bacterium | reverse complement strand
CTTCTTGGCAGGTTCACCTGCCTTGGTCAGGAGCGTGTCGCGATAAGTGTCTAGAAGCGCGCGGCGATCGCTCTCGGAGGCGTTCAGCCAGGTGAGGATGGTTCTGCCGTTTTCGCGTTGTGTGGGGGTACCTTGCAGGAGCGCATTCGCAGCCGGGACGAGGTTTCGACTGTCGACTTCTTCTGGCCGGCAGGCGCGGCCTTCGATGCTGTCGGCCGTGTCGCTGGGATCGGTTTCCAAAAGGGCGGCGACCGCCGCGATGACGCCGCTGGCATCACCATGCTCCAGCGCCAGGCCCGCCAGATGCTGGCGGCGGGCGAGGAGTTGGGCGATGGCCTCGCTCAAGGACCCGTCGGCCAGCAGCACCGCCAGATCTTCGATCGCCGCTTGCAGCACGGGGTCCCGGCTGGCCAGCACCTGCTGGCGGGCCTCGATCTGCAACTCCTTGGCGGTGCGCTCGTCGATGAGTTCGAAATGGGGGGCGATGCCGGCTTCGAGGGGAAAGCGACGTAGCAACCCCTGGCAGAAGCCGTGGATGGTCATGATCGAAAGACCGGACGGCAGGTCCAGCACCTGGGCGAAAAGACGCCGGGCACGGTCGGTAACCGGCTGGGTGGCCGGCTCGCCGGTGAGTGCCTCGAGGTCGCCTCGGAGCTTTTCGGCGTCCGATTCCACGGCCCAGTCGGCCAGCTGCTTTTCGATCCGCGCCGCCATTTCGGCTGCGGCGGCCTTGGTGAAGGTGATGCAGAGAACGCCCTCCGGGTCGGCGCCGGCGAGCAGCAGACGGAGCACGCGGTTGGTCAGCACGCGGGTCTTGCCGGTGCCGGCATTGGCGGTCACCCAGACCGAGCGCGCGGGATCGGCGGCCGTGGTCTGGGGGCCGGTCGGGCGCTCACTCACCGGCACCGCGCCATTCCTTGATGCGGGCGAGATGCTCGTAAGCGCTGTAGCGGGGGGCGATTTCCGGGCGGGGAACGGCGAAGAACGGTGTCTTCGGGTCGGCGAAGAGGGCGAACAGACGGGTCACCCCGTGGCGGGCGGTCTCGATCAGTGCCGCCAGGTCCTCGGGCTTGGCCGCGGGTTTGATCTCGCCGGCCTTGGCACTCGCCTTCAAGGGCCAGTGCTCGAGCGCCTCGAGCGTACCGGCGATGCCGGCGAAGCCACCGCCCTCGGCGATCGCGGCCTCGAGCGGCAGCTGTGGGCTGAGCCCGGCCGCGATATCGGCCATCGATGGGATCGTGCCGGTCTTGTAGTCGGCGATGCCGAGCCTGCCTGTACGCCTGACTTCCAGCCGGTCGGCCCGGGCGCGGATGGTGAATCTGCCGTCGGGGCCGAGCTCGAGCGCCCCCTCGCTTTCCGCGGCGATGCGGCGGATCAGGCTCCGGCGGGCCGTCTCCTCGGCCACGAACCACTTGGCGATGCGCTTGAAGCGCGGCCACCAGAGCGCCTGCATCTCGGGCTGATCGGCGAATTTCGCGAAGGCTGCCAGGCCCATCAGGACCAGCGCTTCCTCGGCTTCGGGCGGCAGGTCGCTCGGGTAGGCTCTGACGAATTGCTCGAGCACGTCGTGGATGATCGCACCCTGCTCGCGCACGCCCGGATCGGCGTCGAGGGCGTCGAGTTCCCGAAGCCCCAGAATCCGCTTGGCGTAGACGCTGTAGGGATCGCGCATCAGAGTCTCGATCTCGGTCACCCAGAGATCCCGGGGCCGGGCCGCGGCCGGTGGGCAGGGCGCCGGCGGCGGGCACGGGCGCACGGGGCCCGAAGGTTGATCGAGGTTCTTCGCCCAGGCCAGCCGATCGGGGCCGAGGTCGAGCCGCTCGCGGCGGTGGAGTGCTCGCGTCACGGTGTCGAGCCGCTGCAGCCAGCGCGAGGGCACGGTCGGGCTGCCGCCGCGATCCTTGGCGCTGCGGGTGAGCAGCACTTGCGCGGCGGTTGCGCTCATGAGGAGGTCGTGGGCGGCGATGCCGATCTGGAACTCGACGGGCGGCAGGCCCAGGGCCTTTCTCAGATGCCGGTTGAGCCAGGGGCCGGCTTCGGCGGTGCGCGGCCAGGTGCCCTCGTTGAGCCCGGCGATGACGACGCTGTCGGCCTCGACCAGGCGGGCCTCGAGCTGACCCAGGATCATCAGTCGCGGGTGGCTCCGGCTGCGCGGGCGGACAGCCTCGCCGCCCATCAGAACGGCGAGCACGGCGGGATAAGCATTGCCCGGGGGCGCGGTCTCGTTCTCGCCTGCTGCCATCAATCGAGCGAGGAAGTCGCGGGTCCCCTCGCCTGATTCCTTGGCCCAGAGCTCGGCCGGATCGCCGTTCTCGTCGGCCGCCAGCCATTCCACCAGGCCGACATGGGCGGCGACCAGATCGGGAAAGGTACCGCCATCGGCGGCAAGGAGCGGGGCGGCCGCGCCGGCGAAGGCCTCGAGCCAGTCGACGAGCGGCTGGAGATCGGGGTGCCGTCGTTCGAGCAGGGCCGCCTTCAGGGCGTCGAGGCCCCTGCCCCGCCTGGGTCCGCGCAGGACCTGTCGCTCGAGCCTTCGGGCGAGACGGCGCAGACCGCCCGGCGGCAGCCCCCCCCGGGCCAAGGGGTGCTTCAAGGCCGAGAGCAGCGGCACCGGTCCGCCATCGCCCAAAAGGGCATGGGCGGTGAGCAGGAAAAGGCTACCCGGCGGCGTCTGGTCGAGGGGCACGCCGGCACTGTCGTCGACCGTTACCCCGAAGCGAGCCAGCTCGGCCGCCACCCGGCGCGCGAGCTGGCGGTCGGGTGTGACCAGGGCTGCGGTGCGGCCGGGAGTCTCCAAGGCCTCGCGGAGCGTGAGTGCCACCAGGAGCGCCTCCTGCCCATGGCTCTCGCACTCGGCGACGGCAAGACCCGAGAACGCCTCGTCCTGCGGTGGCGGCATCGCCTGCCAAGCCTCGGCGGTGGCGGCCGGGCGCATGATCTCGGCCAAGAGTTCGCGCCTGGATTTCGGTGAACGGACCGGCGCCGGGTCCGGCCAGAGGGCGACGTCACCGGGACCGCGGCCGACCTGGTCGAGCAAGCGCTTGATAGCGAAGAAGGGATGGGTCGGGCCGAGACCGGCGAAGGTGGCGGGCTCGATCGCGGGATCGAAGCCGGGCAGCACCACCATGCCCTGGTCGAGCTCGAGCACGGCGGCCAGGAGGTCCGCCACGGCCGGGACGGTGCCGGTGATGCCAGCGGCGATGACCGGGCCCGCAGGCGGGCGATCACGCACGGTATCGGTCGCGGCGGCCAGGCGGGCGTTGCGCCATTGGGCGGGGTCGATGGCGGCTTCGTCAGCGAGGATCGCCGGCCAGAGCTCGTCCAGGATGCCGAGGAATGTCACGATCTCCTGCCAATGGTCGGCGAGGCCATCGGGCAGGAGGTCGTTCAGGCGGTTCAACTCGACGCGCTCGGTCTGGACGAGATCGAGGAGTTCCGCGAGCGATGTCGCGAGGCGGATCGCCTGCTCGTCGGGCATCGCCGCTTTCGCTTGCACGAGGCGGGCGAGCAGGAGCCGACGGCGTAGCGGGTCGATGGGCGGCGGGCCCTCGTTCGCATCGGCCAGGAGCGGCAGCGGCAGGTCGCCGAGATCGACCTCGCCCACCGGCTGCAGCCGCGGCAGCAGGAGAGCGGGTGCGTTCGTCAGCCGGAGGAAGGTGTCTCGGAGCTCGAGGCAGGCGCGGCGGCTGGGCAGGAGGATGAGGTGGTCGGCGAGGCGGTCGGGCGGCTCGCGCAACAGGCTGGCCGCGAGGCTCGGCAGGAACGGCCGTTCGGCCGGAATGGTCAAAAGCTGGCCCATGTGGCGCGGAGCCTACGCCGGGTCGATCATTGGTGCCAGCCGATGCCGCCAGCCTTCGTCGGGCGAGGTCAGCTGCAGGCGCCGTCGCTCGCCACCTTCGTCTTCGATCCGGATCGAGAGGGCCGAGGGCGGGAAGTAGCCCGCGCCCGCGCGGCGTGGCCACTCGACGATGAGGATGCCGAGGTCGCCCGCCTCGTCGAGGCCCAGTTCGACCAGTTCCTCGGGATCGTCGATCCGGTAGAGGTCGGCGTGGGTGATCGGGCAATAGTCGGTGTCGTAGCGCTGGACGAGGGTGAAGGTAGGCGACGGCACGTCGATCGCCTCGCCCACCATCGCCCGGATCATCGCCCGCGCGATCTCGCTCTTGCCGGCGCCGAGGTCACCATCGAGGAGCACCACGTCGCCCTGGCGCAGGTCGAGCGCGAGCGCGCGCGCGAAATCCAGGGTGGCATCGCGGGTGGCGAAGCGCAGCCAGCGGTCCAGCCCCGGCATGCGCCTCTCCACCCGCTCGGGCGTCAGTAGCGGTACTGTTCGGTCTTGAACGGTCCGCCGTGCTCGACGCCGATATAGGCGGCCTGATCGTCGCTGAGCCTGGTGAGCTTGGCACCCAGCTTGCCGAGGTGCAGGGCCGCCACCTTCTCGTCGAGGTGCTTGGGCAGGACGTAGACCTGGTTCTCGTATTGGCCGTTATTGTTCCAGAGCTCCATCTGCGCCAGCACCTGGTTGGTGAAGGAAGCGCTCATGACGAAGCTCGGATGGCCGGTGCCGCAGCCGAGATTGACCAATCGGCCCTTGGCCAGGAGGATGATCTGCTTGCCGTCGGGGAACTCGATCTGATCGACCTGTGGCTTGACCTCGGTCCACTTGAAGTTCTGCAGATCAGCCACGCGGATTTCGTTGTCGAAGTGGCCGATATTGCAGACGATGGCGCCGTCCTTCATCGACCGCATGTGGTCGACGGTGATGATGTCCTTGTTGCCGGTCGCGGTGACGAAGATGTCGGCGCGGGGTGCCGCATCCTCCATGGTGACGACCTCGAAGCCTTCCATGGCGGCCTGCAGCGCACAGATCGGATCGATCTCGGTGACCATGACGCGGGCGCCGGCGTGGCGGAGGCTCTCGGCCGAGCCCTTGCCGACATCGCCGTAGCCGGCGACGACCGCGATCTTGCCGGCCATCATGACGTCGGTGGCGCGCCTGATGCCGTCGACCAGGCTCTCGCGGCAGCCGTACTTGTTGTCGAACTTGGACTTGGTGACACTGTCGTTGACGTTGATGGCGGGCGTCTTGAGCGTGCCCTTCTTGGCCATGTCGTAGAGGCGAAGGACGCCCGTGGTGGTCTCCTCGGAGATGCCCTTCACGTCCTTCATCAACTCGGGATATTTGTCGTGCATGACGACGGTGAGATCGCCGCCGTCATCGAGGATCATGTTGGGGGTCCAGCCGTCCGGGCCCTGGATCGTCTGCTCGATGCACCACTCGTACTCTTCCTCGGTCTCGCCCTTCCAGGCGAAGACGGGGATGCCGGCATCGGCAATGGCGGCGGCGGCCTGGTCCTGGGTCGAGAAAATATTGCAGGAGGACCAGCGGACGGTGGCACCGAGATGGATCAACGTCTGAATGAGCACGGCGGTCTGGATCGTCATGTGCAGGCAGCCGGCGATCCTGGCACCCTTCAAGGGCTGGCGCGCGCCGAATTCCTCGCGCAGCGCCATCAGGCCCGGCATTTCCTTCTCGGCAATGGCGATTTCGCGGTGGCCCCAGCCGGCGAGGCTGATATCGGCGACCTTGTAATCGGTGAATTGGCTCATGCTTCGATCTTTCTCGGTTTGCAGTTTGCGACCCCACAGTCGTTCGGATGCAGAAGTGGGACAGCAATGGGCGGATATCGAGTCCGTCGGTGATACGTCACGCCATGGCGCGCCAAGCGGCCGGCCGGCACAGGAAAACAGGCGCCTCCCGAAAGGGTGCGCGGGATCGTGGCTGGGCCAGCGTCGGTTCCGCTGTCGATCGTGATCGTTGCGCTGTTCTTAAAGACGGCGGCGATAGATGCAAGGGGGGACGGCCGAAGCGCTACCGCTACCCGGGGACGCAAATCGGCGGCGACGGAATACCATCAAGCGACTTTACAAGGCCTTTTCTTTCGCCACATATGCTCCGGGCATTCGGCCTAGACGCGCGATCCTTCCGAGTTGACGCGGGCCCACAACAACCGGCGACCCAGATGCAAGAGCGCTTTATCGATGTGACGGTTTCGACGGCGGTAGCCGCGATCCCGACGCGTGCGCGCCGCATTCGCCGCTCACCTCATCCTGCACTCTCGGGCGGGCTGCGGCTTCGACTTAGCCGCCCCTGAGCCGGCGCGTCCTTCGGGGTGCATGCTCAGGGGACGCACGACGAGCCCGGACGCCAATTGACCGAGAGAGTTTGCAGATGACCACGACCAGACCGACCACCCCCGACGCCGCCTCGATGACCGACAACGCCGTGATGACCGAGGCGGCGCGGTTGCGGGCGCTCGCTGCCGAAGCGAGTGGTGCGACTGACGACCACA
>JAABSG010000230.1 GCA_011390475.1 Geminicoccaceae bacterium | reverse complement strand
ACGACGCTCTTCCGATCTCGAGAGCTTTTCGGCGTTGGGCTTCTGCCGCGCCACGAGGAGCGACGCCAGGACGATCACCGCGGCGAGACCGATGGCGATGCCGAGGAAAATCAGGATGGGCAGATAGTCGAAGAGATACGCTTCCATCGGGGTCCGGTGCCAGTTGCAGGGGATGCGGCAGGTGACCAGCGCGACCTCGAGGCCGCCGCCCGTTTCGTTCGTGCACCCCAAACTAGGCCGCTGCCAATGGCTTGCCAAGCGGTACGGCCGCCCACGCCCCGCGCTTGAAAGCCGCACGGCGATAGAGATCCCCAGGCGCGAGGCCGAGCGGACCCCTGATGCCTGGCACCAGAGCGACGATCAACGGAAGGGTGGTGATGGGGATGGCGGGAGTGACGGGACTCGAACCCGCGGCCTCTGGCGTGACAGGCCAGCGCTCTAACCGACTGAGCTACACCCCCTCTGTCGTGCGGCGGAGATAGTGAGCGCCGCTCCCCCTGTCAAGCGACACCGACAGGCAGCCGGCCGACGCCAGACGGACGGCCGCGTGCTTGACAACCGACCCGGCTCTCTCATACGAACCTGCGAGCCGCCGGCAGCGCCGAGCGCGCCACCCCTGGGGGATAGTTTAACGGTAGAACTCACGGCTCTGGACCGTGCAGTCCTGGTTCGAATCCAGGTCCCCCAGCCAAGTCTCGCTGCGAAACCCTGCATACTGCCGCCGACCGGCCCGCCGAGCGCCTTGCGACCTCGGCCGACGGTGCTATGCAGGTCGGCGCCGGGCACGATCGGCCTGGTGTCGCGCGACATGGGCCGGCGACCACCTTCAGCCACGGCAGACCTCGCACCATGGCGGACCGCAAGTCCTCGGCGTTGCCGATCGCTCTCGTCGCCCTGGCGCTCGTCGCCGCCGCCGGCGGATTCTGGTACTGGACCACCCTCGAAGACGACGCCCCGCCCCCGGGCTTCGCGGTCGGCAACGGCCGGCTCGAGGCCGTGCGGATCGACGTCGCGACGAAATATCCCGGCCGCCTCGCCGAGGTCGCCGTCGAGGAGGGAGACCCGGTCGAGGCCGGTCAGGTGCTCGCCCGCATCGATGCCGGCGAGATCGAGGCCGAGCTGCGCGAGGCCGAGGCCGCGCTGCGTCTCGCCCACCGCGAAAAGAGCGAGGCCGCGGCGGAACTCACCCGCCGCGAGAGCGATCTCGCCCTTGCGACCCAGGAACTCGGCCGCACCCGGATCCTCTTCGACCGTGGCCACGCCTCGGAAGAGACACTCGACCGGCGCATCGCCGCCGCGGATTCGGCGCGTGCTGCGGTGCGCGCCGCCGAAGCCGCGGTCGATGCCGCGAGCGAGGCGATCGGTGCCGCCGAGGCCCGGGTCGACCGCCTCGCCGTGACGCTCGCCGAGCACGAACTCCTCTCGCCGCGCGGCGGCCGCGTGCTCTACCGCCTGGCCGAGCCCGGCGAGGTCTTGGCCGGCGGCGGCCGGGTGCTGAGCCTGCTCGACCTGCAAGACGTCTACATGACGATCTTCTTGCCGACCCGCGAGGCCGGCCGGCTCTCACTGGGAGCCGAGGCGCGGATCGTGCTCGATGCCGCCCCCGAGTTCGTCATCCCGGCGAACGTCAGCTTCGTTTCATCCGAGGCCCAGTTCACGCCCAAGCACGTCGAGACCAAGGACGAGCGCGACCGGCTGATGTTCCGGGTCAAGCTGCAGCTGCCGCCGGACCTCCTGGCCGCATATGCCGAGCTGGTGAAGACCGGCCTGCCGGGCGTCGCCTACGTGCCGATCGCGGCCGACGCCGAATGGCCGGACGAGCTGCAAATCCGCCTGCCCGATGCCTGAGCCGGCAGAGCCGCTCGCCCGCTTCGAAGCGGTCGGCCACCGCTACGGGCGCGAGATCGCCCTCGACGACATCACGCTCGACTTGCCCCAGGGCCGGATGGTCGGCCTCATCGGCCCGGACGGCGTCGGCAAGTCCACGCTCTTGGGCCTGCTCGCCGGTGTGCGCCGCCTGCAGAGCGGCAAGCTCCTGGTCATGGGCGGCGATGCCGCCAGGGCCGATCACCGGCGGCGGATCTGCGAGAAGATCGCTTACATGCCGCAGGGCCTGGGCCGCAACCTCTACCCTACCCTCTCGGTCTTCGAGAACATCGACTTCTTCGCCCGCCTCTTCGGCCAGAATGCCACGGAGCGCGGCCAGCGTATCGAGGAGCTGCTCGGCAGCATCGGCCTTTCCGGCTTCGCCGACCGCCCGGCCGGCAAGCTCTCGGGCGGCATGAAGCAGAAGCTCGGGCTCTGCTGTGCCCTGGTCCACGACCCCGACCTGTTGATCCTCGACGAGCCCACCACCGGCGTCGATCCCCTCGCCCGCCGTCGCTTCTGGCAGCTGATCGGCCAGTTGCGCGAGCGCCGGCGAGACATGAGCGTGGTCATCGCCACGGCCTACATGGAGGAGGCCGAGAACCTCGACTGGCTCGTCGCCATCGACGAGGGCAAGGTCCTCGCCACCGGCACACCGCACGAGCTTTGCGAGGAGACCGAAACCGAGACGCTCGAGGCCGCTTTCATCGCCCTCGGCGACGGCGAGGCGGGCGACCGCCAGCGGCTCGAGATTCCGAAGCGGGAAAAGCACGACGGCCCGCCGGTGATCGAAGCAAAGAATCTCACCAAGCGCTTCGGCGACTTCACCGCGGTCGATGCCGTGAGCTTCGAGATCGAGAAGGGCGAGATCTTCGGCTTTTTGGGCTCCAACGGTTGCGGCAAGACGACGACCATGAAGATGCTCACCGGTCTTCAGCCGGCGAGCGACGGCGAGGCGAAGATCCTCGGCCAGCCGATCGATGCGCGCGACCTCGAGACCCGCCGCCGCGTCGGCTACATGTCGCAGAGCTTCTCGCTCTACCGCGAGCTCACCGTCCGCCAGAACCTGGCATTGCACGCTCGTCTCTTCCACCTGCCGAAGGATCGCCGTGGCCCACGTGTCGACGAGCTGATCCAGCGCTTCGACCTCGCAGGTTCGGCCGACCAGCTGCCGGAGAGCCTGCCGGTCGGCGTGCGCCAGCGCCTCTCGCTCGCGGTCGCCGTGATCCACGGCCCGGAGATGCTGATCCTGGACGAGCCGACATCGGGCGTCGATCCGGCCGTCCGCGACAGCTTCTGGGCCCTTTTGGCCGAGCTGTCGCGCGACGATGGGGTGACGATCTTCATCTCCACCCACTTCATGAACGAGGCCGAGCGCTGTGATCGCATCTCACTGATGCACGAAGGCAAGGTGCTGGCGATCGACACCCCGGAAGCGCTGCGCAAGGAGAAAGATGCCGAAACGCTGGAGGACGCCTTCGTCCAGTACCTGGAGGAAGCCTCCGACGAAGAGCCGGTCGAGGCCCCCGAAACCGGCGATGCCGCCGGTGCCGCCGCCGAACGGCCCGCGCTCGTCCGCTCGGCCCGCCGCGGCTGGGCCTATGCGCGGCGGGAAGCGGTCGAGCTCTGGCGCGATCCGATCCGCATCGCCTTCGCCATCCTCGGCCCGGTCGTTCTGATGATCGCTTTCGGCTTCGGCATCTCCTTCGACGTCGAGGACCTGGCCTATGCGGTGCTCGACCGCGACCAGAGCCCGGAAAGCCGCCGCTACCTGGAGGAATTCGACGGTTCGCGCTACTTCCTCGGCCGAACGCCGCTCGCCAGCGAGCGGGAGATCCTGCCACGGCTGCAGAGCGGCGAACTCGAGCTGATCCTCGAACTCGAGCCCGGCTTCGGCCGCGATCTCCTGGCCGGCCGAACGCCCGAGATCGCCGTCTGGCTCGACGGGGCGATGCCGTTTCGCGCCGAACGCAAGCGCGACTTCGTCGAGGCCGTGACCCGCGCCTACCTCGACGATCTCGCCGTGGGCAGCAACACGCTGCCGGGCGAGCCGCCGCTGGTTCGGGTCGAGCCGCGCTTTCGCTACAACCAATCCTTCGAGAGTGCCGTCGCCGTCACCCCGGGCGTCATCATGCTGCTCCTGGTCATCGTGCCCTCGATGCTGACCGCCCTCGGCGTCGTCCGCGAAAAGGAGCTGGGCTCGATCGCCAACCTCTATGCCACGCCCACCACCCGGCTCGAATACCTGATCGGCAAGCAGCTCCCCTACGTGGCGGTCGGCTTCGTGGCGTTCCTGGTCCTGGTCCTGATGACCATCTTTCTTTTCCGGGTCCCGCTCCAGGGCAGCTTTTTGGCCCTCGCCTTGGGCGCCCTGATCTACCTCTTCGCCACGACGGCGCTCGGGCTCTTCATCTCCTCCTTCGTCCAGAGCCAGGTCGCCGCCCTCTTCGGCACGGCGATCATCACCACCATCCCCGCCGTCAATTTCTCCGGCCTCTTGACCCCCGTCTCGTCGCTGGACGGCATCTCCTGGTGGTTCGCCCAGATCTTCCCCGCCGCTTGGTTCCAGACGATCAGCGTGGGCGTCTTCGCCAAAGGCCTGGGCGTTGCCGATCTCGGCCGCGACTACGCGGTTCTGGCGCTGATGGCCGTGATCCTGACCGGGCTCGCCGCCGCCCTCACCCCTCGCCAGGAAAAGTGAGGCGATGCGGCGGAGCCTCGGCAACATCTTCTGGCTCGGCCTCAAGGAGCTCGCGAGCCTCGGCCGTGATCCGGTGATGGCGGGGCTGATCGTCTACGCCTTCACCATCGCCGTCTACGCCGTCGCCACCGGTGCCCGGATGGAGGTGATCAACGCCTCGATCGCCATCGTCGACCACGACCGCTCGACGCTGAGCCGCGAACTCGAGGCGGCTTTCCTGCCTCCCTACTTCCAGGCGCCCGCCCGGCTCGATTCGCAGGCCGTGGATGCCGCGATGGCGGCCGGCAGGTACACCTTCGTCCTCGACATTCCACCCTATTTCGAGCGGGATCTGCTCGCCCGCCGCAACCCGGAGATCCAGGTCAACGTCGATGCGACGGCGATGAGCCAGGCCGGCGCCGGGGCCGGCTACGTCCAGGCGATCATCGAGCGCGAGGTCGAAACCCACCTGGCGCGCGAGGACATCCGCCCACGCGACCCGGTCGCCCTCGTCACCCGCGTCCATTTCAACCCCAATCTCAGCGAGCTCTGGTTCAAGGCCGTGATGCAGGTGATCAACGCGATCACCATCCTCTCGGTGGTGCTGGTGGGGGCGGCGGTGATCCGTGAGCGCGAGCAGGAGACCCTCGAGCACCTGCTCGTCATGCCGCTGCGCGCCATCGAGGTGATGCTCGCCAAGGTCTGGGCCAACGGCCTGGTCATCCTGGTGGCCGCCACCGCCTCGCTCTACCTCGTGGTCAACTGGTTTCTGGCTGTGCCGATCGTGGGCTCGGTCGGCCTCTTCATCCTCGGTGCCGTCGTCTACCTCTTCTCGGTGACCTCGCTCGGCATCCTGCTGGCCACTGTCGCCCGCACCATGCCGCAATTCGGCCTCTTGGCGATCCCGGTCTTCATCGTGATGTACCTGTTGTCGGGCGCCACCACGCCGCTCGAGGCGATGCCCGAGATCCTGCAGACCATCATGCAGGCAGCCCCCGCCACCCACTTCGTCAGCTTCGCGCAAGCCGTGCTCTACCGCGGCGCCGGCCTCGGCATCGTCTGGCCCTGGCTCCTGGCCATGGCCGGCCTCGGCATCGTCTTCTTCAGCGCAGCACTCGGCCGCTTCCGGCGCATGCTGCAGTAGCCGGGCGTGCTGGACTGCGTGGATCCGGCCGTCAGCCGTGGGCCGCGACAGGCCGTCCGTAGCTCGTGATCCACGAAGACGAGCCGCCGCAGCGAAGCCGCACCCTTGCGATCGCCGATCGCTGCGCACGGCGCATGGCCAGCGGCACTCGCTCGGAGTTCAGCGCTTCCAATGCCTTACCGGGACTGCCGTTGGGGCTCGGCGTTGCCGTTTGCGGATTGGCGTCGCTCATCGGACCTGCTGGTCGGTCGCACGAGGAAGGCGCGGATCTCGGCGTCCGAGGGGGCGGCAGAGCCACTGCGCCGGGACACGGCTATCGCTGCGGCGGCGTTGGCATAGCCAGCAGCGCTGGCCGCGTCGGCGCCGCGGGCGAGGTCGGCCAAAAAAGCGCCGAAATGGGTATCTCCAGCGCCGTTCGTATCGATCACCGGCACGCTGAAGCCCGGGAGGGAACCGGCGTATCGATGATCCGGCTTGCGCCAAGATACGGCCGCGCGGCCCGTCACGCAGCACCGGATTGGTGCAGCGCCGCTCGCCGAGCAACACCTTCGCGGCCGCCGCCGGCTCGGCCTCGCCAGTCATGGCCGTCGCTTCCGCGGCACTGCAGCTCAGCCAGTCGGCGCGCGCCAGAATTGGCTCCAGCACGCTCGGCACGATGTGCGGCACGAGCGG
>JAABSG010000229.1 GCA_011390475.1 Geminicoccaceae bacterium | reverse complement strand
GGTGCCGAGAGCCAGACGAGGGCACCGGCGGTCATCAGGATGCCTGCCAGCGCCTCGCCGAAGGGATAGAGCTTGCCGTAGGGCACCCAGCGGCGCGCCAAGAGGTCGTAGTTGAGGAACATGGTCGAGAAGCTCTCGATGTCCTGCAGCTTCTCGACCGCGAGCAGCGTCATCGAAAGGGCGATGAACCACTCGAAGGCGCGCAGCGTGAAGATCGTCTCGTACTGGTGCCAGGAGAGGCCGAGTGCGAGGAGTGCGGTGACCGCGAAGATGGCGATTACCGGCTGGTAGGTGACATCGCTCCGCTCCTCGGGCGGCTTGTCGAGGCCGAAATGGACGCGCAGGTCGTCGTAGCCGCCGATCCGCTCGCCGCCGATGAAGGCCTGCGGCGTGCTGTCGACGTCGTGCTTCGCCATGAACGCCTCGGTCGCCTCGCGGCTCTCGAGGGGATGATCCTCCACTTCGTAGCCCTGCCGCTCGAGCAGATCCTTGGACTTGAGGCCGTAGGGGCAGAGATGGTCGGGCATGACCATCCGGTAGAGTTGCGCTGTCTTTTCTTTGGTGGCCGCGGGCATGGCGTGGTCCTCCTGAACGGTTTTCCTGGTCGGGTGCGCGGTCGCGAGCGAGATGCGCCACGCCGAAAATCCCGGTGGGGCCGCGGGGAGGATCATCCTCCCCGCCTCTGTTCTCCCTCGTCGTCTACTCGCCGGGCGGTAGGTCGGGGACATCGGCGGGTATCGGGTTCGCCTCGAGGTCGGCGATGAGCTGCTTCATCTCCTCGATCTCGCGGAGCTGGGCCGCGATGATCTCGTCGGCGAGCTCGCGGACGCGCTCGTCCTTGATGTGGGCGCGGCGGCTGGTCAGGATGGCGATCGAGTGGTGCGGGATCATGGCCTTCATGTAGGAGACGTCGTCGATCGTCTGCTGGCTGCGGACGAGCCAGAGGGAAGCGGCGAAGAGGACGATGCCGAGGGCGAAAATGGTGATGTTGACGCCCCGGCTCGGATACATGTCGAGCATGAAGGCGAGCATGATGATCGCCATGGTGGCGCCCATCACCAGTGCCATCCAGGCCCGTGTCTCGCTGAACCAGACGTGGTCGAGGGCGTAGGTGTTGAGGTACATGAGGCCGAACATGACGAGGGTCGCAACAACGATCATCGAGGCGAAGCGTGCGTAGCTCATTGTTTTCTCTCCCATTACGACCGTCGACCCTACACCATCCCGGTCGGACGGCAAGAGAGCGTCCTGGCGTTCCCATCTGGTTGAAGTTCGATTCGCCATTGACGCTGCACTTGCAGCGTAACGCAAAGGGAGCGATTCGCCGATCCGGGTGATTTTGTGATCGGCAATGCGGCTCGGGACATCGGTCAGCCGAGCCTGCGGATCGACGCCGTCGAGCTTGGCGGTTTCGATCAGCGCATAGGCGATCGCGATTGCTTCGTCGGGGTCTGCCGGAGCAGACCAGAGTGAGGTGGCTTCCCGCTCGGTTTGCTGCGATGGCGAGGCGCAGCCGTCCTGATGCTTTGAGTGCACGATCTCTTTTTCTTGACGACGATACCTCTTAATTCTCAACGACCAGAATTCTTACTGGCGATCGCCGGCCGCAGCAGCCAACGATAGATTCCGAGCAAGTTGACGGCACACAGAAACGCGTTTTGGATCATCAGCGCGTATTGGCCGGCCATCAGCCCAACGGCCACCCACGAGGACGAGGAAACGAGGAACACGACGAAGCCGAGGCCGGTGGCTCTGTCGCCGAGCCGTGCTGCGACGATACTCGCAGCAACGATTGCGGCGACCATGCCGATCCACCGCAGGCTCTCTTCGATCATCTTAGCCGAGATTCCCCATTTGGAGCCTGCTCCACGGCGAGAATGAGACGGCAGAAGGCGTGAGGCAAGCCAGATGTGCCGTGCTTGGTGGCTTTTGACCTACCAAGGCGCCGGCTCGACAAATCGAGCGCCATCCAAGCCGACTTCGGAACGAATTTTGGAGAAATCCAGTCGTACCTCACCCGTCGGAGCGAGGCTCATTCTGCGATCCTCCCTCATGCCGCAAGTGGCGGTGGCTGCGGCCGGAGCCGATCGATCCGTTACAGGATTTCGTCAAACAGCCCGAGCGGCACCGCGACCTCGGCCAGCTGGAACGCGATGTATCGGCCATGATGCACGATGCTGGCACCGATCTTCACGAGCTTCTCGCGCAACGTCGTCAATGACCAGTGCTCGATGTCCTTTGGCACGCTGAAGGAGAACCTGCTCTGGGTCAGGACCTTCCGCACCGTCGAGGAACACTGCCTGGCCCTGATCGACTTTCGGCGGACCTACAACGAAAATTGGCTGGCGAGCGGCATGGCCACCGCTCGCCACCCCAGTTCAGACGCGACCAGATGGAGAAGCTGCCCCTGGCCGCATAATCGCAATCAGGTGTCTCAGGGTCCGGGGGCGGTACAGCCGACTACATCGTGACAAGCCTCGTCTAAGAGACAATAGGCAGCGGCCATTAAACAACCCTTGGTTTAATTATGCCGCAATCTATTTTGGCAGAATCGTCCCCGCAGCGTCGTTTTTCATGGACGACACGATATTCCAGCGTAGCGTAACGGGCATCTCCGGCAAGAAAGAAAGTGCCATGAGCATGCAGCGGCTACGACTTTCAGGCCTTGTTCTGTCGATGTTCTGGCTCACCCTCAGTGCCGCGGCAGCGGAGACCTACCAGGCCTTGCGCCTCGGGGGATCGGCTGGCCCGGTATTTGCGGCCGATGGGCGACTGGCACTGGGAGCGGAGGGCACGCTCGAGCTTTGGCTCGCGGCCAATGCCGACAGCGCCGAGAGGCAATGCGTCCTGGCGCACGGCGATCCCACGACGGCGGGGTTCGCCGTGCTCATGCATCCCGAGCGCCGAGCCATCTATCTGGCGACGCCGGCCGGGTTCTACAGCGTTGACTTCGACTTCAGCGACGGTGCCTATCACCATGTCGTGTTCTCGACCTCGGGCGGGCTGACGAGTGCGCTGATCGACGGGGCGGCGCCGACCCAGCCCGGCGACGGCGACGAGCGGATCGAGCTGATGCCGGGCTACATACCGTTCGGCAGCGCACCGGCCGGCGGCCATGGGCTGGCGCTCGGCTGCGACACACCAGCGCCATTCGACGGCTGGCTCGCCACGCTCCGGCTCTGGGACAAGGCGCTCTCGGCGGACGAGATCGACTGGGCGAAGCGCTTTCGCGGCTATCCCGATACGACCGAAGAGCCCTTCCGGCAGTCGCTCCTGGACGACCATCTCGTCGCCTACGCCACCTTCACCGACGCCCAGCGGACCGTCCGTTTCACCGAGCCGGCCCTCGAGCATGCGACGGTCGGCGCACCTTCGCCCGCCGCGACGACGGTGGTTCGCGGCCGGCGGCTGGCACCCGGGACCGCCACCGACGGCTTCACCGCCATCTTCGCCAAGGTCGGCCAGTACGACATCGAGGAGCTGCGCTTCGAGTATCCGGGCATCGCCGGTGTCCCCGACATCCTGCCGCCCCGGCTCGACTGGACCCCGTTCGATGCCGCGCGGCTGGAGGAAATCAGGAACGAGATCATCGGCCTTCGGGACGACCCGGCGCGCCGCGAGGCGCTGATCACCGAGGCGGTCGAGCTGCAGATCGACTACGATCGGCGGACCGAGCAGGGCCGGCGTGCGCTCGGCATCATGCAGTGGCAGGTGATCGAGATGCGGCCGGACGAGCGGCTGACCCGGGTGGCCGTCGCCTACAACCCGCATGCCGTGCAGCGCCTGGCGCTACATACCGACCGGCGCGCCCTGCCGCTCCTCGAGGCACCCTCGGCCTCGGGCGACGTCGCCACCCTCGAACTGCCGGACTACGCCCTGCTCGAGGGCATCGAGGTCGGCACCAGCGAGCGTGGGCGGTTGATGACGCTGGGCCTCTCGTGGTCGATGAGCCCGGTGCCCGAGGCCGACCGGCCGCTTTTGGCGCTGGCCCAGGGCCTTTGGGTCGCCGAGGACAGCTGCCCGCCGCGACTCGCCGACGAGCGGGCGCGGGAGAACGGCCATTCGCGGCCGCTGACCGGCATCTCACGGCTGCACGGGCTCTACACGACCCCGACCGTGGCACGGTTCATGTATCGGCCCGACCGCCAGACGCTGGCGCTCCGGCTCGACCACTTCCGCAACAACATCCTGCCCAGTCCGACCAACGACGACGAGTTGGTCTGGGGCGACCAGGGCAGCTGCGGCGAGCTGCAGCTGGGCTACAGGGCGATGGACTCCCTCTACTTCCAGCGCCAGACGTTCGACGGCGCCAACCCCAACCGGCTCTTCGACATCCAGACGCCACCGAGCGCCATCTCGCTCGTCGTGCAGAAGGCGGGGGCTCGGGTCCGGCCGATCGGGCCCTTGGCGACCGGCGACCTGGTCCGGGCGCCAGCACCGGCGCCGGCCAGCAAGGACAAGATCGCCTGGGGCGGCACCTTCGCGCTGCCGCATCGCCCGGCCAATGTGAAGGCGAATTTCGTCGGCTACGACATCACCCATCTCGACCCGCACAACTTCCTGCGCAGCCACGGGCTCAAGCAGCTCGTCTTCGCCTATCCGGACGACGAGTCGACCGACTACCAGACCACCGACAACAACCTGATCGTGCCGCACGGCGTCTACTTCAAGAGCGACCTCGGGGCGGTCGAGGACGCGCATACGATCATGGTGGCGGGCGCTCTCGAGTACAAGCACGCCTGGTCGGTCAGCCTCGGGTTCAATATCGGCTTCGGGCTGGACGGCATCGGTGGTGCCTTCAGTGCGAACGGCAGCTACGGCGAGCGCTCGAGCAGCCGCACCGAGCGGCAGGTGGTGACCTCGATCACCCGCACCGCCGAGGTCGATTACGCACTGATCGCCGATCGCGCCCGGATCGAGCTCAGCCCGGCCTTCGAGGCGGCGGTCTTGGGCCTGCGCGACCGGCATCTGGTCGATCTCTTGTCGGACGAGCAGGTCGGCCATTTGATCCGGCTCTTCGGCACGCACTACCCTTATGCCGTGAGCTATGGCGGCATGGCGTTCCTCGAGACCGACTATTCCGAGGAGGTGGTCGATCACATGCACGGGCGCAGCATGAGCTTCGAGGAACAGGCCAGCCTCTCCTTGGGCGAGGAGAGCAAGAGCAACGGGTGCGGCTGCGAAGGGGGCGGTGGTGGTGCCGAATCCGCCTCGTTCGGCATCTCCGGCAGCATCGAGGACGACGCCGAGGTGGCGACCCAGGTCCGGGCCTCGATCGACAGCCACATCTTCGGCACCTATGGCGGCTCGGTCAGTCGCGGCGAGGGCTGGAGCCTCTCGCCCGGGCAGGAGGTGCCGCTGTTTTTCGATCTCCGGCCGCTCTCCGAGCTCTTGAGCCCGATCTTCTTCGACGACCCCATCGTCTGGGACGTCCTGGCGCCCAAGCTCCATCAGCAGATCAGGCTGCATCTCCAGCGCGCCATCGGCGCCGACCGCGACGCCAAGCCCGGCTGGTACGATACCAACCGCGAGAATCAGCTGCGACGCCACGAGCCCCGCGTATTCGATCACGCCTACAAGGGCGGGGGGTGAAGACCATGACCCTGATCGAGCGTTGCTCGCGGACGGCGCTGGCGCTGCTGCTGGCGGCGTCGCTGGTCGGTGTCGTGCCGGCCTCGGCCGGGCCCTTCGACGAGCCGCCGCTGCCGGGCGGCGGCCAGCCGGTGGTGGCCGGCCCAGGGGCTGCCGCGACGGCGATCGCGACGGGGACGGGGAGCGGTGGCGGGGCGGCTGGTGCCGCCGGGGCGGTCATCGAGGAACGGCTGCTGCCGGGTGACACGAGCGACACCTTCGATATCGGCGGCCAGCCGATGACCACTCGGGCGCTCCTGGCCACGGTCGAACAATATCCGATCCTGCTCGATCATCTCCAGGCGGCGCTCGACCGCGACATCGCGATTGCCGGCTTGCCGCTAGCCATCGACGACAATACACGGCTGCAACTGCGCCGGATCGACGACAAGTATGTGCCGCTGCAGGCTGCACTCGCCGTCGGCGGCGAGTACGGTCGAGCGCCGATCGCCGTCTACGAAGCGCCCAACGGTCCGGCCACGGCCTTGCAGGGCATTTTCGCTGATCCGTCGCCCGAGCCCCTGCGCTACGGCTTCATCACGCGCGTGAATCCGACGAGCTCGCATTGGGTCGCCGGCGATCTCTATGTGGACAAGGCAGCGGGCGTGGTCTCCCTCGTCACCTGGGACAGCGTGGCGACTTTCTCGCTCGACATGGTCACCAGCACCATGGGTCGCGTGCTGGAGCGGGCGGCGCCGGGGGATCAGCGCATCGCCTTC
The DNA here is from genome assembly GCA_011390475.1 of Geminicoccaceae bacterium. Classification (GTDB taxonomy): domain Bacteria; phylum Pseudomonadota; class Alphaproteobacteria; order Geminicoccales; family Geminicoccaceae; genus SLRI01. The sequence goes on along the minus strand of JAABSG010000229.1, from coordinate 73 downwards.
GTCGCCAGCCACAACCGCGCCAACTTGCAGTCGCTGTCGACCGGCTGCGCCCAGTGTTCGCTCAGCTTTCTCG
>JAABSG010000228.1 GCA_011390475.1 Geminicoccaceae bacterium | reverse complement strand
GACCGGCTCGGGTGCTTGAGCTTCCGCAGCGCCTTGGCCTCGATCTGCCTGATCCGTTCGCGGGTCACGCTGAACTGCTGGCCGACTTCCTCCAGCGTGTGGTCGGTGTTCATGCCGATGCCGAAGCGCATGCGCAGCACGCGTTCCTCGCGCGGCGTGAGGGTGGCGAGCACGCGGGTGGTGGCGTCGCGGAGGTTGGCCAGGGTGGCGGCTTCGAGCGGCTGGACGGCGTTCTTGTCCTCGATGAAGTCGCCGAGGTGGCTGTCCTCCTCGTCGCCGATGGGCGTCTCGAGGCTGATCGGCTCCTTGGCGATCTTCAGGACCTTGCGGACCTTGTCGAGCGGCATGTTGAGCTTGTGGGCGAGTTCTTCCGGGGTCGGCTCGCGGCCGTACTCGTGCAGCATCTGGCGCGAGGCGCGGACCAGCTTGTTGATCGTCTCGATCATATGGACAGGGATGCGGATGGTCCGGGCCTGATCGGCGATCGAGCGGGTGATCGCCTGGCGGATCCACCAGGTCGCATAGGTCGAGAACTTGTAGCCGCGACGGTACTCGAATTTGTCGACGGCCTTCATCAGCCCGATATTGCCCTCCTGGATGAGGTCGAGGAACTGCAGGCCGCGATTGGTGTATTTCTTGGCGATCGAAATGACGAGCCGGAGGTTGGCCTCGACCATTTCCTTCTTGGCCCGGCCGGCATCGCGCTCGCCCTTCTGCACCTTGGCGACGATGCGGCGGAACTCGGCGATCTTGAGGCCGGTCTCCTCGGCGATGGCCGAGATGTCGGCGCGGAGGTTCTCGATCTCCTCGTAGTTCTTGGAGATGAAGTCGGCCCAGCCCTTGCCCTTCAAGGCCGCGACACGGCTCATCCACTCGGGGTCGAGCTCGTTGCCCATGTACTCGGCGATGAAGAGCTCGCGGCTGATCCGGCTGGTCACGGCCATGCGCATCAGCTTGCCCTCGAGACCCTGGAGCAGCTTGTTCATGTCGAAGAGCTGCTCGACCAGGGCCTCGACCCGGCTGTTGTTGAGCTGGACCTGGGCCATCAGGTCGACGACTGCCTGGCGCGCCGCCTCGTAGCGCCGATCGAGCTCGGCATCGACCGTCTCGGCCGCCTGCAGGGTGGCCAGCCGCTCGTCCTGCAACTCGCGAAGGATGCCATAAGCGTCGGCGATCTGGTCGAAGGTCTCGAGCACGCCCTCGCGCAGCTTCTCCTCCATGGCGGAGAGGGAGAGCGTGTCGTCGTCGAAATCCTCTTCCTCGGTCTCGCTGCCCTCGGTCTTGCCGGGCTCGACTGCCGCCTCGCCGTCGCTCGGTGCCTCGCCGCCCTCGCCAGTCGCGGCGCCGTCGGGCACAGGGGAAGCGGCGGCGACTGCCGGTCCGGCGGCACCATTGCTGCTTTTGGCGCTCCTGGTCGGCTCGGCGGTCGGCTCGGCCGCCGGCTTCGCCTCACCTTCGGCCTCGGGGTTGAAGCCGGCATCGTTGGTGGCATCGAGGTCGATGATGTCGCGCAACAGCACGCGGCCGTCGCGGATGGCGTCGCGCCAGCCGATCACCGCGCGCATCGTGAGCGGGCTCTCACAAAGGGCCTCGAGGACCATGTTGCGGCCGGCCTCGATGCGCTTGGCGATCTCGATCTCGCCCTCACGGGAGAGCAGCTCGATCGTGCCCATCTCGCGCAGATACATGCGTACCGGATCGTCGGTGCGGCCGAGATCCTCGTCACCGATGACCTGGGCGGCGCTCTCGGTCTCCTCCTCGGCCTCGGCTTCCGGCTGCTCGTTCTCGTTGGCAGCGGTCGTTTCCGCCTGCGGCTGGGCCTCGCTCGTCTCGTCGCGCAGGACACCGATGCCGCGCGCCTCCAGACCGGAGATCAGCTCGTCGATCTGCTCGGGGTTGGTATCCGGCGGCAGCGCCGTGTTCAACTGATCGAGGGTAATCGAACCCCGCCCCTTGGCTTGAGTCACCAGCCGCCGCAAGGATGGCGCGGACGCCAGCAAGGCCTCCAGCGAGCTGCCGGAGTCGTCCTTGCCCTTGGGCTTTGCGGTAACTGCGGCCTTCGCCATGCACCCTCACTCCACCTTCGACGCGCCGAGCGATCCCGCATCGCCTGAGCGCAATTTCTTTCTCGACACGACAATCGGCGAGCCCGGCCCCACGCCGTCCCGCCCGATCGCCTGCTCTTGCGAGCTATCCCCGTCGATCGACACCGGGGCTACTTCGAGCGACCATACGACCGACGCCGAGCCGAAACTCGACGCCCTCTGCCGCATCGCTGCGGAGAAATGGACCACCCGCCGTACCACCCGAGGATATCGCTCGATCGCTGTCACCTATCCACAACAATGGTCGAACATTTGGCCACCGATCTGCTGATCGATCCCAGTCGCCCGTCTCAATCTTCGTCCGATCCACCGTTCAGAACGCGATCGAGACGTTTCCACGCCAACAGATCGACATCCCGACCGCTCGACGCCTTGGCCGATGCCTCACGCTCGATCGCCGCCGCACGCCGCCGCCGATGCTCGGCCAGCATCGTATCCAGCTCGACCTCCAGCGGCGCCCCGAAACCTTCCGATACGCGCGAGACACCCTTGAACGACAAGCGCGCCTCGATCATCAGATCGGCAAAACCGTACGACGTGAGGTGGTTATCCAGACTGGGTGCGTCAAGGTGGTCGGTCGCTGCCAGCCAGTTCAAGACTTCCCGCCGCGCGGCGTCCACCGGCCCCTCGAGGGCAAACGCGTCGAGCTCCTCGGCATAACGTTCCAGGAGCTCGGGCTGAGACAGAAAAGCGCCCAGAAGGACGAGAAAGGGATGGCGCTCGGTCTTCTGCATCGAAGCCTTGAGGCCGGCCCGTCCGGTGCCTTCCCAGCCGGTCGATCCCTGATCGCGAGCGCTTCGACCGCCGCGTTGAGCGCCGTATTGCCCGTCGCGACGAAATCCCGGCCTGGCCGAGCCGGGCCGGTTGCCGCCGAGACCACGCCTGAGCCCGTAGACGAGGTCGTCGAAACGCGCCTTGAGCCCGTCCCTGAGCCCCGGATCGGCGGCGAGACGGACATACTCCAGGAGTCGGCGGCGGAGCCCGGCCAGCTGCTCCGGCGTCTCGGCCGGGCCGCTCTTGTGCTCGGCCTGCCAGATCATCATCGAGAGCGGCACGGCGCTTGCGACCAGGTCGAGCAGCGCTTCGCGGCCGCGATCGTGCAACAGGCTGTCCGGGTCCTCGCCCGTCGGCAGCACGACGAAACGCAGCGTCTGGCCGCCTTTCATGATCGGCAGGGCGCGGCGGACCATGCGTAGCGCCGCGGCCAGGCCAGCGGGATCACCGTCGAGACAGACATAAGGCTCCTCGCTGTGCCGCCAGAGCAGCTCGAGCTGGGCCTCGCCGATGGCGGTGCCCAAGGGGGCGGTGGTGTTGGCGAAGCCGGCCTCGTGCATGGCGATCACGTCGAGATACCCTTCGACGATGAAGATTTCCTTACACTCGCGGGCCGGTTTCGATGCGAGATCGAGGCCGTAGAGCAAGCTGCCCTTCTGAAAGAGGGGCGTTTCCGGGGTGTTCAGATACTTGGCCTTGGCCTCACCCAGCGCCCGGCCGCCGAAGCCCACGAGCCGGCCGCGCGCGTCGTTGATCGGGAACATCAGCCGGTGGCGAAAGCGGTCGAAGGCCCGGCCGCCGTCCTCGGGCCGGATGACGAGGCCGGCCTCGACCTGAACGTCGACCGCGATGCCCTGGGCTTCGAGCGCCTCGACCAGGCCCTGGCGACTCTCCGGGGCATAGCCGAGGCCGAAACGCTCCTGCAACTCGAGCGGCACGCCACGGCGGCCGAGATAGTCACGCGCCACCTTGCCGCCGCCGGCGAGCAGCTGCCGGCGGAACCAGGCCCCGGCCGCCTGGTTCGCGGCCAGCAGCGGGTCGATCCGCTCGCGCCTCGCCTCGCTGGCTGCGGGATCACGCAACGGGGCGGGGATGCCGGTCAAGTCGGAGAGACGGCGCAGCGCCTCGGCAAACGGCAGGCCCTCGACGTTCATGATGAAATCGATGGCGGTGCCGTGCGCTCCACAGCCGAAACAGTGGTAGTTGCCCTGGTCCTCGAAAACGTAGAAGGACGGGCTTTTCTCCTGGTGAAAGGGGCAGAGGCCCTGGTGCCGATTGCCGCGGCGCACCAGCCGCACGTGACGGGCGACGATGTCGACCAGCGGCAAGCGGGCCTTGAAGGCCTCGAGCCCGCCGTCGCCGGCCCGGTTCACCCGCGACGGCTCCCGAACTGCCCCGTCATGCACGGCCGCTCAGCCGAGCTTCCGGCAGACCAGCCGCTTGGCGCGCGCGAAATCCATCTCGCCATAATAGCGCTCCTTCAGCGCCGCGATCACCCGGCCGGTATCCTTGAGCCGACGCGCCTCGACCGCGCCGATCATCTCGTCCACCGCGGCGTCGATCTCGTGATCACTCATCCGCTGCGGCAGGAACTGCTGCAAAACCTGGATCTCGGCGGCTTCCTGCTCGGCGTCGTCGAGCCGGGCCGTCTCCTCGCAGCGGGCGATGTCGATCTCGCGCTGGGCCACCATGTCGCGAAGCATCGCCTCGATCGCCGCGTCGTCGAGCTGCTCCGCCACCCCGGCTTCGCGGGCGCAATGATCGCGCTCCTTCAAGGCCGCCAGGACCAGCCGCAATGTCGCGGCACTGTTGCCGTCGGCCGCCTTGCGCAACGCCGAGGCCAAGCGTTCCCTCAACGACACCGGACGTTCTCGCTCATTCGCTTGTCCTCGCGACCATCATCGCCACCGCAAGAGAGGGTGGATCATAGCCCAAAGTCCCCCGGACCAGAAGTGCCGGACACCACGCCGGCCCGACCCGCTGCCGGCTCGCTTGACCGTCCAACTGGCAATGCTACAACCCCGCGGGTTAGTCGTCACCGGTCGATTTGGCCCGGCTCGAGAGCGTCTCGCACAGCCGGTCTCGTCCGACGACTGCCGCCCAACACGTCCACCGACCAGGCCTCCGGCTGATCCCGGCCGGTCCGGCGGTGCAGCGGTCCGGCCTTCTACGTAGATTGGTTCAGCGATGCAACTAGGTGCCACCGCACCCTCCGCCGTCCTGGCCTTGGAGGACGGCACGATCCTCGCCGGGCACGGCTTCGGCGGCACCGCCGAGGTCACCGGCGAACTCGTCTTCAATACCGCGATGACCGGCTATCAGGAAATCCTCACGGACCCGTCCTATGCCGGGCAGATCGTGACGTTCACCTTCCCGCACATCGGTAACGTGGGGACCAACGACGCGGACCGGGAGTCCCTGACCCCGGCGGTCAAGGGCTTGGTCACCCGGGCCAGGGTCACCCGCCCGTCCAATTGGCGCGACGAGCAGGGCCTCGTCGGCTGGCTGACCCGCCACGGTATTCCCGGCATCGCCGGTGTCGACACTCGGCAGATCACCGGCCGTCTGCGCGACCGAGGCGCCATGAAGGCCTGCCTCGCGCATGATCCGAAGGGCATCGCCGACCCGCGCGCCCTGGTCGAGAAGGCACGGGCCTGGGCCGGCCTCGAGGGGGCCGATCTCGCCGCCGAGGTCGCGGCCCGGCAGCGCTACGACTGGGTCGAGGCCGCCTGGGACCCGGCCACCGGCTACGGCAGCTCGGACGGCACCGGGCCGCACATCGTCGTCGTCGACTACGGCGTCAAGCACAACATCCTGCGCTCCCTCGCGGCCAGGAATTGTCGGGTGACGGTCGTCCCCTGCAGCACCTCCGCCGCCGAGATCCTCGCCCTCGCGCCCGACGGCGTCGTGCTCGGCAACGGCCCGGGCGACCCGGCCGCCACCGGCCTGCACGCCGTGCCCGAGATCCGGGCGCTGCTGGCCGCCGAGAAGCCGGTCTTCGGCATCTGCCTCGGCCATCAGATGCTGGGCATCGCCACCGGGGCCCGGACCGAGAAAATGTCCTTCGGCCATCACGGTGCCAACCACCCGGTCAAGGATCTGCTCACCGGCAAGGTCGAGATCACCAGCCAGAACCACGGCTTCGCGATCGCCGACCAGGATCTCCCGGCCGACGTCGAGGTCACCCACCGCTCGCTGTTCGACGGCACCATCCAAGGCGTCCGGCTGAAGGGCCGGCCGGTCTATGCGGTCCAATACCACCCCGAGGCCTCGCCGGGGCCAGAGGACAGCCAATACCTCTTCGACCGTTTTCTCGACGACGTCCGGCAGGAGCAACGCTGAGCCTATGCCCAAACGCACCGACATCAGCTCGATCCTCCTGATCGGCGCCGGCCCCATCGTCATCGGCCAGGCCTGCGAATTCGACTATTCCGGCACCCAGGCCTTGAAGGCGCTGAGGGCCGAGGGCTACCGGGTCATCCTGGTCAATTCCAACCCCGCCACGATCATGACCGACCCGGATCTCGCGGACGCCACCTATATCGAGCCGATCACGCCCGAGATGGTGGCCAAGATC
>JAABSG010000227.1 GCA_011390475.1 Geminicoccaceae bacterium | reverse complement strand
CAGCTGGCTTTTCTGATCGAGCACGGCTGCGACTTCGCCCAAGGCTATCATCTCGCACCACCGCTCGAGCTGGGTGACCTCGTCGCCACAATCGAGCGCACGGCCGAGGTCGGCGCCGCGCGCCGAGCGCCGACGCGGTCCTGACGCTCCAGGCGCCGCCGCGGTCGACAGAACTCCCGCCACCACCTACTTCGGAGGCGAGAACGGATCAGCGGGGAAGGCTTCATGCGCTATGTCGGGTTGATAGTCTCGGCTCTGGTCGCGGGATACCCGGTCGGGGAAGCGCCCGCCGCCCACGCCGCCCAAGCCGCCCAAACCACCAGGGTCGGCGATGCCGAGCCGGCGGGGCGTGAATTGCGGGTGCAAATGGCCGAGATCGCCGTCGGGACGGGCGTCTCGCCGGCCGGCAGCGAGGCGCGGATCGCCCAGGGGCTGCTCGAGGCGTTGCGTCTCGCGACCGACACCGTGGTGGCCGAGCTCGCCCAGCCGGGCGCCTTTCTCGATGATCCGGCGATCCGCATCCCGCTGCCCGGCGGTCTCGAGAGTGTGCGGCCCGGCCTCGTCGGCGCCGGGCTCGGGCCGCTGGTCGAGGATCTGGAGGGGCGGATGAACCGCGCCGCCGAGCAGGCCGTGCCGGAGGCGCGCGCGGTGTTCCGCGAGGCCTTGGCGGCCACCACCATCGAAGACGCTCGAGGCATCCTCACCGGCCCGGACGACAGCGCAACCCGCTATTTCGCGACGCGCATGGGCCCGCTCCTGGCCGAGCGCATGGCACCGATCGTCGATGCCGAGTTGCGCGAGGCAGGCGCCGTTCAGGCCTTCGATGCGTTCGTCGCCCAATACGCGGCCTTGCCGTTGATGCCCGACATCCGCGGTAGCCTGACCGGCCATGTGGTCGAGGGCGCGCTGGCCGGGTTCTTCCATTACATGGCCGAGGAAGAGCGCGCGATTCGCCACGATCCCGCCGCCCGAACGACGGCGCTGCTGCGCGCCGTCTTCGGTGGCAGTTGAGCGGCGGCAGCCGGGCGAACGCTCAGCCGAGCCGCAGGTCGAGATCGTCCGGCAGGGGACCGAAGCTGGTGGTGCGCCGCCAGAGCTGCCACCGCTGGCGGCGCCATTGATGAATCGCAAAACCGGCGGCGATAGTGGCCCGCAGCGCCGCCGGGTCGTCGAGCGCAACGAAGCTGTGCACCCAACGGACGCCTTGCGCCTCGGCGCGTGCCGCGATCCGCGCCATCGCCGCCGGCATGACCCGCTCGGCGCTGAACGTGGCCGGGACGAAGGCGCCCTCGAGCAGCGCCTCGTCACGCATCAGATGCGGGAAGGCGTCGCCGAACGACTGCCGCAGCGCCTGGTTGTCGGTGTGGTCGAGCAGGAATTGCACGCAGCAGGGCCGCGCGCCCGAGGCCATGGCGACGAAGCAGCGACCGATCCGCCGCTTCGCCAGCAACCGGCGCCGGCGGCAGGCCATGGCTGCGGTCGCATGCGCGCGCTCGCCGGTCTCGGTCAGGAGTTCAGCGAGCTCGCGGCCGTCGATCTCGATGATGTTGACGGGCATTCCGGCCGACGGCGCGGCGATGACCCGGCCCAGATCGCGCCGCAACCCGATCGCCTCGCGGTCGGCGAAGGCCAGGGCGCGCGGCCAGAGCCGGTGCTGGGCCGGGCGCGCGCCGGCGGCGGCGGCCGTCGCTTCGGCGGCGACCGGGGTTGCCGTTGCCGGCACCGCCGCGCGGGTCCCGCAATCGTCGGCCGAAAGCTCGCGCCACAACACATCCGCGCTCATCTCGTCTCTCCTCTTCCAGTCGGCCTCGGGCGTGCGTTCGACGACCGAAGCTAGCAGGCCGGCCGGTGTCGGCGGGCACGATGCGAGACACAGCGCATAATGCTATTACCAGAAATCAACCATGGTGGCCGGCTTTTCGCTTTGCCGAATATCACGGGTGAGGCGTGAACATTTGCTTGGCTGGACAACAAATGATTGATCGGATTTATTGGCGAAGGTAGTGACGCCGCCGCAGGCTCGGCTATAAGCGCATATCTGTCATGCGTCGGTGGTAGCAGTTCGGCTGCCCTGGACGTAGGACCGGGGTCGGCGGGGTACTGCAGCGACGTGGTTTCCGGCCGGGCTCGCCCAACCAATCACTGTCGCCGCAACAGGCGTCGTCAGAGGAGGATCAGATGATCAAGAAAAACGGCATTTCGAGCCTGGCGCTCGCCATTGCCCTCGGCTCCGCCGGCTACGGCCTCGCCCCGAGCGAGGCTCTGGCGCAGCAGACCGTGCGCTGGCAGGTGCCCATGGCCTTCGCCTCGACCCTGACGGCGCTCGGCGACACGATGCCCTGGGTATCCGAGCAGCTGGCGCGGGCCAGCGGCGGCCGCATTCAGCTTCAGGTCGCCGAGCCCGGCACGGTGATCCCACCGCTGTCGATCTTCGAGAACGTGTCGAACGGCAATGTCGACGCCGGCTATTCCTGGATGGGCTACGAGTGGGGTCAGGTGCCGGCCACGGCTCTCTTCGGTGCCGTGCCGTTCGGCCTCGAGCCCGCCGAGTTCTCCGCCTGGATGTATTTCCACGGCGGCCAGGACCTGCTCGACGAGATCATGGAACCCTACAACGTCAGGGCGATCTTCTGTGGTTCGATCAGCCCCGAGGCCGCCGGCTGGTTCCGTGAGCCACTGACGAGCGTGGAGCAGCTGCAGGGCCTGAAGTTCCGCGCCGCCGGCGTGGGTGGCGAGATCATGGCCGAGCTCGGCATGTCGGTCACCATGCTGCCCGGTGGCGAGCTCTACCAGGCGCTCGAGACCGGCGTGCTCGATGCCACCGAGTTCTCGCTGCCGACGGTCGACGAGCAGCTCGGCTTCTACCAGGTGGCCAAGTTCTACCACCTGCCCGGCTGGCATCAGCCCTCGACCAACCAGTACCTCTACATCAACCTCGATGCCTGGAACGACCTCGAGGACGATACTCGCGGCATGATCGAGATGGCCTGCTCCGCCGGCGTGGCCTATGCGATCTCGCGCTCCGAAGCGCTCCAGGGTGCCGTTCTCGAGCGCTTCGAGGCGGAAGGTGTCGAGCTGGTGACGATCAGTGACGAGATCCTTTCGGCCTTCCAGGACGCCACCGAGACGGTGATGCAGCGGCGCTCCGCGGAGGACGAGACCTTCGGCCGCGTCTATGCCTCGATGCGCGCGTTCCAGGAAGAGCTGAACCCCTGGCGGCGCCAGGGCTATCTGCCGCGTGACTGGGACTATCGCTTCGGCGAGTAGGCTCGTTCGACGACCGGGACGGGGCGGCCCCTAGGGCTCGCCTCGTCACCGTTTTGCGCAACCTAGCCCACAACAACCAACGCGTGCGGGTGCGGCCGGAATGAGCATCAGGGACGAGATCGAGCTCGATGTCGACAAGGTCGAGGAGGCGGGGGCGCGCGGCCACGCGCTGAGCTTTCCACGCACCGCCCCCTCGGACGGGCTGGAGAAGATCGTCGAGCTGGTCGGCAAGGCCTGCTCGTGGCTCTGGGTCGTGCTGATCGTGCTCATCGTCGTCAATGTGGCGCTGCGCTACATCATCGGCACCAACTACATCGCCATGGAGGAGATGCAGTGGCATCTCTATGCCGTGGGCTTCCTCATGGCCTTGAGCTTCGCCATTCTCCATGACGGCCATGTCCGGGTCGACGTCGTGGCCGAGCGACTGCAGCTCCGCACCCGGGCCTGGATCGAGCTCCTCGGCATCCTCCTCCTGATCCTGCCCTTCGTCTACGTGGTGGTCAGCTACGCCATCCCCTTCGTCGAGCGCTCGTACCAGATCGGCGAGGTCTCGGCCGCTCCCGGTGGCCTGACCCATCGCTGGATCATCAAGTCCTTCATCATCATCGGCTTCCTCTTCATCGCGGTGGCCGCCATTGCGCGTCTGATGCGCGTCACGGCGTTCCTGTTCGGCCTGCCCCGGCCCAAGAACGACAGCTGAACGGCAGGAGGGACGGCCTTGCTCGCCACCTACGAGATTCTCGTCATCGTCATGCTCGGCTCGTTCATCGGGCTGATCTTCACCGGCTTTCCGATCGCCTGGGTCTTGGCCGGCCTCGCCGTCGTGTTCAGCGTCGGCGGCGTCCTCGCCTCGCAATATCTCGGCTGGGACACCTACTTCCTCTCCAACTGGCGGATCTTCGGGGTCATCGTCCAGCGCATCTACGCGCAGATGTCGAACTGGGTGCTGGTCGCCCTGCCGATGTTCATCTTCATGGGCCTGATGCTCGAGCGCTCGGGTGTGGCCGAGCGGCTGATGGTCGATTTCTCGCGCCTCTTCGGCCGCTTTCGCGGCGGGCTCGGCCTCGCCGTGGTCGTCATCGGCATCCTCTTGGCCGCTTCGACCGGCATCGTCGGCGCCTCGGTCGTGCTCTTGGCGGTGCTCTCGGTGCCGATCATGCTGGAGCAGAACTACAGCCCGTCCTTCGCGACGGGCGTGGTCGCCGCGTCGGGCACGCTCGGCATCCTGATCCCGCCCTCGATCATGCTGATCATCATGGCCGACCAGCTCTCGCTTTCGGTCGGCAATCTCTTCATGGGCGCGCTCGTTCCGGGGCTCATGCTGGGCGGCCTCTATATCCTCTTCGTCCTGGTCGCGGCCCGGCTGATCAACGGCCTGGCACCCGCCCCTACCGATCTGCCGCCGGTGACGGCGAGTCTCGTGGGGACGACGCTGCTTCACGTGATCCCGCCGCTGCTGTTGATCCTGGCCGTCCTGGGCTCGATCTTCATGGGCATCGCCACCCCGACCGAGGCCTCGGGACTGGGCGCCTTCGGGGCGACGCTCCTCGCCCTCGCCAACGGCAAGCTCAGCCTGCCGGTGCTCAAGGACGTCTGCTACAAGACGAGCATCACGACGGCCTTCATCTTCGGCATCTTCCTGGGCGCCACCGCCTACGCCGTGGTGCTCCGGCAGCTCGGCGGCGACGAGTTCATCGCCCACATCCTGCAGTCGCTGCCGTTCACCCCCGGCGGCATCGTCATCGCCATTCTCTTCATGGCCTTCATCGCCGGGTTCTTCCTCGACTGGCTCGAGATCTCGCTGATCATGCTGCCGCTGGTGGCCCCGGTGGTGGCTGCCTTGGGCTTCGATCTCACCTGGTTCGTGGTCCTCTTCGCGGTCAGCCTGCAGACCTCGTTCCTGACCCCGCCCGTCGGCTTCTCGCTCTTCTACGTCAAGGGCGTGGTGCCCAGTACCGTGACGACGCAGATGATCTACAAGGGCGTCATCCCCTTCGTCATGCTGCAGGTCCTGGCCGTGGCCCTGGTCTACATCTGGCCCCAGCTCGTCCTCTGGCTCCCGAAGGTCGCCTACGGCTGAGGCCGCCCACCAGCGCCAGCTCAGATCAAGCCACTGGCCTTGAAGCTGGTGTGGCGGTTCTTGCCGACGATGATGTGGTCGTGGACGGTGATGCTGACCGCAGCCAAGCCGTTGACGACCTGGCGGGTCATCTCGATGTCGGGCTTGGAGGGGGTCGGGTCGCCCGAGGGGTGGTTGTGGACCATGATGATGGCCGAGGCCGCGAGTTCGAGGGCGCGCTTGACCACCTCGCGCGGGTAGAGGGGCGTATGGTCGACGGTGCCCCGGCTCTGCACCTCGTCCTTGATCAGGATGTTCTTCTTGTCGAGGAAGAGGATGCGGAAGTGCTCGGCCGGCTCGTGGGTCATGGCGAGCTGGAGGTATTCGATCAGGACGGTCCAGGAGCCGATCACCGGGCGGTCCTTGATCTGCTCCTTCAAGGCCCGCTGCAGCATCGCCTGGACCGCCTTCAAGAGGACGGCGGTGAACTTCAGATCCTCCTCGCCGCCCCGGGTCAGCTCCTCGATATCGCGGTAGCGCTCGAGGTCGGCTGCGAGCAGCCCGCCGATGCCGCCGAAGCGCTCGAGCAGCTGTTTGGCCAGGGGCTTGGTGTCGCGGCGCCAGACCGAGAAGAAGAGCAGGAGCTCGACCAGTTCGTAATCGGCCAGCGCCTCGGGGCCGGACTCCATGAAGCGGTTGCGGAGCCGCTCGCGGTGACCGTGATAGTGCTTGTCGCCCCACTTGCCGCTGCCGCCCGGACGTTCGGCGTCGTAGGTGGCGGGGGCTTCCGCGAGGCCGCCGAGGGGGGCGAGCCCAGCCGTCGGCCGGCCGTCGAGCAGGGCCAGCAGCGTCTCGAGATGGGTCCTGGTCGTAAAGCGCCACGCCTGGTCGTAGCGCGACCAGACCCCGCCGGCGCGTTTGAGCTGCTCCTTGTGGCGGAAGGTGTCGCCGGCGATGTGGAACGGCTGGGGCGTGCCCGGGTGCTCCTCGAGGGTCAGCGTGTGGCGTTCGAGATCGAGAGCCAGCGCCTTGATGTCCGTCACCGCAGCATGCTCCCGCTTGCGCCCTCTCAACCCAGTGGGATTTCCTCCGTGATATTTATCGCGCAGTGGTTGATTTCGCAACGACAAGCGACGATCCGCACGCCGGCCGCGACGGCGTG
>JAABSG010000226.1 GCA_011390475.1 Geminicoccaceae bacterium | reverse complement strand
CGAGGCGGCCAGCGCATGACCGGAATCCTGCAGATCCTCTTCGACGCCTTGAGCCTCGGCAGCCTCTATGCCCTGGGGGCGCTGGGCATCGCCTTGATCTTCGGCGTCATGCGGCTGGTGAACTTCGCGCATGGCGACTACATCGCCTTTTGCATCTTCGCCCTTCTCTGGCCGACGACCGAGGCCGCGACCATTCTGTTCCTCGGCCAGGTGCCGGCCCTGGTCCTCGTGCCGTTGGTCATCGCCATCGGCGCCCTGGTCTCGGTCCTCTCGGAGATCCTGGTCTTCCGGCGGCTGCGGCACGCCAATCCGGCGACGATGATGATCGCCAGCTTCGCGCTCGGCTTCGTCATCAAGAATCTGCTGTTGCTGCTCTACTCCAGCCGGCCGAAATCGCTCTCCCTTCTGCCGACCCTGGCCCAGCAGGTGGAGATCGCCGGCGCTCGCATCCCTGTCCTGCAACTCGTCACCATCATCGCCACCATCGCCATCCTCGTGGGGCTGACCCTGTTCTTGAAGCGCACCCGCTTCGGCCTCGAGATGCGGGCCGCAGCCGAGGATTTCACCATGGCCCGGATGCTCGGCGTCCAGGCCAATCGCGTCATCCTCCTGGCCTTCGCCATCTCGGGCGGGCTCGCCGGGGCCATCGGCCTCGTCATCGTCGTCCAGACCGGGACCGCCGACATCAACATGGGCCTCTCGGTGATGCTGGTGGCGTTCATCGCGACCGTGATCGGCGGCCTCGGCAGCCTCTATGGGGCGGTGGTCGCGGGCTTTCTCATCGGCGGGGCCAGCGTGTTCATGCAGGTGATCCTGCCCTTGGACGCCCGGCCGTTCCGCGACGCCTTCGTCTATGCCTTCGTCATCATCGTCCTGATCTGGCGGCCGCAGGGGCTGTTTGCGCCCAAATCCGCCCGGCAGCGGGTCTGACGATGACCGAAGCGCCCTCCGTTCTCGCCCGCACCTTCTGGACGCCGCTCTTCTTGACCATGCTGCTCGCCGCCATCGCCGTCCTGGTCTGGAGCTTCGGCTCCGGCACGCTCCAGCGCACCGTGGTCGAGATGCTGATCCGGGTGGTGCTCGTCGTCGGCATCTGGATCTTCGTCGGCAATTCCGGGATCATCAGCTTCGGCCATGTGGGCTTCATGTGCCTGGGCGCTTATGCCGCCGCCTGGTTCACCATCCCGCCGATGCTCAAGCAGATCACGCTCCGCGGCCTGCCGGACATTCTGCTCACCAACCAGTTCCCGTTCTGGCCCTCGGCCTTTGCCGCAGCCGTCCTGGCCGCCGTCTTCGCCCTTCTGATCGGCCCGATCCTGATGCGCCTCGCCGGGATCGCAGCCTCGATCGCCACCTTCGCCATGCTGGCGGTGATCAATACGGTCTATGCCAACTGGTCGTCGGTGACGGGCGGCACCAGCTCGATCGTCGGCATCCCCATCCGCACCGACCTCTGGCTGGCGCTGGCGGCGGCCGCCGGCGCCATCGTCGTCGCCTATGCTTATGCCATCTCGCGCTCGGGTCTGGCGCTCCGCGCCGCCCGCGACGACGCGATAGCGGCCCAGGCTTCGGGCGTGCACATCGAGCGCGAGCGCCTCGTCGCCTTCGTGCTGAGCGCCTTCGTCTGCGGCATCGCCGGCGTGCTCTACGCCCACTTCCTCGGCATCGTCACCCCCGACGCCTTCTTCCTCGGCACCACCTTCATCGCCCTGTCGATGCTGGTCGTCGGCGGCATGTACAGCCTGTCGGGCGCGGTCGTCGGCGTCGTCCTGATCTCGACCATCATCCAGCTCCTGCGCTGGCTCGAGCGCGGCGTGTCGGTAGGCGATACGACGCTCGCCATCCCGTCCGGCTCGCAGGAGATCGCCATCGGCATCGTGATGATCGTCATCCTCGTCTATCGCCCGGCCGGCCTCATGGGCACCGCCGAGCTCACCTTGCCGGGGCAAGCCCGGGCGAAAAGCGCCCGTGCCCAGCCGGCCGAATGATCGACAAGGAAAGGGAGACCACCATGCACCACCGAACATCCGCCGCCATCCTCGGGGCAGCCGCCCTCCTGGCAACGACGGCACTCAGCGCCCAGGCCGAGGACATCGTCATCGGCTTCGCCACCGGCCAGTCAGGCTTCATGCAGGCCTATGACCAGCCGGCGACCGAAGCGGCGCTCATCCGCATCGAGGAGATCAACGAGGCGGGCGGGGTCCTGGGCCGCCAGCTCGTTCCGTTCTTCTCCGATACCAAGTCCGACCGGGCCGAGGGGGCCAAGGCCGGGCTGGAGGTGATCGAGGCCGGCGCCGATCTCGTCGTCGTCTCCTGCGACTACGATTTCGGGGCGCCTGCGGCGCTGATGGCCGAGGCCAACGGCAAGGTCAGCTTCTTCCTCTGCGCCGAATCGGTCCGCGCCGGCATCCAGGGCGTCGGCCCGCACTCCTTCTCGGCCTCGGTTCTCGGCGCCGTGCAGGGTGCGACCATGGCCGAATGGGCGCACGAGAACCTGGACGCCCGGAACTTCTACGTCCTGCTCGACACCTGGACCGAGTACAACAAGGGCATCTGCGACGGCTTCGACTGGCGCGCCCCGATGCTGGACGGCGTGGAGATCGTCGGCCGTGACACCTTCGTCAACGACGATGCCTCGATCGCGGCGCAAATCACCCGCATCACGAATGCCGACCCCGAGCCGGATGCCATCATGCTCTGCTCGATGATGCCGGGCGTGGTGAGCGCCATCCGGCAGATCAGGAACGCCGGGATCGAGATCCCGATTCTCAACGGCTCGGGCGTGGACGGCAGCTACTGGATGGACGCGGTGCCGGAACTCTCGGAATTCTACATCCCGGTGCAAGGCTCGATCTACGGCGACGACCCCGATCCTGCCGTGGAAGAGTTCAACCAGCGCTACGAGGCCAAGTTCGGCGCCCGGCCGTCCTCGCAATACACCTATCCGGGCTACGTCATGATCGACGTCTGGGCCAAGGCCGTCGAGCGCGCCGGCACCACCGATGCGGCAGCGGTCGTGGCCGAGCTCGAGAAGATGGACGGCGAGCCCACCCTCTTCGGCCCGCGCACCTTCACGTCCGAGCTGCACCACCAGAACCAGGCGCGCTACCACATCGTCAAGGTCACGGACGGCCAGCCCGCCGTGGTCGACAGCTGGACGATCAGCGAACCGGTGCCGATGGAGGCGCTGCTGCAGTAGGAAGCGACGTCGGGGGTCGTCCAAACGGACGGCCCCCGCGTGTCAGGGAAAGATCAGGACCGGTCGCTTGCAGGTGCGGATCAGCTCGAGCGTGGTCGAGCCGAGGGCCAGTTGCCGCAGCCGCGAGTGGCCGCTCTTGCCGAGCACGAGAAGGTCGATGTCGAGGTCGAGGATCGCCTTGGTGATCACCTTCTCGGGTTCGCCGGTTTGCAGGTGCTCGGTGACGTCGAACCCGGCGTTGCGGAGGCTGCCGGCCGCTGCCTGAAGCTTGTCGCGGACGGCCGGTGTGGCGCTGCCGACCGAGAGGATGTGGCACTCGAGGCCGCGCAGCACCGATCCTTCGGTCAACCGCTCGATCGCTCGTTCGGTCGAGGGCGAGCCGTCATAGGCCAAAAGGAAGCGGTTGATCGGCCGGAAGGCGTGGCTGACGATGAAGACGGGTCGCTCGAAGGTGCGCACCGCGCGGTCGAGGTTGGAGCCCAGGTGCTCCTGGGCGAAGCCCGCGGCCTCGCCGCGCTTGCCGATGATGGCGAAGCGGGTCTCGCGCTCGAGCTCGCCGATCGCCCCGATGAGATCACCATTGCGCAGCCGCGGCTGGACTTCGATCGCGGGGGCGGCGGCCTTGATCCGGGCCACCGCGTCATCGAGGATCGCTCGCCCCCGCTCGCGGCCGAGCGTGGCGCGTTCCTGGTCGAGATTGGCCAGCTTCTGCAGGAGGTCGGAGCGGGCCCCGAGCTTCAGGCTGCCGCTGAGATCGGTGGGCTGGCTCGAGACCTCGCTGCGGCGGCCGAGGACGTGGACCAGGGCCACGGGCATGTTCAGGCGTGCGGCAGCCCAAGCGGCGTGGTCGCAGACGCTCTCCGCGTAGGGCGAGCCGTCGATGAAGACCGTGATGTATTTCATGTGTCTCGCCCGATCAGTGGTTCTGCAGCTTTTCCATCGCACCCGGCTTGTCGTGGAGCGCCAGCCGGTCGACGATGGTCTCGGTAGCCTCGTTCATGCCGACCAGCTCGACGATCGCACCCTCGCGGCGGAACTTCAAGACGACCATGTCGACGGCAGCGACGCTCGAGACGTCCCAGATCTGGGTCCGGCTCAAGTCGATGATCACCTTGTCGAGTGACTCCTTGAAGTCGAAGGACCGGTTGAACTCTTCGACCGAGGCGTAGAACAGCTGGCCCTCGATGACGTAGCGGCGCTCGCGGCCATCAACGCTGGCGACCGAGGTGACCCGGAAGATCTGCGCGATCTTGCCGGCGAAGAAGACCCCGGACAGCAGGACGCCGGCCATGACCCCGATCGCGAGATTATGGGTCATGACGACCAGCACGACGACCGTGATCATGACGGCCGAGGAGCTTTTCGGGTGGGTCTGCAGGTTTTTGATCGAGGACCAGGAGAAGGTGCCGATCGAGACCATGATCATGACGGCGACCAGGGCCGCCATCGGGATGGCGCGCACGAAATCGCCGAGCACCAGGATCATGAACAAGAGCGAGGCGCCGGCGGTGAAGGTCGAAAGCCTGGCCCGGCCGCCGGACTTCACGTTGATGATCGACTGGCCGATCATCGCACAGCCGGCCATGCCGCCGATGAAGCCGGTGGCGGTGTTGGCGACGCCCTGGCCGATGCACTCGCGGTTGCGCTGGCTGGTGGTGTCGGTCAGCTCGTCGACGATGTTGGCGGTCATCAGGCTCTCGAGCAGGCCGACCGTGGCGACCGCGATCGAATAAGGCAGGATGATGAGTAACGTTTCGAGGTTGAAGGGGATGTCGGGGATCAAGAAGACCGGCAGGCTGTCGGGCAGTTCGCCCATGTCGCCCACGGTGCGTACGTCGATGCCGGTGGCCCAGACGACGCCGGTCAGGAGCACGATGGCAACCAGCGGTGCCGGTATGGCTTTGATGACCAGCGGCAGGCCGTAGATGATGGCCAAGCCGGCCACGACCAGGGCGTAGGTCATGAGCGGCACGCCGACCAGCTCGGGGATCTGCGCCATGAAGATGAGGATCGCCAACGCATTGACGAAGCCGGTCATCACCGAGCGCGAGACGAAGCGCATGACGAAGGAGAGCTTCAGGATGCCGGCCAGGATCTGCAAGAGGCCGGCGAGCACGGTGGCGGCCAGGAGGTATTCGATCCCGTGGTCGCGGACGAGCGTCACCATCAAGACAGCGGTGGCGGCGGTGGCCGCCGAGATCATCCCCGGCCTGCCGCCGACGATGGCGGTCAGGACGGCAATCGAAAAGGAAGCATAGAGCCCGACCTTGGGATCGACCCCGGCGATGATCGAAAAGGCGATGGCCTCGGGGATCAGGGCCAGGGCAACGACCAGGCCGGCGAGCAGCTCGGCGCGCGGATTACCAATCCACTCGCTCTTGAAGCGTTCTGACAACAACATTCGAGAAATGGTCCGTTCAGCGAAAATCGTGGGCCGGGGGATAGGCGCCCGGCATAGCCGCCGGACGCAGCCCGGCCGTTGCGGCAGGTATACGCCCGATCCCCTAAAAAAGAGTTAGTGCGGCGCACCATTCGGCAAGTCAACCAGGCGGCAGCCGGTGCGGCTCACCTTGCCCTCTTGCCGAGCGCCACCGGCCGTCGCATGAATGACCGAGCAGGCCAGCGGAGGGCAGGGTGATGAGCGACACAGGCATCGGCAAGTCGGTCAAGCGCAAGGAAGATCGCCGCTACCTCACCGGTGCCGGCCGCTACACCGACGACGTGACCCTGCCGCACCAAGCCTATGCCTGGATCGTCCGCTCACCTCACGCCCACGCCCGCATCAAGTCCATCGACAAGGCCGCCGCCGAGGCGATGCCGGGTGTTATCCGCATCTTCACCGGCGAGGACGTGGCCGCCGCCGGCCTCGGTGGCCTGCCCTGTGGCTGGGGCGTGACCGACCGCCACGGCCAGCTGATGAAGGAGCCGCTTCATCCCTTGCTCGTCGAGGACAAGGTCCGCCATGTCGGCGACAACGTCGCCATGGTGGTCGCCGAAACCCGCGAGCAGGCACGGGACGCGGCCGAGGCCGTCATCGTCGACTACGACCCGCTGCCCGCCGTGACTGGCGTCGAGGCCGCGCTCGCCCCCGGCGCCAGCAAGGTCCACGACGAATTCGACGACAACCTCTGCTACGACTGGACCATTGGTGACGCTGGCCCCGTCGAGGAGGCCTTCGCCAAAGCGGCCAAGATCGCCAAGATCGAGCTCGTCAACAACCGCGTCGTCGCCAACCCGCTCGAGACCCGAGCCGCCAATGCCGCCTGGGACCCGAACTCGGACGGCTACACGGTCTACACGACCAGCCAGAACCCGCACGTCGCCCGCCTGCTGATGGGCGCCTTCGTCCTGCAACTGCCCGAGCAC
>JAABSG010000024.1 GCA_011390475.1 Geminicoccaceae bacterium | reverse complement strand
TCTCTTCGGTCATCACGCTCATGGAGTGGTCGACATCGACCAGCACCTGCGGTGCCAGCCAGGGGGTGCCGGGGCCGCCGTCGTGCGGGAAGTGGCCGGGATCGACCAGCGCCTTCGCCCCGGCCGCGACGGCGGCGGCGATCTGCTCGCGCACGTGATCGGCGCCCTTGGCCTGGGCCATCGGCCCGAGCGTGGTCGCCTCGGCCAGCGGATCGTCGAGGATATAGGCCTTGGTGGTCGCGACGAAGCCTTCGACGAAGCGGTCGTAGAGGCTGTTGGCGACGTAGATCCGCTCGATGCCGCAGCAGCTCTGGCCCGAATTGAAGAAGGCGCCGTCGACCAGGTTCTCTACCGCGTGGTCGAGATCGGCGTCGGCCATGACATAGGCCGGGTCCTTGCCGCCGAGTTCGAGGGCGACGCCGATGAAGCTGCCGGCCGCGGCGCGCTCGATGGTCCGGCCGGCCTCGACCGAGCCCGTGAAGGTGACGTGATCGACCGCCCGGGCGTGCAGCAGCTGCTCGGTCTGGGCGTGGCTCAGGGTCAGGTGCTGAAAGAGCCCCTCGGGCAGCCCGGCGGCGGCGAAGGCCTCGGCATAGCGCTCGCCCACGAGGAGCGTCTGCGAGGCCGCCTTGAGGATCACGGCGTTGCCGGCCATCAGCGCAGGGACCACCGTGTTGACCGCGGTCATGTAGGGGAAGTTCCAGGGGGCGACGACCAGGACGAGGCCCAGGGGCTCGCGGACGATGCGGCGCTGAAACGCGTCGCTCGCCTCGACCTCGATCGGCGCCAAGCCCTCCTCGGCGATCGCCACCATGTGGCGGATGCGCTCGGCGAAGCCGCCCATCTCGCCACCATAGCGCACCGGACGGCCCATCATCCGGGCGAGCTCGATAGTGAGGTCGCCCTGCATCGCGAGCATGGCATCGAGCATGGCGAGGCAGTAGCGCCGGCGCTCGGCAAGCGGAACCTCGGCCCAGCTGGCTTGGACCTCGCGCGCTGCCGCGAGGGCCGACTGGACGGTGGTCTCGCTCGCATAGGGCCGTTCGGCGACGATGCTGCCGTCGATCGGCGAGACGATCCGCACGCCTGCTGTCATGTCACTTTCCTTATCGGAAGGATGTGGGGGAAATGATTTCCCCCACGCCCCCTCGGGACTTTGCGGCGGCGTTCGTGACGAGCGGCTGCGCCAAATTCCGGTGGGGCGCGGGGAGGATCATCCTCCCCGATCTGGGGGCGACGCTAGAAACTGCCGACGAGCGTGCCCACGAAGATCAACGCCACGAGGGCGATCAGCGGCACGACGATGCCGGCGACGGCAATGTCGAAATAGGCCTGTTTGTGGGTCAGCCCGCAAATCGCGAGGAGCGTGATGACCGCCCCGTTGTGCGGCAGGATGTCGAGCACGCCGGCCGAGACCGAGGTCACCCGGTGGAGAAGTTCGGGCGCCATGCCGGCCGCCGCGCCCATCGCGACATAGGTGTCGCCCATGGTCGAGAGTGCGATGCTCATGCCGCCCGAGGCCGAGCCGGTCATGGCGGAGAGCAGGCTGACGCCGACCGCGAGCGAGATCAGCGGGTTGTCGCCGCCGAGATCGACGACGTTCGCCTGGATCACCTGGAAAGCCGCGAGCGACGCGATCACCGCACCGAAGCCGACCAGGCTCGCGGTATTGAAGATCGGCAGCAGCGAGGCGTTGGCACCACTGTCGAGGGAGCTCTTGAGCCCCGTCAGCCGTTGCCAGTTGAGGATGACCAGGATCACGCTGGAGATCACCAGTGCCGCGATCACCGACCAGAGGCCGCGAACCTGGCTGATATCGGTCTCGCCGAAGAGCGGCTCGGCCAGAAAGCCGGTATCGATCATCGGGATGACGACGCCGGTGAAAACGAAGTTCAAGACGATGACCAGGACCAGCGGCAAGGCCGCGACCAACGGCGTGGGCAGGTCGCGGGGCGGGGACTCGACCGGCACCTCCATCAGATCGAAGCCTTCGCCGGCACTTCGCTCGCGCAGGTCCTTGGTCGGCACGAAGGGTGCCCCGTCGGGGCCGGCATAGCCCTCGGCCGCCAGGGCCCGGGCGCGGTACTGCAGCCAGAGCATGCCCAAGACCAGCATGATGATGCCGGTCATGATGCCGAGCCCGGGCGCGGCGAAGGCCGAGGTGCCGAAGAACGGCATCGGGATGGCGTTCTGGATCGCCGGCGTGCCGGGCAAGGCACTCATCGTGAAGGTGAAGGCACCCAAGGCAATGGTGCCCGGGATCAGCCGCTTGGGCAGAGCGGCCTTCTTGAAGAGGGCATTGGCAATCGGAAAGACGGCAAAGGCCACGACGAAGAGCGACACGCCGCCATAGGTCATCACAGCACAAGCGAGCACGACCGCGAGGATCGCCTTGTCGTCGCCGAGCCACTCGATGATCGTGTTCGCCAGGACATCCGAGCTGCCCGAATCCTCGATCAGCTTGCCGAAGATGGCGCCCAGGAGAAAGAGCGGAAAGAAGCTGGTCACGAAGCCGCCCGTCGCGGTCATGAAGATCTGCGTATACGTGCCGAGGATCGGTAATTCGCCGGTGGCGGCGACCGCGAGCAGGGCCAAGGCCGGCGCCAGGATCAAGAGGCTGATCCCGCGAAAGGCCAGGAACATCAAGAGCCCGAGGGCGGCGACGATGACAGCGATCCCGTACATCGGATCTACCCCGCCTCGCCCTTGGCTCCGGAGGTCTTGGCCGATGGACGTTTGGCCGCCGAGCGCTTGCGCGCCGGCGCCTTGCTGGGCGCGGGCTCGGCCGGGGCTCGCGGCTCGGGCTCCGGCGCCACATCGCCTTCGAGAATGTCCTCGATGGCGTCGACCGGCTTGAAGGTGTCGGCGAAGAGATCGTCGAGATCGATGGTCGAGCGCGCCCCGATATCCTGGTAATGCGCGTCGAGCCACGCCCCGGCCCAGCCGCGGCCGCGCTCGAAGAGATAGGTCAGATATTCCCACTCGGCATTGAGCTTGCTCGACGCCTCCAGATGCTGGACCTCGTCGGCGGCGTGGATGATGTGCAGCCGCACATCGCGGTAGCGCTCGGTCTCCAGCCCCTCGGCATCGATCAGTTGATGCAGCAGGTGGATCGCGCGCAATTCCTTGATCAGGGCGGAGTTGAAGCTGATCTCGTTGACCCGGTTCATGATCTCGCGCGCCGAGGTCGGCAATTCGTCGCGGCGCATCGGGTTGATCTGGACGATGACGATGTCGCGGCAGGTCGGATCGTCGACCAGGGGATAGAGCGCCGGGTTGCCGATATAGCCGCCGTCCCAATAGGCCTCGCCGCCGATCTCGACCGGTTTGAACATGAACGGCAGGCAGGCCGAGGCCATGATGGCATCGACCGAAAGCTCGCCCTGGCGAAACACCCGGCCGCGGCCGGTGCGCACGTTGGTGGCGGTGACGAACACCTTGGTCTTGCCGCAGGCGTTGACCGCGTCGAAGTCGACCGTCTCGGTCAAGAGGTCGCGCAAGGGATTGATGTCGAAGGGGTTGAACTGCGCGGGAGCAAGAAACCGCGTCATCTGGTCGAAGAAATGGTACCAGGGCGAGGTCTCGAGACTGTAATTGCCCGAGAGGCGATCCCAGAGGCTGCGCTGGATCGGCGAGAAGCGGGCGCTTTCGCTCACCGCCTTCCAGAAGTCGCGCAGCGCCAGCCTGGCCCCGTCGCGACCGCCCTTGTGCAGCCCGTCGGCGAAGACCACGGCGTTCATGGCCCCCGCACTGGTGCCGCTCACCGCCGGAATCTCGATCCGTTCGTCCTCCAGGATCCGGTCGAGGACGCCCCAGGTCAAAGCACCGTGCGAGCCACCGCCCTGTAGCGCCAAGTCCACCAATGTGTGCGTCTTGCCGGCCATCGCCTGCTCTCCATGACTGTCGGACCGGACTATGATGCAGCGCAGCATGAAGCGCAAGCGACCATCCGTCGCTCTGCAAGCGCCGGGCTTGCCGCCGGTGGCGGCAATCGAAAATGCCGACGGCACTCTCGATTACTTCTACGTTGACCAATATTGGCGCCGCCTTATCGGCGCGAGCTGCATCCCGGTATACTCCTTAACCAGTCGTCTTAACACATCGCTCGACCACTCGAGGCACCTTTGCGGGGCGTTCGAAACGAACGCTGTTTGCCCATTTCTCGGCACCGGCAAAGTGAGCGATCATGGCCCGCGTCAATCTGCATGGTATTCCCGTCGACAGCGTCGATCACGAGGCCGAGGTGCTGGGCACGATGCTCGCCCAGGTCGACGGTCGAAAGCCCTTCCTTCTCTCCTTCGTCAACCCCGCTGCCTGGGCGATCGCCCGCCGCGAGGCCGACTATCGGGACATTTTGCGGCGCTTCGACTTCGTGTTGCCGGACGGCATCGGCGTCGTCTGGGCGCTCCGCCAGCTCGAGAACCCGAAGGCCGGGCGCTTCAGCTTCGATGCCTCCTCCCTCTATCTGCCCCTCTTCGCCGCCTTGAACGAGCGCCGGGCCAGGGTCTTCGTCTGCGGTGCCGGCCCCGGGGTCGCCGACCGCGCGGTGGAGCGGATGCAGGCCGAGTTTCCCGCCATCACCTATTGCGGCACCAGCGACGGCTATCGCGATCGCACGGAGCTGCGCGCCATGATCAGGGACGCGGCCCCCGATGTCGTGCTCTGCGGGATGGGCGTGCCACACCAGGAGCGCTTCCTCTTGACCCTCGAGGGGGCGGGCTATGCCGGGCTGATGATCAGCTGCGGCGGCTTCATCGACCAGCTGGCCGCCGCCGAGCGCTACTATCCGGCCTGGGTCGACAAGCTGGAGCTGCGCTGGGCCTGGCGCATCTACCAAGAGCCGAGACGGCTCTGGCGGCGCTACTTCGTCGACTACTGGCCCTTCATTCTGGCCACCGTGCCGACCGTCCTGCGCCGCCGTCTCCTGGGCGCCCACATCCGGCTACCGATCGAGCGAACCGGGCTACCCTGAACGCGCTCGGATCGGCGGGCCGACCCTGGTCGAAGACGCGCCGTTCAAGCTGACGGCTGGCCGCCGATCAGCGGCACGAAGGCGACGCCGATCGTTCGCCGCTCGTGCAAACGCCCCTGCTCGTCCTTGTCGACGATCAGCATTTGCTGCTCGAAGCGTTCGCCCACGGGGATCACCAGCCGGCCGTTCGCCGCCAGCTGCTCGAGCAAAGCCGGCGGCACCCGGGCCGGGGCGGCGGTGACGATGATCCGATCGAAGGGTGCCCGCTCCGGCAGACCGGCATGACCATCGCCCTCGTGGACCGCGATGTTCGCGTAGCCGAGCTCCTCGAGCGTCGCTCGGGCACGTCTGGCGAGCTCGGGCACCACCTCGATCGTCTCGACCGCGTCCGCCAGCTCGGCCAGGACGGCCGCCTGATAGCCACAGCCGGTGCCGACCTCGAGCACGCGGTGCCCGGGCTGCACGTCGAGCAGGTCGGTCATGAAAGCCACGATGAAGGGCTGCGAGATCGTCTGGCCGTGACCGATGGGCAAGGGATGGTCGCCATAGGCCAAAGCGCGGTTTTCGTCCGGCACGAAGCGCTCGCGCGGCACCCGGCGCATGGCGGCCTGGACCCGCGGGTCGATATGATCGCGGCCGAGGGCCTGCCGGCAACTTCTGGCATGCAGGTCGATGCCGGCGAGCATGCGGTCGATGGACTCGGCCATTGAGAACTGCCTCCTCGCTGAAGCCTCCCCACCTCTACTGGCGGTGAGGCGGTCGACGATTTAGCGCGTGGCGGCCATGCCCGGCAAGCGACGGCTCAAAAGCGGGCGACGAGGCTGGCGACGAGCCGCGCGCCGCAGGCATTGCTGCCGCCGAAGCAGTCACCGCGGCCGAGGTCGGTGTCGGTGTAGCGCAGCCCCAGATCGACCGGCCCGAGGCCGACCGTGACGCCCAGGCTCCAGTCGAGGTAATCGTCGAGCCCGGTCTGGCTGTTGCTCTCGAACCATTGCCGGCCGAGCGTGGCATCGAGCGTCACGGGCGCCGACAGCTCGAGCGGCGGTGTGTAGGTGACGCCGACATCGACATAGTGGGCGAGGCCCGTCGAGCCCGAATAGTCCGGGGAGAAGGCGTAGCCGGCCGACGCCGAAAGCTCGTCGGTCAGCGCGTAGCCGAGCCGGCCCAAGAGCTCGCCATAGTCGTAGTCGAGCGAGCCCCGGGCACCCGGATAGAGGTAGTAGGCGGCCCAGATGTCCCAGTCGATCCCGGTCTCGCCGAGGCTGCCATAGACCCCGGCCGAGAGCTCGAGCTCGACCGGGCCGTCGCCCTCCTCGTCGAAATCGACGGTCGAGCCCCAGATCCCGGCATGGATGCCGGTGTCGCCCGAGCCCAGCGGCAGGCCGAGGCCGAGCCCGCCCTGGATCGCCGGATCGTTGTCGCTCGAAGTGATGCCACGATCGACATAGTTGGCGACGACGCCGAGTTCGCCCGAGAGCTCGAAGGGAGCGAGGAGGCCCGCCAGCGCGTCGCTCTCCTCGGCCATGGCCGGGCCCAGGCCGACCACCGTAGCCGACGCCGAGAGCAGGGGCAGTGCCAGACGCGACAGGCGGCGCCGCGGGCTGGTGGATGGCTGGGGCATGGTGGAGCACCTCGGCTATGTCTCACATGACGGTGCCGTAGTCGATTTACGCGCAAAAGTGGAAAGTAAAATTTCCAACTCAATCGAATTAGCTGCCCTCGGCAGTGCGGAATCGGGCCGCACCAGACTTCACAAACGCCCGAGCCCTGCTAAGGCTGATGATCGCAGCTGTTCGGAAGGAACCGCTGGACCGGGTGACGCGTGGCGCGTCGCACCCGAACATCAGGGAGTTCACCATGACGAACCGCCATGAACGTGGCATCCACGAGCTCTACGAAGCCGATGCGGAGCGCGCCGATTGGCTCGTCTTCGGCAGGAAGAGCAACCCCGACCGGCGCGGCTTTCTGCGCGGTGCCGGCCTCACCACGATGGGCCTGGCGCTGGGCGCCTCGATCCCGTTCGCCGACCGCCTGCCGGGCGGCGTCATCCCGGCGGCCTTCGCGCAGACCCCGGACGAGTTCGTGTTGCAAGGCAAGGACGGCCTGATCGTCATGAACGACCGGCCGATCAACCTCGAGACCCCGCCGCATCTGCTCGACCCGGACATCACGCCGATCGCCAACTTCTTCGTCCGCAACAACGGCCTCGTCCCCGAGATGACCGAGGACCCGGATGGCTGGACCTTGACCATCGACGGCGAGGTCGACAACGAGCTCACCCTGACGCTGGCCGAATTGAAGAGCGACTTCGAGCATGTCACCATGCAGGCGGTGATCGAGTGCGGCGGCAACGGCCGGGCCGGCTTCGAGCCCTCGCCGCGCGGCAACCAGTGGACCATCGGCGCGGTCGGCAACGGCGAGTTCACCGGCGTCAGGCTCGCCGATGTGCTCGACCGCGCCGGGGTGAAGTCGTCCGCCGTCTATACCGGCCATTACGGTGCCGACCCGCACCTCTCGATGGAGGAAGGCCGCCCGGCGCTCAGCCGCGGCATTCCGATCGAGAAGGCGCTGAGCCCGGAGACGATGATCGTCTGGGGGATGAACGGCGAGGACTTGCCCCTGGCCCACGGCTACCCGATCCGCATCCTCGTGCCGGGCTTCATCGGCTCGGCCAACCAGAAATGGCTCAACCGTGTCTGGGTCCGCGACCAGGAGCACGACGGGCCGGGCATGACCGGGCTCTCCTACCGGGTGCCGCGCTTCCCGGTGGCCCCGGGTGCGGAGGTCGCCGACGAGGACATGGAGGTGCTGACCACGCTCAGAATCAAGTCGCTGATCACCCGGCCCGAGACCGGCAGCGAGGTTGCGGCCAGCGAGCCGCTCCGGGTGCGCGGCCACGCCTGGTCGGGCGAGACCGACGTCGCCGATGTCGAGGTCTCCATCGATTTCGGCGTCACCTGGCACGGCACCGAGTTCACCGCCTCGCCCAACAAGTACGCCTGGGCCACGTTCGAGGCCGATGTCGCGTTCCCAGAGGCCGGCTACTACGAGATCTGGGCCCGGGCGACCGACAGCGAGGGCGTCAGCCAGCCCATGGTCGTGCCCGGCTGGAACCCCAGGGGCTACGGCAACAACTCGACGCATCGCATCGCGGTCACGGCCGTCTGATGCGCCGAACGGTCCTCGTTCTGGGTCTTCTCGCCCTCGTGACCGGCGCTGGCTGGGGCCTTTCGGCCCCGGCCTTCGCCGCCTACGATCCCGACGACGAATGGCAGGGCCTGCCCGAAGGCGAGGGCCGGGAGGAGCTCTACTACAACTGCATCGCCTGCCACTCGACCGCGATCATCCAGCAGCAGCGTCTCAATCGCCGCGTCTGGAACGACATCCTGGTCTGGATGAAGGACGACATGGGCTGGCCGGAGCCGCCCGAGGAAGAGTACGACCTGATCCTCGACTATCTGGTCGAGCACTTCGGTCAGGACGTCCCACGCTGAGCCCAGGCCATGCTGAGCCCGGGCCACGCCGAGCCCGGGCCGAACGGGACGCCTCGACCGAAACGAGCGACCCACCCGTGGAACTCCCGGGCGGGTCGCTCGTTAAAGGAGGCAAATGACTGAGCTTCGCACCCTCCACGATCTCCTGGACCAGCTCGCCGAGCGGGGCGAGCATCCGGCCCTCGTCTCGTTCGCCGGCGAGGCGCGGACCTGGAGCTACAGCGAGGTCGAAGAACAGGCCGGCCGGCTCGCCGCCGGTCTCGCCGAGCAAGGCATCGAGCGCGGCACCACCGTCGTCCTCTTCGCCCCCAATGCGCCGGAATGGGTGGTGGCGGCCCTGGCTCTGATCCGGCTCGGGGCCATCCCCGTGCCGCTCGATGTGCGCCTGGGCGCGAAGCAGCTCCGCCATTGCCTCGAGGACAGCGACTGCCGCTTCGCCTTCTCGACCACCGGCGTCGTCGCCGCGTTGGACGCCAACCACCCCTCGCCCGACGACCTCACCCTGATCGCGCTCGACCGCGAGCGACCATCGGACGAGGACGACGACGGCGAACCCCGGATGGCCCACTGGTGGGGCGACCTCCTCGCGGACGAGCCCGCCGCGAAAGCCGAGGTCGAGCCCGGTGACACCGCCGTCCTCTTCTACACCTCCGGCACCACGGGGGCACCCAAGGGCGTGCCGCTGACGCACGAGAACCTCACCCACAACGTCGAGGGCCTGCTCGCCGCCGACATCGTCGAGGGGCCCGAACGCGTCCTGCTGCCGCTGCCGCTGCATCACGTCTACCCCTTCACCGTCGGCATGCTGGTGCCGCTCAGGGTCGGCGCCACCATCGTCTTTCCCGCCGGCATCAGCGGCTCGGAGATCGCCGCGGCACTCGCCGAAGGCCAGGTGAGCATCGTCATCGGGGTGCCCCGGCTCTACCAGGCGCTGATGTCGGCGATCCGCCGCCGCGTCGGCACCGAAGGCTTGCGCGCCAAGCTCTTCTCGGCGGCGCTCGGCTGGTGCCGCGTGGCGCGCGAGCGCTGGGGCTGGAATCTCGGCCGAGTGGTCTTTCGCCCGCTGCGCCGCCGCCTCGGTGCCGAGCTGCATCTCCTGGTCGCCGGCGGCTCCAAGCTCGATGCGGACCTCGCGGGCGAGTTGGAGGGCCTCGGCTTCGACGTGCTCACCGGCTACGGCCTGACCGAGACCTCGCCGATCGTCGCTTGCAACGCGCCGGCGAAGAAGAACCTGAAGAGCGCCGGCCAGCCCTTGCGCGGCATGGACGTGAAAATCGCCCCGCTCGAGGCCAAGGAGGGCGGCGAGATCACGGTCAAGGGGCCGAGCGTCTTCGCCGGCTACCGCAATCTGGAGGAGAGGACCGAGGAAGCCTTCACCGAGGACGGCTATTTCAAGACCGGTGACATCGGCCATCTCGACGACGCGGGCTTTCTCTTCATCACCGCCCGGGTGAAGGAGACGATCGTCCTCGCCGCCGGCGAGAACATTTATCCGGAGGACGTCGAAGAGAGGTTCTCGGAGAGCGATCTCGTCGCCGAGGCCGCCGTTCTCGAGCACGACGAACGCCTGGCGCTGCTGGTCGTTCCCGACGCCAAGGCCGTCAGGCGCCAGGGCGACGAGCAGGCGCTCGAGCGGGCCTGCAAGTCGATCTCCGACCGCCTGCCTTCCTATCAGCGCGTCGCCGAGATCGTCGTCACCAAGGAGAGCCTGCCCAGAACCACACTCGGCAAGCTGAAACGCCACGAGCTGCCGGCGATCCTCGAGCGGGCGCAGGCAGGCGCGCCGCCGCCCGAGGAGGAGAGCGCGCTTTCCGCCGCCGACGAGAGCCTGCTCGAGAACCCGCGCGCGCGGCGGACCTGGACGTGGCTCAACGAACACTTCCCCGACGGCAAGGTCACCCCCGACGCCAGCCTGTTCACCGATGTCGGCATCGATTCCCTCGACTGGGTCGGCGTCTCGCTCGACCTCGAGCGCGAGATCGGCATCCGCCTCGACGAGGCCGCGATCAAGGAGATCGAGACCGTCCGGGACCTGCTCGAGGCGGTGAAGGCCGCCGAAGAAGGCGGCGGGGAGGCCGGCCCGACCGAGCTCGACCCGGCGCAGCAGCAGTGGCTCGACGAGAAGGGTGCGGTGCGCCGGGCGATCGCCGGGCTCCTGATCGGTCTCGATGTCTTGCTGCTGCGCACGCTCTGCCGGCTCGAGGTCGAAGGCCGGGAGAATTTGCCCGAGGACGGCCCCTTCGTCCTCGCCCCCAACCACACGAGCTATCTCGATCCTGCCGTGGTCATGGCCGCCCTGCCGAACTCTCTCCGGCAGCAGGTGCACTGGGCGGGCGACGAGACGATTCTCTTCAAGTCGGCGCCCAGACGGGCCTTCAGCCGGCTCTTCAACGTCTTTCCCGTGGGCGCGCTCCAGGCTCGAACCGCCCTCGCCTTCGGCCGGGCCATCCTGGAGCGCGAGCACATCCTCACCTGGTTCCCCGAAGGCCGCCGCTCGAAGGACGGCAAGCTGCTCCGCTTCGAGCCCGGCATCGGCCAACTGGCCGAGCTCGCACCCGCCCCCCTCGTCCCGGTGCTGATCGAAGGCGCCCACGAGGCCTGGCCCGTGGACCGCTCCCGTCCCCGCCCGCACCCGATCCGCGTCCGCTTCGGCCGGCCCATCGATCCCACCTCGATCGAGGCCGAAACAGGCCAGGACCGCCGCCGGGCGATCGCCGACCGGCTGCATGCCGCCATGGTCGCGCTCGCCGAAAAGCCGGCCGCATGAGGTGCCGGGCGCCGGGGCGAGCTGGCCCCGGCGCCGGGATCAGCCAATTCGGTTCGCCTCGATTGCACGCGACAACGGCATTTTGGCTTGACGGTCGATGCATCAGGCTGTCCCTTCGATGCAACGCCGGAGTCGGCACGCACCATAGGGAGCCAGCACCATGACGACGGACAAACCGTCCAATCGCCGCCACCCCAAGGTCGACGAAGCCTACGACCTGATGGAGAAGGGCAAGCTCGATCGCCGTGGCTTCGTGCGGATCGCAGCCCTCTTGGGTGTCGGTGCCACCGCCGCCTACACCATGGCGGGCCTGCCGGCGCCGGCCATGGCCAATGACGAGATGCCGTTCCCCGAGCCCGAGGGCGAGCCGGTCACCGGCGGCACGCTTCGGGTCGGCATGATGGTGCAGCGCATGGACGATCCGGCCGCCTTCTCCTGGACCGAGATGTCGAATCAGGCCCGGCACATCGTCGAATACATGGCGATGACCGGTGTCGACAACGTCACCCGGCCGATGCTGGCCCGCTCCTGGGAAGCGTCCGACGACCTTCGCACCTGGACCTTCCACCTCCGCCCCGGCGTCAAGTGGCACAATGGCGACGACTTCACCGCCGAGCAGGTCGCGTGGAACGTCGAGCGCTGGACCGACCCGGCCGTCGGCTCTTCGAACATCGGCCTGTCGTCGATCGCGGCATTGGTCGAGGACGTCGACACCGGCGAGCAGAACGACGACGGCACGCCCAAGATGGTCAAGCAGCTGCGCGACGGGGCGATCGAGGTGGTCGACGAGCTGACCATCCGCTTTCACTGCAGCCAGCCGGTGCTCTCCTTCCCCGAGGACCTCTACAACTATCCGACGGCAATCGTGCACCCGTCCTTTACCGCGCCCTTCTCCGACAACCCGATCGGCACCGGCCCCTATACGCTGGTCGATCTCGCGGTCGGCGAACGCTGCACGCTGCGCCGGGTCACCGAGACGACCAACGGCGAGCCCTTCGAGTACTGGGGTGGCGAGGTCTTTCTCGACGAGATCCATTACTACAACTTCGACAGCGAGAATCAGCTCGTCGCCTTCGCCGGCGGCGATGTCGATGCGATCTTCAGCTTCGGCCACGAGCAGATGGCTTTCGCCGAGGCGATCGACGGCAACATCCTGCCGGCCAGGTCGGCCCAGACCCTGACCGTGCGGGTCAAGATCGATCAGGAGCCGTTCACCAACAAAGCGCTCCGGCAGGCGATGCAGGCGGGCCTCGATCGGGCGCGCATCCGTGAACTGGTCTTCGGCGAGGCGGGCGACATCGGCGAGGACCACCATGTGGCGCCGGTTCACCCCGAATACGCCGAACTGCCGCCCTTGGTCCGCGACGTCGAGCGGTCGAAGTCTCTGCTCGCCGAGGCCGGCTATCCCGACGGCATCGATCTCACGGTGGATGTCGGCAACACCAACGGCGTCTGGCAGCAATCGGTCTGCGAGGCGATGCGTGACCAGTGGCGGGAATGCGGCATCAGGCTCAACATCAACGTGATGCCGAGTTCGCGCTACTGGGAGATCTGGGACCAGACCCCGTTCGGCGCCACCTCCTGGACGCATCGCCCCTTGGGCACCATGGTCCTCTCGGTCGGCTATCGGGCAGGCGTGCCCTGGAACGAGAGCAACTACGCCAATCCCGAGTTCGAGGCGGCCCTGAACGAGGCCGAATCGATCCTCGACCCCGACGAGCGCCGAGTGGTCATGGAGCGCGTGCAAAAGATCATGCAGGACGACGCTTTCGTCTTCCTGCCGGTCTGGCAGCCGGTCTACACCATCGCCAAAACCAACGTGCACGGCTACCCGGCCCATCCCACGACCTACCACCAATTCAACAAGGTCTGGCTCGGCTGACAGTCTGAACCCGGCTCGAAGGAAAGCGCTCGCTCAGGCGGGCGCTTTTTTTCTGGCACGGCTTCGCCGGTCGCCATTGCCGGCTTTCGCCCTAGCTCCCCTTTGCAACGCCGAACAGCCGAACCGGGATCACGCGACATGCCGACAGCGACGCCGTCCAATCGCCTTCACCCCAAGGTCGACGAGGCCTTGGACCTGATGCAGCGTGGCAAGCTCGATCGCCGCGGCTTCGTGCGGATCGCGGCGCTGTTGGGAGTCGGTGCCACCGCCGCCTACACCATGGCGGGCCTGCCGGCGCCGGCCGCGGCCGATGCGGCACTGCCGTTCGCCGAGCCCGAGGGCGAGCCGGTCGCGGGCGGGGTGCTCCGGGTGGCGATGCAGGTGCAGCGAATGGACGATCCCGCCACCTTCAGCTGGGCCGAGATGTCGAACCAGGCGCGGCACATCATCGAATACCTGGCGATGACCGGCGTCGATAATGTCACCCGGCCGATGCTGGCGCGCGCCTGGGAGGCCTCGGACGATCTGAAGACCTGGACCTTCTACCTGCGCCCCGGCGTCAAGTGGCACAACGGCGACGACTTCACCGCCGCCCAGGTCGCCTGGAACGTCGAGCGCTGGACCGATACGGCGCTCGGCTCGTCCAATGTCGGCCTTTCGGCAGTCGCCGCCCTGGTCGAGGATGTCGACACCGGCGACGAGAACGACGACGGCACACCCCGGATGGCCAAGCGGCTGCGCGACGGGGCGATCGAGGTGGTCGACGACCTGACCATTCGTTTTCATTGCCGGCAGCCAGTCCTCTCCTTTCCCGAGGACCTCTACGACTATCCGACGGCGATCATCCACCCCTCCTTCACCGCCCCCTTCTCGGCCAACCCGATCGGCACCGGCCCCTTCACGCTCGTCGATCTCACCGTGGGCGAGCGCTGCACGCTGCGCCGGATGACCGAGACGACCAATGGCGAGCCCTTCGACTACTGGGGCGGCGAGGTTTTTCTCGACGAGATCCACTACTATAACTTCGACAGCGAGAACCAGCTCGTCGCCTTCGCCGGTGGCGATGTCGATGCGATCTACAGTTTCGGCCACGAGCAGATGGCCTTCGCCGAGGCCCTGGACGGCCAGATCCTCCCGGCGCAGACCGCCAGGACGCTGGCCGTGCGGGTCAAGGTCGACGAGGCGCCGTTCGACAACAAGACGCTCCGCCTGGCGATGCAGGCCGGGCTCGACCGCGCCCGCATCCGCGAGCTGGTCTTCGGCGAGGCCGGTGATGTCGGCGAGGACTTCCACGTGGCCCCAGTGCATCCGGAATACGCCGAGTTGCCGCCACTGGTCCGCGATGTCGACCGGGCCAAGGCGCTCCTGGCCGAGGCCGGGTATCCGGACGGCATCGATCTCACGGTCGACGTCGGCAACACCGACGGGGTCTGGCAGCAATCGGTCTGCGAGGCGATGCGCGACCAGTGGGGCGAATGCGGCATCCGCCTTTCGATCAACCTGATGCCGAGTTCACGTTTTTGGGAGATCTGGGACAAGACGCCGTTCGGCGCCACCTCCTGGAGCCATCGGCCACTGGGCACGATGGTCCTCTCGGCCGCCTACCGCGCGGGCGTGCCCTGGAACGAGACGAACTACGACAACCCCGAGTTCGAGGCGGCCCTGGACGAGGCCGAATCGATCATCGACCCCGATGCGCGCCGCGTCGTCATGGCGCGGGTGCAGCAGATCATGCAGGACGACGCCTTCGTCTTCCTGCCGGTCTGGCAGCCCTTCTACACCATCGCCGGCCACAACGTGCACGGCTACCCACCCCACCCGACGAGCTACCACCAGTTCAACAAGGTCTGGCTCGGCTGACCGGCTGGAGCAGTGCCACGCCCTTGAATTAGAGCGACTTCTCGAAGGAGGTTTGACCCCGCTTCAGGGCGCGCGGACTGCCGGCAGCCGCTACTTGTCGTCGTCGTTGTGGTAGCCGTCGCCGTGCAGATTGCTCTGCATCATGGCGCGGGCCTGCATCATCGCGCGACTTTGCATCATCGCCCGGCTCTGCATCATGGCCCTACTCTGCATCATCGCCCGGGACTGCATCATGGCGCGGCTCTGCATCATCGCCCGACTTTGCATCATGGCGCGGCTCTGCATCATCGCTCGGCTCTGCATCATGGCGCGGGACTGGATCATGCCGCCGGTGCCGTCGTCGAGCAGCTCGCGGACCCGGAGGTCGTCGCGGTCGGTGCCCGGCGCCAGCATCAAGGAGCTGCGCTCGCTTTCCTCGACGACCTCGTAGCTGCCGAGGGTCTCCGGCACGTAGTAGAGCCGGCCGTCGGCGCCCCTGAGCGTGAAGCCGCCGTCCCCCGAGGTGCTCGCCAGGCCCACATTGTCGGGGGCGGTGAGGCCGAGGGCGATGCCGACCTCGGTCTCGTCCGTCTCGAAGATCAACGTCTCGGCGTCGAGGTCGGCCTCCCAGCGCAGATATTTGCCCCGCGGGAACGCCTTCTCGATCGGGTCCTTGTCGTCCGCCGCCGGCAGCGGTGCGGCATCGGCCGGCGGTGACGGCAGCAGCATCTTCAACGGCTCGGGCAGGGTGTGCGCCTTTTCCTCGTCGACGAAGCGGTAGCCGTAAACGAAGGCGAGGCCGCCCTCGAAGACGCTGAGCGCCGTCGTCCCGCCCTTCGCACCGCCGCCACCTTGGCGCTCGTGATAGCGGGTCGCATCGAACCGCCCGCTCGCAGCAATCGTCTCGGGCACCGCCCCCTCGAGGAACAGAAGCGGCACCTGCTTGACGAAAAGGGTGACCCGTCGTCGTGGCGTGAGGCCGATGGTTGTCATGGCGTTTCCTCTGTTTATGCCCTTGGTTTTACACCATGCGGCCGGGCTAGGCCATGGGTTGTGGCGCAAGCATTCTATAGGATCTGGCGCCAGCGGAAGCTGTCGGCGAGCAAAGCCTGGTTGACGCTGCCGGTGAGTTCGCGATCGACGCCGAGAAAGCTCCGGGCGACGCGCTCGAAGGTCAGGCCGTCGGCCTGCAGCCGGTGGAAGGTGGCGGCGAGCCTGAGCCCGACCATGTCGCGGGCATCGCAAAGGGCGCGGCGGAAGCCCTCGGGCTCGCGCCGGTAGGCGTCAGTCAACGCCCGGTCGTCGGCCTGCTCGAGAGCGTCCTCCTTGGCCGCGCGGCGCAGGGTCGAGGCGAGGTCGGCGCTGACCAGGCGGAAAGCGACCAGGCGGTCGAGATAGAGGTCGACGATGATATCGAAGATCGCCCCGGTGAGCGGCTGGCCCAGGGTGTGGGCCTG
Organism: Geminicoccaceae bacterium; assembly: GCA_011390475.1. GTDB lineage: Bacteria > Pseudomonadota > Alphaproteobacteria > Geminicoccales > Geminicoccaceae > SLRI01. Next base: position 8,581 of record JAABSG010000024.1, on the reverse strand, counting down.
CTTGCCGGTGACCTTGTTCGGCGGGGTGTCGAGACTGATGACGTCGGCCATCTTGAGCGCGTTGGAGGCCGAGCGAATCTGCCGGGTCTCGGAAAGCTCACCGATCCGGCAGAGCTCGTTGGCGACGTAGAGGTCGCCCTCCGTCACCCTCAGCACGTGGTCGACGAAGCTGTCGAAATGCAGGACCGAGAGCATCGCCACGCAATCGGAGGCCGATTCGTGAAAGCCGCGATAGGCCGTGGTCAGGGTCTCCGGCGTCGGCATGCCGACCAGCGAGAAGACCAGTCCATGCCCGGTCTCGTGCGCCAGAACGTCGAAATTCAGGGCATAAGGCCGCTTTTCACCCTGGTCGTCGGCGCCCTCGCCGCACTCCATGAAGCCCCAGCCGAAATGCGCGTTGTCCCAGGCGACGTGCGGGATCAGCTCCAGCCTGGGGTGGGTCATGGCGAAGTGCCAGTGCAGCGGGCCGCCGAGATAGACCTCCCAGACGTCGAGCACCCGGCGCACGGTGCCGAACATGTGGGCAGCCTCGAAGCCCGGATCGCCGGGCTGCAGATGGTCGAAATGGCCGGCCCGATCGGGCAACGCCGGTGCATCCTTCGGCCCGCGGAAGGGCGGCAGGTCCTCGTCGCCATAGGGCTTCTTGTCGATCGGGCTGAGCGCGTACATGCGCTCGTCCGACGGCCCCGGGCCGAGGCTGCCCCGGGGCGACGAGACGTAGACGAGCTCGGGCTCGCGGAAATCGTCGAGCACCGGCGATTGCGCGAACAGCCTGAAGCGGGTGCCGACCGGGCGGAAGAAGCGGTCGAGGGAGAAGCTCATCGGCCGGCTCTGTCGCTGAGCGCCTGTTGCCAGTGCAGCGTCCGCTCGAAGCGAAAGGCAGGCAAGGTGCTGTCGAGGTCGCCAGCCGCCAGGTGGCGGAGCAGGGTCTCTGCGTCCAGGCGCTTTTGCGCAACGCGGCCGGTCGGCAGCCAGGCCTCGAGCCGGGCGATGGCGGCGGCGTCGATGCCGGCAGCCCGGGCGCGCTCGAGCACGGTGGCATAGCTGCGCTGCTTGTAGAAGAGCGCCTTGGCGACGGCGGCGATGGCGATGGCGGCCTCGAGGTCGATCACGGCCTCCTCCACGGCCCGGGCCAGGGTGGCGCGGATGTCGACCATGGCGTCGCTCGCGGGATAGCCCATCTCGGCCGGCCCGTGAACGACGGCGACCTCGTCGTCGTCCTCGAACGGCCCGGGGAACGGCGCGAAGCGGCCGCTGGCGTAGGCCTCGAAGACCCGGCCGACGCCGATCATGCCGAAGGCCTGGAGCTCGGCTGCGCGGAGCGCTCCCATGCTGGCCGCACCGGCGACCCGGATGCCTTGCGTCAGGGCGAAGAGGATCTCCTTGTGCCAGACCGAGGGCACCTGCTCGAAATAGCCGTCGACGAGGGCCAGGGTCGTCGGCTGCCAGGTCTCGATGGCGGCGAGCAGGTCGCCCCGCCTCGCCGGTGGCAGGAAGACCGCGTCGCAGAGCCCGAGGGCTTCGTCGCGCGGCAGAGTGGGCCCGAGGAAGACGACGTTCATGCGGCCGCCTCCGCCAACAGGGCCGAGGCCCGGCGGCCGGGGACATAGGCCGAGCGCGGGCCCTCGAGGGCGGCCTCGAGGCCGGGCACGACGACGCGGACGACGGCCAGGCCGAAGGCCGGCTTGCCGACGTCGATCGCCACAGCCTCAGCCATGCCGGAGCGCTGGAGGGCGGCCAGCGTGGCCTCGATGTCCAGGGCAAAGCTCGGCCGCTCGACACTGCGCGTGTCGGTAAAGGCGCGCTCGGGCGCGAGCCCGCTCAGGATGCCACGCGCGGCGAGGCGCCGGCTCTCGAGCGCCTCTTCGGCGTAGTCCTCGTCGGGGATGTCCTCGCGGGCGCCGGCGATGAACGTGGCGCGGGCCTGCGCCGCCTCGCTCAGCGCCCGGGCGAGGGCCACCTCCGGCGCCGGGTGGGCGCCGCTGCCGAGCTCGGGGGCGCCGGTGGTCCCGGTCGCATCGTCGATCAAAGCCAAAAAGGCCGGGATGCCGAGGTCCGAGGTCACGTCGAAGACGGCGACGTCGATCTCGGCCGCGGCGAAGCGGTCGAGCAGCCAGCGGCAGGCGGGATCGTCCACGGTCTCGAGGCGGACCGCGGTGCCGCTCGCCCAGGCATCGGGACCGAGCTTCCAGAGCGTCAGCGCGTCGCGCTCGATCACCTCCATCAGCGCGTGCAGCAGCGCCTCGTCGCTCGTGTTGCCGGAAGCCAGGCCGTTGGTGGTGGCGGCGAAAGTGGCGGAATGAGGGGGCTCGGGCAGCGCGTAATTGGCGTGGACCAGCTCGAACGGCAGCCACCGGCTGCCGCCGCCGACGAGATCCCGGCCTTCGATCCAGAGGAAGGGGTGGCCCGGGTCCAAGGGCTCGACGGAGGCCAGCGGCAGGGCGTCGATATCAACCAAGGGGTGCGAGAAGCGCATCTCGTCCAGGCAGGCGAAGCGCAGTGGCCGGTCGATGCTCTCGGCACACCAGGTCTCGTAGGCTTCCATCACGGCCGACACCCTGGCGGCATCACGGCTCAACCCCTTGCCCTGGAAGACCGAGAGCGAGCGGGAATTGGGCCGACAGGCGGTGACCACCGGAATGCCGATGCGATCCAGGCCGGTGATGTCGGCGACACGGCTGATGCCGAAGACGGGCAAGAGCGGGGCGAGCCTGGCCCAGGTCGCGCCGGGCGGACAGCTTCGCCGCGCCCCGTAGGCGAAGCCCTTGTCGCCCTGGCTCACTGCCGCACCTTCGGGCTCATCGCGCGAGGGCACGGGCGAGGGCGGCGCGCGCCTCGTCGATGTCGCGCCCGGTGGCGCCGGGCTCGAACCGCGCCAGGACCTCGGCGACGGCGGCGGAAGCGGCCTCGGCACCGCCGAGCCGCCTGGCGCAGGCGAGGCCGGTGAGGCTGGCGCGAAGCTCCAGCGCCAAGGCACCCTGGCTGACCGCGATGCGGCGCGCTTCCTCGAGCTTGGCCGCGATCAGCTCCGTCTCCGGGACGTCGCGGCTCAGCGCCACCTCGGCCTCCTGTCGCGCGATCTCGGCGGCCCAATAGGCCACACCTTGCTCGGCGATCACCGCCCGGGCGCCCGCCAGCGCGGCCAGGGCACCATCCGGATCGCCGAGCAGGCGCAGCGCCTCGGCGCGCATGCACTGATAGACCGGAAAGTCCTCGGGCGTGCCGACTTCCTGCAGCACCTGAAAGCCACGGCTGACGCGGTCCAGACCAGCAACCGGGTCACCGGCGTCGATCGCCCGCCAGCCGAGGAAGATGTCGGCCTTGGCCCGGTATTCCTCGAGATCGTAGTCGGTGCCGAGCGCCAGCAGCCGTTCGGCATATCTCGCGACCGCGTCGCCGTCGCGGCGGTAGTGATGCAGCATGACGGCGATATCGAGGGCATGCAGCAGGCTGCCGACATGGCCGATCGCCTCGGCATGCGCCAAGGCCTGGTCGACATGGCTCGCGGCCTGATCGCCCGCGCCCATGAGCCAGGCGGCGAGGCCCATCTCGCCCAGGGCGCAGACCTTGCAGTCGTGGCCGCCATAGAGCGTGCGCAGATGCGCGAAGCCGGCTTCCTCGTAGAGCTCGAGACCGACCTTGGCCTGCCCGCGCACCGCCTCGAGCTCGCCCATCTGAAACGCATTGGCCCAGGCGCAGTGCATGGCCTGCAGCTTGAACTCGGCGCCGCGCATCCGATTGGAGACCTCGAGCAGCCGGCGCGCCCGCTCGGCCATCAGGGCGAAGGTCTCCGACACCCGCCACCAGCCCCAATAGGCGGCGAGGTGCCAGTCGGACTCGGGTGCCGCCTCCGCCAGATGCAGCGCCTGATCGTAGGCCGCGCGGGTCTCCGGCGCGCCCGGCCCGCGCGCCGCGAGCAACGCGCCGGCCAGCAGCACCTGGGCGTGCAAACGGTCCGTCAGGGTGCGGCTGTCGGTGGGCTCGAGCGCCAAGAGATCAGAGGCCGTGCGGAAATGGGCGGCGGCCTCGAAGCTCGCCGAGGCGCTGCTCGCGGCCAGCCCGGCTTCGATATAGAGCTCAGCCGCAGAACGGTGCTCGCCGCAGGCCTCGAGGTGAAAGGCCCGGGTCTCCGGGCGCACCGCGGCGATGCGCTCCGGCACGGCCTCGAGCCAGTCGAGGTAGCGGCGATGCCAGGTGCGCCGCGCCGAGCGCAGCAGGCTCTCGTAGGCGGCCTTTTGAAACAGCGCGTGGCGAAAGGTGATGCCGCCGCTGGCGCCTGTGGTCAGGATGCCGGCAGCCTCGAGGGCGGCGAGTTCCGTCTCGATCTCCTCCGCTGCCCGGCCACTGACCGCGCGCAACGCGGCGTCGTCGAAGGTGCGGCCGAGGACGGCGGCGATCTGGGCCAAGACCTTGGCGTCGCCCAGCGTGTCGAGGCGGGCGGTAATGAGATCGAGGAGCGAGGCCGGGGTCTCGATGCTGGAGCCGAGCTCGGCCCCGCGCAGCACACCTCGCTGGCGGTGGACGTGGCCGGACTCGATCAGCGCCTTGGTGAATTCCTCGACATAGAGCGGCAGCCCGTCCGTCGCCGCCTCGATGCGTTGGGCGAGCAGCGCCTCCACCCGGCAACCGGCCACCGCCTCGATCAGCTTGCGGCAACTGCCCGTCGCCAGCCGGCCGAGCCTGAGCGTGACATCGTCCGGCCGGCGCCAATCGAGCCGGGCGCCGGGCCGGGTGAGCGCCAGTGCCAGCCGGCCCATGCCCGAGGCTTTGGGCGCCGCATCACCGAGGATGCGATCGAGCAGCTCCCGGGTCGAGGGGTCGATCCAGTGGGCGTCCTCGAGCACCACGAGCAAGGGCGGGCGTGCCGCGGCGAAAAGGGCCGCCGCCGCCGCGAAGACGGCACCCCGACCCTCGGCGCCCGCCGCCAGCTCTCCCCGCCAAAACGCCAGCATCGTTTCGACATGTGGAATGGGGACCTGGCTAGAAGCCGCTTCGGGGGTGCCCGCATCGAGCCAGCCGGCCAGGGTCTGACGGACCTCGTCGGCGCTGCCGGCACCAGCAGCCTCGAGGTGCCGGGCGATCGTCTGGCGCAGGCAGGCGAAGGGCGCGTTGCGCTCGCCCGAGGAACCGGCGAACTCGATGATGTGGGCGGCCTCGATCCGCGCCCGCTCGATGAACCGCGCGGCCAGGGCCGACTTGCCGACGCCGGGCTCGGCCTCGACCGTTACCCGAACCACGGCACCGCTCAGTGCCTTCTCCCAGGCAGCCTCCAGCGCTTCGAGCTCCGTCTCACGGCCGATCAGCTTTTGCCGCTGGTCGCGCAGCACGGAGGCCGGCGGCTTGCGGCCGAGCACCCGATAGACCTCGACCGGCTGCGGGATGCCCTTGAGATCGTAGCTGCCGATGGAATCGATGCGAAAGGCGCGGTGGATCAAGGCCCGGGTCTGCTCGCTGATGACCAGCCCGTTGCGTGGCGCCAGGCTCTCGAGCCGGGCCGCGAGGTTGGGGACGACGCCGGTGACGGCATGGCGGTCGCGGTGCACCCCGGCGCCGATCTCGCCGACCAGCACCCGGCCGGTATGCAGCGCCACCCGGGTGGCGAGCGTGATGCCGCGCTCGGCGGCCAGGCGCTCACCCATCTGGGCCACCCGCCGGGTGATGCCGAGCCCGGCGTCGGCGGCCCGGATCGCGGCGTCCTCGCTCGCCTGCGGATAGCCGAAATAGGCCATCACGCCGTCACCCATGTAGCTCGCGATCATGCCGCCGCGACTCTCGATCTCGGTGGCGCAAATTTCGTGATAGGCGCCGATCAGCTCGCGCAGGTCTTCCGCGTGCAGCTCGGTCGAGAGCCGTGTCGAACCGATGAGATCGCAGAACATGACGGTGATCTGCCGATGCTCGCCACCCGGCGCGGCCGCTGTCGTCTTGGGCAGGACCGGCTGCTCGACGAGCCGCGCCCCGCAGTTCGGACAAAACCGAGCGCCAGCGGGTATCGCCGTCTTGCACGACTTGCAGGTCGGTTCGCCCGCCTCTCGTTCCACCGCAGCGTCTCTCTCGTGAAGGCCAGTCGTATAGGACCACGCTTGCCGCGCCGGTGCAATGCCCGTGCCGAAAGCGCCGGCCGCGGCGCTGCGATCGGTCAGTGCAACATGGCGGGCCGGGCCCGCATTTGCTTTCGGGGATGGTCGTGGATGCGGATCACGCCTTCGACACGCTCGACGCTCGGACGCTTGGCGTGGGCGAGCGAGATTGCCTCGGGCAGTGCGACGACCACCTCGCGACCATCGGCTATGCGGATGACGAGGCGAACATCCGCACCATTGCCGCCATCGCCCAGATGCGGCTTCAAGCGGATGGCGGCGGCGGGCTCGGCGAGCTCGATATCCACCTGGCTGTCGAGCCGATCGGCGGCGCCGTCGAGCGGCCTCAGCCGTTGCCCCGAAAGTCTGACCTCGTCACCATCGGCACGGACGTCGGCGGTGAAGACCACGGCCGTGCCGATCACCAAGAGCGATCGGCTCCGCTCGAGCACATCGGCGAAAAGCCTGACCTCGTACTGGGCCGACGGGTCGGAAAGCTGGAGAACGGCGAACCGGCCACGGTCGGTCTTCATCTCTTTTTGCGCGACGATGACCCCGGCGAGCTCGACGATCTTCCCGTTGTAATTGGCCGGCGAGTCGAAGATCTGCGCTGCCGGGACGACGCCGAGATGGCCCAGCGCCTCGGCGAAGCCGTCCATCGGGTGCGCCGAGAGATAGACACCGAGGACCGAGAATTCGTGGGCGAGGCGGCAGGCCTGATCCCACTCCACGGCCTCGCTCGGCCGCGGCTCGGGCACGGTTTCGCCACCCTCGCCGAAGAGCCCCGTCTGGGCACTCTCCGCCGCCGCCTTGACCGCGCTCGCATAAGCGATGGCACCGTCGAGTGACGCCATCATGCGCGCCCGGTTGGCATCGAGGCTGTCCATGGCGCCGGCCTTGACCAGCGCCTCCAGGAGCCGGCGGTTGAAACCCTTGCCGGCCATCCGGCTGGTGAGATCACAAAGGCTGCGGAAAGCCCCCCCGGCCTCGCGCTCGGCCACCAGCGCCTCCATGGCGGCCCGGCCGACGCCCTTGATCGCGGCCAAGGCGAAGCGCACCCCGGACGCGGCGGGCTTGCCGTTCTTCGGCCGGTCCTCGACCGAGAAGATCGCCGAGGACGCGTTGACGTCCGGGGCCAAGAGCGCGATGCCCCGGCCGCGCATCTCGTGCCGATAGGCGGCGAGCTTTTCCTGGTTCGCCATTTCCATGGTCATCACGGCGGCATAGAACTCGAGGGGGTGGTTCGCCTTGAGATAGGCCGTGTGGTAGGCGAGCAGCGCATAGGCCGCCGCATGGCTCTTGTTGAAGCCATAAGAGGCGAACTTGGCCACCGCATCGAAGATGGTATTGGCCATCCCGGCTTCGATACCGTTCTTGCCGGCGCCCTCGATGAAAATCGCCCGCTGCGCCTCCATTTCGGCCGCGATCTTCTTGCCCATGGCACGCCTGAGCAGATCGGCGCCGCCCAGCGTGTAGCCGGCGAGCTTCTGGGCGATCTCCATCACCTGTTCCTGGTAGATGATGACGCCGTTGGTCTCCTTCAGGATCGGCTCGAGCATCGGGTGCAGGTAGGCCGCGCTTTCGGTGCCGTGCTTGACGTTGATGTATTGCGGGATGTTGTCCATCGGCCCCGGCCGGTAGAGCGAGACCATGGCGATGATGTCCTCGAAACAGTCGGGCTTCAGCTTCCTGAGCGCATCGCGCATGCCGGCCGATTCCAGCTGAAAGACGCCCACGGTCTCGGCCCGGCTCATCAGCGCGTAGGCCGCCTTGTCGTCGAGCGGGAGGGACTGCAGGTCGAGATCGGTGCCGCGCGCCTTCACCAGGTCCTCGGCGAGGCGCAGCATGGTCAGCGTGGTGAGCCCGAGAAAGTCGAACTTGACCAGCCCGGCCTTCTCGACGTCCTTCATGTTGAGCTGGGTGACCGCACTGCCGCTTTTCGGGTCACGGTAGAGCGGGACCAGCTCCTCGAGCGGCCGATCACCGATCACCACGCCCGCCGCATGGGTCGAGGCGTGGCGCGGCAGGCCCTCGAGCTGCAAGGCGATCTCGATCATCCGGGCCACCGCCGGATCGCTGTCTCTGGCCTCCTTCAGCTTCGGCTCCCCGGCCACGGCCTGGGCCAGGGTCACGGGCTTGGCCGGGTTGTTGGGCACCAGCTTGCAGATCTTGTCGACCAGGCCGAAGGGCAGGCCCAAGACCCGGCCGACATCGCGCAGCGCGGCCCTGGCCATCAGCTTGCCGAAGGTGATGATGTGCGCGACCCGGTCGTGGCCGTAGCGATCCTCGACGTAGCGGATCACCTCGTCACGCCGGTCCTGGCAGAAATCGATGTCGAAGTCCGGCATCGAGACGCGCTCGGGGTTCAAGAAACGCTCGAAGAGCAGGCCGAAGCGCAGGGGATCGAGGTCGGTGATCTCGAGCGACCAGGCGACGACCGAGCCCGCACCCGAGCCGCGCCCGGGGCCGACCGGGATGTTCTCGCCCTTGGCCCATTTGAT
>JAABSG010000225.1 GCA_011390475.1 Geminicoccaceae bacterium | reverse complement strand
CAGGTCTATCGCATCCTCCTCAACCTCGCGCGCAACGCCATCGATGCCGGGGCCGAGGAGGTGCTGATCAGCGGTGCCAATTCGGCTGATCGGGTGGTGATCGAGATCGCCGATGACGGGCCCGGCCTGCCGGCCGCGGTCGAGGCCGAGCTGTTTGCGGAGAAGGGCCAGTCGGCCAGCGGCGGGGCGGGTCTCGGCCTCGCGATCGCGGCCGAACTCGCCCGCAATCACGGCGGCGACTTGGTTCTGGTCGACACGGGCGCGGCGGGCACGCGGTTCGCCTTGACCTTGCCGACCAGCGTTTCGGCCGTGCCCGCCACGGAGATCGAGCAGATCTAATAGCGCTACGCCGCGCGACGTCGAGCCGATGGGGGTGGGCGCGCTCAGCCGACGGCTGGGCCCGGGGCTGGGGCGAACTCCGGGTCGACGCGCGTGCGGGCGAGATTGTTGGCGTAGGTGGCGAGCGTGTAGGCGGCGATGATGGCGGTGATCTCGAGCAGCTCGGGCCAGGTCAGGCCACGCCGTTCGAGGGCGCCGATCTCGGCCCGGCCGAGGCGGCCGTGGCTCGCCAGCGTGCGCCGGGTGGCATGGGCCAGTGCGGCCAGCCGACGGTCGCGGGGCAGCTTGCCGTCCTGGATCGTGCGGCGGACATGGGCGCTGATGCCGTGCGCCTCCACCTCCTTGGCGAAGACGGCCTGGCAATAGCGGCACTCGCTGTGGCTGGCGACGATCAACGCCACCACGGCCTGCTCGCTGTGGCTCAGGACGCCATCCTGCTCGAGCAGCCGCTCTTGCGTGACGAAGCTCTCGAGCACGGCCGGGTTGTCGGCCAGCATGCGGTAGATATTGGGCACCGTGCCGGCGAAGGTCGAAGCGAGTGTGGTCAAGAGGCGGGCCGAGCGAATCTCGAGCGTCTCGCTCGCGGGACCGGCGTCGTCTCGTGATGGGGCACTTGCTGCCGGCTCTCGGGTCATCGCTGGTCAACTCCACGCACGGTCGAAAGGTGGTATCGGTACATCTTGGATAGGCCGCTGGCGTCGATTGGTGAAGCTGGCAGCGGCGCCGAGCCGGGTCGCTCCAGCGAATATGATCGGCTGTGATGACGGCTCGGCCGCGTTCGCGGCGTTCCACCTGCCTCTGCGTATTTGGGGATGTATTTTCGCAACATTCCCGTTATGGTTGAGAAACCGTTGAAGCAAGGATCGAGGGCAGGCGCATGCGGGTGCTGGTAGTGGATGATGATCCGGTGTCGACCGCGTTCGTCAGGAAGGCGCTCGAGGGCCAGGGTTACGTGGTCGAGTGCACGGATCGCGGCGAGGACGCGCTCGACATCCTCAAGGTCTACGAATTCGATGCCCTGGTGCTCGATCTGCGGCTGCCCGATCTCGACGGCGGCAAGGTGCTCAGACGGCTGCGCGCCATCGGCTCTACGATGCCGGTGATGGTCGTCTCGGGCATCGACGATCGGCAGGCACGGATCCAGACCCTGCTCGACGGTGCCGACGAATACCTCGTCAAGCCGGTCGATCGCGACGAGCTGGTGGCCCGGCTCAAGGTGCTGATCCGGCGGGCCAAGGGCCATGCGACGTCGGTCATCCGGATCGGTCGGCTCGCGGTCGACCTCGCCTCGCGCACGGTGACGGTGGAGGATCAGCCGCTGAAGGTCACCGCCAAGGAATACGGCATTCTCGAGCTTTTGGCGCTTCGGCGGGGCACGACCTTGTCCAAGGAGGTCTTTCTCGATCACCTCTACGGCGGGATCGACGAGCCCGAGCAGAAGATCATCGATGTCTTCATCTGCAAGCTCAGGAAGAAGATTCAGGCGGTGGGCGGCGGCCCCGGCATCGAGACGGTCTGGGGGCAGGGCTACGTGCTGCGCGAGCCGCAGGGCGGCGCTCCCGGTCTCGCCGAGGCGGCGCCCGAGTTCTTCGGCCCGGATCTCAGCCGGGCGGCGCTCGAGGCGCTGCGAGCGACCGAGCTCGAAGCGCTGCTGTTGCAGCTCTTGCCGGCAGACGGTTCAGGAGAGCCGCCCTTCGCGGGTGGCTTCGCTGCCTGAGCCTTGCGGACCACCGCGGGGTCGACGAGCGCGACGCGGTGTTTCCGCCGCCCGAAACCGCCAGAAGAGGTCGCCAGAAAAGGCGAACGGCACCGGTCGCCCGGTGCCGTTCAGGTCGCTAGGCCGATTGCCTCGCCGTCATGCCGGCTTGAGGTTCTCGGCGGACTTCTTGCCGCGTCTCGGGTCGAGCTGTTCCTCGTAGGAGACGCGCTGGCCTTCGTTCAGGCTGCTCATCCCGGCCCGCTCGACGGCCGAGATGTGTACAAAGACGTCCGCACCGCCACTTTCCGGCTGAATGAAGCCGTAGCCCTTGGTGCTGTTGAACCATTTGACGGTGCCGACTGGCATCCTGTTCCTCCGATAGTGCCGGTAACCCCGACAAGCGTGTCGGGTGTTTCGTTCCGGGAGCATCCCCGCTCGCCCACTATTATTGACGCGCCTCGCGCCTCGACGCAAGTCGTGTGTCGGTTTTCGTCACTGAGCCGAGCTCGGATAAGGTTCTCAGGGATCGGCGATCGTGAAGGGCAGACTGAACTGGCCGGACTTGTCGCTGGCGATATCGTTGAGGGTGTATTGGACGACGTAGTCGCCGGGTGGCGCCCCGTCGAGGTCGAGGGTCAGGGTCAGCATGAACTCGCGATTGCGCGTCCGGCTGGTCAATGCCAGCCGTTCGAAGCCTTCCTGGCCGCCGAGGATCTGGCCGTCCGCCGTCTTGATCAAGAGGTCGACATCGAAGCCGAATTGCCAGAGTCCCGGGGCCGGCTGGCTGTAGCCGAAGCCCACCGGCTCGGCATAGGCGACGATCGGCTCGCCCGGCGCGAAAGTCGCGGTCGGATGCGGCTCGTAGAGCCCGAAGCCGGCGGGTGGGGCCGCCACCAGCACGGCCGTTCGGGTCTGGATCGGGGTCAGGGCCCAGACGATATCGAGAGCGGCTTCGGCGCGTTCGATCTCGGCTATGCTCTGCGCCGCCGATGGTGGTGCCACGGCGGCCAGAACGACGCAAGCAAGGACGATTCGGGCGAGCGAGCGCATGACGACTACTCCACGAGACGGCGTCGCACTGCCCGTCAGTTGCCGATCTCGACGACCAGCCGGCCCTTGACCTTGCCGTCGAGCAGGTCGGTGGCCGCTGCCTGCACCTCCTCGAGGGCGATCGTCCGGCTGATCGCGGCCAGGCGCTGGGCCGGCAGGTCTTTGGCCAGACGGTGCCAGGCGGCGCGGCGGTGGACGGCCGGCACGTAGACGCTGTCGATGCCGGCGAGCGTGATGCCGCGCAGGATGAAGGGGGCCACGGTGACCGGCAGATCCATGCCGGCGGCGAGCCCGCAGGCAGCAACGGTGCCGCGATAACGGGTCGAGGCCAGGAAATTGGCCAGTACGTGCGAGCCCACGGCATCGACGCCACCGGCCCAGCGTTCCTTCAAGAGCGGCTTCTGCTTGCCGGAGAGCTCCTCCCGGGGGACGATTCCGGCAGCGCCCAGAGCCTTCAAGTGGGCCTCTTCCTCGGGGCGGCCGGTCAGCGCCCAGACCTCGAAGCCGAGCCGCGCCAAGACCAGGATCGCCACGCTGCCGACGCCGCCCATGGCACCGGTGACCAAGAGCGGGCCGGAATCGGGCTTCAGCCCGGCTTCCTCCAGCCGCATCACGGCGAGCATGGCGGTGTAGCCGGCGGTGCCGATCGCCATGGCGTCCTCGAGTGAATAGGCGTCGGGCAGGCGGACCAGCCAGTCGCCGGGCACCCGGGCCAGGCTGGCCATGCCGCCGAGCCGGGTTTCGCCGATGCCCCAGCCATTGAGCACGACCTTGTCGCCGGCTTGCCATTCGTGGTGGTGGCTCTCTTTGACGGTGCCGGCGAAGTCGATGCCCGGGACCATCGGCCAGGAGCGGACAATGGGCGCCTTGCCGGCGATGGCGAGCGCGTCCTTGTAGTTGAGGGTCGAATGGCTGACGTCGACGATCACCTCCCCCTCGGGCAGGTCGGCTTCGCTGATCGTCCCGATCCGCACGTTTTGGCCGGCGTCGGTCTTCTCGAGCCAGAGTGCCTTGCTCATCGTTCGCTCCCTTGCGCTGCACCGAAGCCCGAGCCTAGCCAATCGGGCGGGCGCTGTCAGCCGGTGTGCTTGACGCGTCCGGGTCGAGGGGGCAGATCCTCGGGTCGGCGTCCGGGTCCAGTGGCCGGCGTGGGGCAGGGAGGCAGGATCGATGACAATGGATTTTCGCGAGGTCGCGCATCCGCCGGAGTCGCCCTATGCGCAAAATCTCGACCGCAATGCCGCGAACTTCGCGCCTTTGACCCCGCTCACCTTCCTCGAGCGGACGGCTGCGGTCTATCCGGACCGGCTGGCCGTGGTGCACGGCGCCACGCGGCTGAGCTACGCGGCATTCGCCGAGCGCTGCCGGCGCCTGGCCGCGGCCCTGGTCGGCCTCGGCATCGCGCCCGGGCGGACGGTGGCGGTCATGGCGCCCAATATTCCGGCGATGCTCGAGGCGCATTACGGCGTGCCGATGGCGGGTGCCGTGCTCAATGCTCTGAACTATCGCCTCGACGCCGCCTCGATCGCCTTCATCCTGGAGCACGGCGAGGCGGATATTCTCTTGAGCGACACCGAGTTCGCGCCCGTCATCCGCGAAGCGCTGGCGCAGGTGACGCGGCCGATCCGGGTGGTCGACATCGTCGATCCCGAGCATCCGGGCCCGCACACGCTGTTGGGCGAAACGACCTACGAGGCGATTTTGGAGGGCGCCGATCCGGCCTTCGTCCCCTTTCTTCCCGAGGACGAATGGCAGGCGATCGCGCTCAATTATACGTCGGGCACCACCGGCAATCCCAAGGGAGTCGTCTACCATCATCGTGGTGCGCATCTGAACGCGGTCGGCAATGTCCTGGTCTGGGGGATGGGGCACCATCCGGTCTATCTCTGGACCTTGCCGATGTTTCACTGCAATGGCTGGTGCTTTCCCTGGACCATCGTGCTGCAGGCCGGAACGCACGTCTGTCTCCGCAAGGTCGAGGCGGCGAGCATTTTTCACGCCTTGGCCTTGGAGGGGGTGACGCATCTCTGCGGTGCACCGGTCGTCATGGGCATGCTCTTGAACGCCCGACCCGAGGAGCGGCGCGACTTCCCGCAGCATGTGAAGATGATGACCGCGGCGAGCGCGCCGCCGGCCGCGGTCTTGCAGAAGATGGAGGCACTGGGCATCGAGGTGACCCACGTCTATGGCCTCACCGAGGTCTACGGGCCGGCCACGGTCTGCGCTTTTCACGAGGCGTGGCGGAGTCTCTCGGCGACCGAGCGGGCGGCCAAGCTGGCCCGGCAAGGCGTACGCTATCCGGTGCTGGAAGGTCTCGACGTGATGGACCCGTCGACCATGACCCCGGTGCCGGCGGACGGGGCCACGATCGGCGAGATCATGATGCGCGGCCACGACGTGATGAAGGGGTATCTCAAGAATCCCTCGGCCACGGCCCAGGCCTTCGCCGGCGGCTGGTTTCACACCGGCGACCTCGCGGTGAAGCACGAGGACGGCTATGTCGAGATCAAGGACCGGTCGAAGGACATCATCATCTCGGGCGGCGAGAACATCTCCTCGATCGAGGTCGAAGGGGCGCTCTATCGCCACGCCGACGTGATCGACGCCGCCGTGGTGGCGCTGCCGGACGAGAAGTGGGGCGAGACGGTCTGCGCTTTCGTGACGCTCAGGGAGGGGGCGGTGGCGAGCGAATCCTCGATCATCGCCCATTGCCGGAACGAGATCGCCGGCTTCAAGGTGCCGCGCCGCATCGTCTTCGGCCCCTTGCCCAAGACCTCGACCGGCAAGGTGCAGAAGTTTCAGTTGCGCGAGACGGCGGCGAAGCTGGCCAACGACTGACGGTGAGCGAAGCTCGTCGCCGGTTGCTCGGCGGTTCGTGCGGCCGCCGGCCCGCCGACAGCCGCTGGTGGCAGGTAGGCATTGCGTCGACTGCCGACCGACCGTTAACGATGACCAGCACGATCGCTGCGCAAGATGGTCGACCAACAGCGAACGGTGACAGGCGCTACGGCATTGGGCGCCGTGGCCTCGAGGCAGGCCTGCTTGGACGGCAGGGCCAAGACCAACAGCGAACGGTGACAACCACAAGCGATGGCGAAAAGGGGGAGGAAGATGGAACAGGCGCTCGACGTGGCGCGGGCCTTGCCGGCGGATCTGGAAGCGGCGGTGCTGGTCGGGCGGGCCTGGCTGCCGGGTGATCCGGGCGGGCCTTCGATCGTGACCGTTCGCGACGGCCGGGTGTTCGACCTGACCCGGGTCGTGCCGACCATGGCGGATCTGATCAACGCCGACGATCCGGCGACGGTGGCCCAGGATCCGCGCGCGGTCGAGGTCGGCGACGTCGCCGACCTCCTGGCCGCGAGCCATGCCGATCGGGCCGGGCCCGAGGTGGCGCATCTTTTGGCCCCGACCGACCTTTCGGCGCACAAGGCGGCCGGCGTGACCTTCGTCAAAAGCATGCTCGAGCGGGTGGTCGAGGAGGCGACAAGGGGTGATCCGGG
>JAABSG010000224.1 GCA_011390475.1 Geminicoccaceae bacterium | reverse complement strand
GGGATGGCCACCTCGCCGGTCTGGGGCGCCACCACGTCCTCGGCGACCGTCCGGCCGAGCACCCGCTCGCCGAGTTCCTCGTCGGGCGCGGCTGCCAGTGTGATGAAGTTCTCGGTGCCGCAATCCTCCTCGACGATGACGCAGTCCTGCGCCACGTCGACCAGGCGGCGTGTGAGATAGCCCGAGTTTGCCGTCTTCAAGGCAGTGTCGGCCAAGCCCTTACGGGCACCGTGCGTCGAGTTGAAGTACTCGAGCACCGAGAGACCTTCCTTGAAGTTCGAGATGATCGGGGTCTCGATGATCTCACCCGAGGGCTTGGCCATCAGACCACGCATGCCGGCCAGCTGCTTCATCTGCGCCGGCGAGCCACGGGCGCCGGAGTGAGCCATCATGTAGACCGAGTTGGGCTGCTTGAAGCGGCCGTCCGGCAGCTTCTTGAGGTGCACCGACTGGATCGCATCCATCATCTCGTCGGCGACCTTGTCCGAGCAGCCCTGCCAGGCGTCGACCACCTTGTTGTACTTTTCGCCCTTGGTGATCAGGCCGTCGGCGTATTGCTGCTCGTACTGCTTGACCAGTTCCTGCGTCTTGCTGACGAACTCCTGCTTGCCGCGCGGGATGATCATGTCGTCCTTGCCGAACGAGATGCCGGCCCGGCAGGCATAGGAGAAGCCCAGGGTCATCAGGCGGTCGGCGAAGATCACCGTCTCCTTCTGACCGGTGTGGCGGTAGACGACGTCGATGACGTTCGACACCTCCTTCTTGGTCAGGATCCGGTTCAAGAGGGCCTCGAAATTGACCTCCTTGTGCTGCGGCAGGATCTCGGCCAGCAGCATCCGCCCCGGGGTCGACTCGACCAGTCGGGGCTCTACCTCACCCTCGCCGTTGACCGTGTCGATCCGGCACTTGATCTTGGCGTGCAGGCTGACGAGCCCCGCGGCCAGCGCATGCTGCACCTCGGCCACATCGCTGAAGATCATGCCCTCGCCGGGCTCGCCCTCGGACTCGAGCGACAGGTAGTAGATGCCCAAGACGATGTCCTGGGTCGGCACGATGATCGGCTTGCCGTTGGCCGGGCTGAGGATGTTGTTGGTCGACATCATCAACACGCGGGCCTCGAGCTGGGCTTCCAGCGACAAGGGCACGTGCACGGCCATCTGGTCGCCGTCGAAGTCGGCGTTGAAAGCGGTGCAGACCAAGGGGTGCAGCTGAATCGCCTTGCCCTCGATCAGCGTCGGCTCGAAGGCCTGGATGCCCAGGCGGTGCAGCGTGGGGGCCCGGTTGAGCATCACCGGATGCTCACGGATCACCTGCTCGAGGATATCCCAGACCTCCGGACGCTCCTTCTCGACCATCCGCTTGGCGGCCTTGATCGTCTGCGCCTTGCCGTAGAGCTCGAGCTTGGCATAGACGAAGGGCTTGAAGAGCTCGAGCGCCATCTTCTTCGGCAGGCCGCACTGGTGCAGCTTCAGCTCCGGGCCCACGACGATCACCGAGCGGCCCGAATAGTCGACGCGCTTGCCCAAGAGGTTCTGCCTGAAGCGGCCCTGCTTGCCCTTGAGCATGTCGGACATCGACTTCAGCGGCCGCTTGTTGGCGCCGGTGATCACCCGGCCGCGACGACCGTTGTCGAAAAGCGCGTCCACCGATTCCTGCAGCATCCGCTTCTCGTTGCGGACGATGATGTCGGGCGCCCTGAGCTCGATCAGCCGCTTGAGACGATTGTTGCGGTTGATGACGCGACGGTAGAGATCGTTCAGATCGGAGGTCGCGAACCGGCCGCCGTCGAGCGGCACCAGCGGACGCAGTTCCGGCGGGATGACCGGCACCACCTCGAGCACCATCCACTCCGGCTTGTTGCCGGATTCGAGGAAGGTCTCGGTGAGTTTCAGACGCTTGACCAGCTTCTTGCGCTTGGCCTCGGACGTCGTCTCGACGAGATCAGCGCGCATCTGCTCGCGCTCGCGCGGCAGGTCCAGCGACTTGAGCATGTCGCGCACCGCTTCGGCACCGATGCCGACCTGGAAATCGTCGCCGAACTCGTCGCGGTAGCGCATCATCTGCTCCTCGTTGAGGAGCTCGTGCTGCTTCAGCGGCGTGAGACCGGGCTCGATGACCACCCAGTTCTCGAAATAGAGCACCCGCTCGAGATCGCGCAGCGTCATGTCCAAGAGGATGCCGATCCGGGTCGGCACCGACTTCATGAACCAGATGTGGGCGACCGGGGCCGCGAGCTCGATATGCCCCATCCGCTCGCGGCGAACCTTCGACTGGATAACCTCGACACCGCACTTCTCGCAGACGATGCCCTTGTACTTCATCCGCTTGTACTTGCCGCACAAGCACTCGTAGTCCTTGATCGGCCCGAAGATCTTGGCGCAGAACAAGCCGTCACGCTCGGGCTTGAAGGTGCGGTAGTTGATCGTCTCGGGCTTGCGGACCTCGCCATACGACCACTCGCGGATCTGGTCCGGGCTCGCGATCGAGATCTGGATTTGATCGAACTTCTGACCGGTCGCGGGCTGGCCGAAGAGGTAAAGCAAATCGTTCATGGGAACCTGCTCTCTAGCGCCGCTTCAAAGGAGGCGCCGGGTGGTCGAGGCGGGACCACCCGGGCCGTACATGGCTGGGACGACGACGTTCAATCTTCGCCCATGGTTTCCTGCTGCAGCTCGACATTGAGACCCAGGGCCTGCAATTCCTTGACGAGCACGTTGAAGCTCTCGGGGATGCCGGCCTCGAAGGTGTCCTCACCGCGGACGATGGCCTCGTAGATCTTGGTGCGGCCCGAGACGTCGTCGGACTTCACCGTCAGCATCTCCTGCAGGCTGTAGGACGCGCCGTAGGCCTGCAGCGCCCAGCACTCCATCTCGCCGAACCGCTGACCGCCGAACTGCGCCTTGCCGCCCAGTGGCTGCTGGGTAACCAGGCTGTAGGGGCCGACCGAACGGGCGTGGATCTTGTCGTCGACGAGGTGGCCGAGCTTGAGCATGTAGATATAGCCCACGGTCACCGGCCGATCGAAAGCCTCGCCGGTCCGGCCGTCGACCAGCGTCGACTGGCCCGACGAGTGGCAGCCGGCCTCTTCGAGCAGGCGGACGATGTCCGGCTCGTGCGCACCGTCGAACACCGGCGTCGCAATCGGCACGCCGTGGGTCAGGTTCTGCCCGAGCTCGGCGAACTCGCGCTCGTCGTACGATTCGATCTCGGCCCGGATCTCCGGCCCGTAGATCGTCTCGTACTTGCCGAGCAGCGCTTCCTTGACCCCGGGCTCGTCGAGCGTGGCCACCAGATCACCGATCTGCCGACCGAGATTGGCGCAAGCCCAGCCCAGATGCGTCTCCAGGATCTGCCCCACGTTCATCCGCGACGGCACGCCCAAGGGGTTGAGCACGATGTCGACCGGTGTGCCGTCCTCGAGATAGGGCATGTCCTCGAGCCTGGCGATGCGCGAAATCACGCCCTTGTTGCCGTGCCGGCCGGCCATCTTGTCGCCCGGCTGCAGCTTGCGCTTCACCGCGACGAACACCTTGACCATCTTCAAGACGCCCGGAGGCATCTCGTCGCCGCGCTGCAGCTTCTCGACCTTGTTCTCGAACCGCTCGGTCAGGCGCTTGATGCCGTCGTCGAGCTGACGCTTGAGCGCCTGCAGCTCGGTCATCCGCTCGACATCGTCGATCGCGAGCTCCCACCACTGCCGTCGCGGCGTCGCATCCAGGAGTGCCGCATCGGCGGTCGTGCCCGCCTTCACGCCCTTGGGCCCGGCGGTGATCTTCTGGCCTTCGAGAAGCTCCCGGAGCCGGCCGAAGATGTTGCGCTCGAGAATGCTGCGCTCGTCGTCGCGGTCCTTGGCGAGCCGCTCGATTTCCGACCGCTCGATGGCAATCGCCCGCTCATCCTTGTCGACGCCGCGACGGTTGAAGACGCGAACCTCGACGACCGTGCCCTGCACGCCCGGCGGCACCTTCAAGGAGGTGTCCCGAACATCCGCCGCCTTCTCGCCGAAGATGGCGCGCAGCAGTTTCTCCTCCGGGGTCATCGGCGTCTCGCCCTTGGGCGTGACCTTGCCGACCATGATGTCGCCGGCCTTCACCTCGGCGCCGATATAGACGATGCCCGCCTCGTCGAGGTTGCGCAGCGCCTCCTCGGAGACGTTCGGGATGTCGCGAGTGATGCTCTCCGGGCCCAGCTTGGTGTCGCGGGCCATCACCTCGAATTCCTCGATGTGGATCGAGGTGAAGACGTCCTCGCGCACGATCCGCTCGGAGATCAGGATCGAGTCTTCGAAGTTGTAGCCGTTCCAGGGCATGAAGGCGACGAGCGTGTTGCGGCCCAGGGCCAGCTCGCCCAGCTCTGTCGACGGCCCGTCGGCGATGATGTCGCCCTTCGAGACGCGATCACCCACCTTCACCAGCGGGCGCTGGGTGATGCAGGTGTTCTGGTTGGAGCGCTGGAACTTGCGCAGGTTGTAGATGTCGACCACCGAATCGGCGCGCTCGATCTCGTCGGTGACGCGGATGACGATGCGCGAGCCGTCCACTTGATCGACCATGCCCGACCGCTTGGCAACGACTGCGGCACCCGAGTCGCGCGACACCACGCCCTCCATGCCGGTGCCGACGAATGGCGCTTCCGGCTGCAGGAGCGGCACCGCCTGGCGCTGCATGTTCGAGCCCATCAGGGCCCGGTTGGCGTCATCGTTCTCGAGGAACGGGATCAGGGCGGCGGCCACCGAGACCAGCTGCTTGGGCGAGACGTCGATCAGCCCGATGGTCTCGGGCCGGGCCAGGATGAACTCGTTGTTCTCCCGGCAGCTCACCAGATCGGCCGCGAACCGGCGCTCCTCGGTCAGGTCCGAATTGGCCTGGGCGATGACGTAGCGGCTCTCTTGCATGGCCGAGAGATAGACCACCTCGTCGGACACCACGCCGTCGATCACCTTGCGGTACGGGCTCTCGATGAAGCCGTATTTGTTGATCCGCGCATAGGTGGCGAGGCTGTTGATGAGGCCGATATTCGGGCCTTCCGGGGTCTCGATCGGGCAGATGCGGCCGTAATGCGTCGGGTGCACGTCGCGCACCTCGAAGCCGGCCCGTTCGCGGGTCAGGCCACCCGGGCCGAGGGCCGAAAGACGGCGCTTGTGGGTGATCTCCGAGAGCGGGTTGGTCTGGTCCATGAACTGCGAGAGCTGCGAGGAGCCGAAGAACTCCCTGACCGAGGCGGCCACGGGCTTGGCGTTGACCAGGTCGTGCGGCATCGCCGCGTCGATCTCGACCGAGCTCATGCGCTCCCTGACTGCGCGCTCCATGCGGAGCAGGCCGACGCGGAACTGGTTCTCCATCAGCTCGCCCACCGAACGCACCCGGCGATTGCCGAGATTGTCGATGTCGTCGATCTCGCCCCGACCGTCCTTGATCTCGACCATGTGCTTGACGACGGCGAGAATGTCCTCGTTCCTGAGCACCCGGACCGTGTCGTCGGCCTCGAGCCCGAGCCGCTGGTTCATCTTCACCCGGCCGACGGGCGAGAGATCGTAGCGCTCGGGATCGAAGAAGAGCCCGGCAAAGAGGGCCTCGGCGGTCTCCAGGGTCGGCGGCTCGCCCGGACGCAGCACGCGATAGATGTCGAGCAGCGCTTCCTCGCGGGTGCTCGAGCGATCGAGGATCAGCGTGTTCCTGATATACGGGCCGATGGTCGAATGATCGATGTCGAGCAGCGGCAGCTCGTCGATGCCGGCCTCGGCGAGCTTGGCCAGGAGTTCGTTGGTCACCTCCTCGCCCGCATCGGCGTAGACCAGACCGGTTTCCAGGTTGACGATGTCCTTGGCCACGAACTGGCCGATCACGTCCTCGACCGAGAGGTAGAGCTCGCTGACGTTCTTCTCTTCGATCCGCTTGATCAGCCGCGGGCTCACCTTGGTACCGGCCTCGGCTAGGCTCTCGCCCGAGGCCGCGTCGATCAGATCGTTGGTGAGCTTCTGGCCGAGGATGCGATCCGGGCGAAAGGCGATCTTCCAGCCCTGACCCGAACGGCGGATCGTAATATCGTGGTAGAACTTGGCGAGCAGCTCCTCGCCATCCATGCCGAGCGCCAAGAGCAGCGCTGTCGCCGGCAGCTTGCGCCGTCGGTCGATGCGGACATAGACGAGGTCCTTGGCATCGAATTCGAAGTCGAGCCAGGAACCGCGATAGGGAATCACCCGGGCGGAGTAGAGGAACTTGCCGGAGCTGTGTGTCTTGCCACGATCGTGGTCGAAGAACACGCCGGGCGAACGGTGCATCTGGCTGACGATGACGCGCTCGGTGCCGTTGACGACGAAGGTGCCGTTGTCGGTCATGAGCGGCATGTCGCCCATGTAGACGTCCTGCTCCTTGATGTCGCGAACGCTACGGGCGCCGCTGTCCTCGTCGATGTCCCAGACGATCAGGCGCAGCGTGACGCGCAACGGGGCGGCGTACGTCAAGCCACGCTGGTGGCACTCCTCGACGTCGTATTTGGGCGCCTCGAGCTCGTACTTGACGAAATCGAGGGCAGCCCGATCGGCAAAATCCTTGATCGGGAAAACCGAGCGGAAAACCTCCTCGAGCCCGGTCAGATCGCGATCCGCCGGCTG
>JAABSG010000223.1 GCA_011390475.1 Geminicoccaceae bacterium | reverse complement strand
CACGGCGATCTGGTATGCCGGCGGCAATGGCTGGGGGGTCTATTTCGGGCTCGGCGCCTCGCCCGCCGATGCCCCACCGGTGATCGGGCTCGGCTACTTCGTCACGCCCGAATTCCTCTGGTTCTACGGCTATTACGGCATCACCGTGGCGCTCTTTGCCGCCTTTTGGTACCGCATGGACCCGCATCCCTGGCAGCACTGGTCGATCCTGGGCTCGGGCCTGATCCTCTTCGTCACCTATTTCAGCGTGCAGATCTCGGTCGCCATCAACAACTGGCGCCGGCCCTTCTTCGACGGTGTGCAGGAGGCGCTGGGCGCCGATTCGACCATCACCCAGGCCGATCTCTTCGACCTGCTCGTGCTGTTCGCGCAGATCGCCTTCGTCGCCATCTTCATTTTCGTGCTCACCCGGTTCTTCGTCAGCCACTGGATCTTCCGCTGGCGAACGGCGATGAACGACTACTACATGGCCCGCTGGAAGCGGCTGCGGCACATCGAGGGCGCGTCGCAGCGCGTCCAGGAGGACACCATGCGCTTCGCCGGCGTCATGGAAGGCCTCGGCGTTTCGGCGGTCGAAGCGGTGATGACGCTGATCGCCTTCCTTCCCGTCCTCTGGGCGCTCTCCGAATACGTCACTGAACTCCCCATCGTGGGGGTCATCCCGGCCCCGCTCTTCGTCGCGGCCCTCGTCTGGTCGATCTTCGGCACCGGCGTCCTGGCCCTGGTCGGCGTCAAGCTGCCGGGCCTCGAGTTCAGGAATCAGCGGGTCGAGGCCGCCTACCGCAAGGAGCTCGTCTACGGCGAGGACCGCGAGGAGCGCGCCCAGCCGCTCACCGTTCGCGAGCTCTTTGGTCACGTTCGGCAGAACTACTTTCGCCTCTACTTTCACTACATGTACTTCAACGTGTTCCGCGCGATGTACCTGCAGGCCGACAACATCTTCGTCTACATTCTCCTGATCCCGACCATCGTCGCCGGGGCCGCCGTCGGCTTCACCTTCGGCGTGCTGCAGCAGATCCTCACCGCCTTCAACCAGGTCTCCAACTCGTTCCAGTACCTCGTCAATTCCTGGACGACGATCGTCGAGCTCTTGTCCATCTACAAACGCCTCCAGGCCTTCGAGGCCGCGATCGAGGACCAGGAACTCCCCGCCATCGACAAGGAATGGCTCGACCTCCACGGCGCCGGCCCGGAACCCAGGATCGAGACGATCGGTCCGGGGGTCTAGACGAGAAGAAGATCGGGGAGGCAGCGCCTCCCCGCGCCCCACCGTTACTTCGGGTCGGAGCGCTACGCCAAAAGCACGGTGGGGCTCGGGGAGGATCATCCTCCCCGATACTTATCTTCATTTCTTTCGCACCCCTGGAGCCCGAGCGCGCCGCAGACCGCGGGATCCAGCCGGCGCTCGGCGCCACCACTGGTGATGGCCATGGCGTCGCCCCAGGACCAGACGGCCCAGGCGATGCCGTGCTCTTCGGCGGCGCGTCTCTTGTCTTGGAGAAAGGCCAGCCGGTCACCGGGCATGGCGCCGAACTCGCCCATGAGGAGCCGGTCGCGGGGGATGCCGTGGCGGTCGGCCCAGGCGGCGGCGAGGTCGATCGGCTCGCGCGCCACCGTGGCGGCGGTACGGCGGTAGGCATCCAGCATGTAGCGAAAGGCGTGGCGGTCGTAGGCGCCGCCCGATCGTTTGGCCGCCTCGCGGGACAGCCGGTCGATCAGGGCGTCGTCGAGCCGGCTCGGCGGGTAGGGGACGTCCGTCAAATAGCGCTCGGCGATGGTCAGCCATTCGGCGGATTGGTGGGTGAAGATGAAGGGCTCGTAGCTGTGGAAGCTCCAGACGACGTTCTCGTCTTCGATCAGCGTCGGATCGAGAGATGCCAGCCCCTGGGCATGCCCCCAGCAGGCACCGGTGAGGACCAGCGGCAAATGCGGTGCTGCGCTTCTGGCCGTGGCGTGCAGGCGCTCGAGCATCGGCGGCCAGAGCACGGCATCGCCCTCGGCCACGGCGGCACAGTCGTGATTGGGCTCGTTCATCGGCTCGAAAGCGGTGCGGCTGGGGTCGAATCCGTCGAGCGCCCGGCCCACGGCCTCGACCAGCTCGAGGTAGGCGGCGAAGTGGTGGGCCTCGCCCAGGACCGCCTCGGCGCCGTAGGGCGCGCCGGGGCGGGAGACGAGGTGAAGGTCGACAACGACCGCGAGCCCTGCCGCGTGCAAGTCCTCGATCGTCTCGACCACCTGGTCGAGCAAGCTCTGCCGCCGCGCGCCGGGGCCGAGCGCCAGGAGCGGGCCGGGCTCGACCGGCAGGCGGACGAAATCGAAGCCGGCAGCGCGCAGCTCAGGCAGCCGCTCTTCGGACACATGGCGTCGCCAGTCCGGAAAGACGTCGAGAAACCCGTCTCGGGCCAGCATCGCCTCGACCGGCAGCCACTCGACCCAAATGTCGAGATTGAGCCCGCGGCGCAGCTCGAGCGCTGTCGCAGGGGCGGCCAGCAGGAGCACGAGGAGGGTCGCCGCGCGCGCTACGGTGACGGCCAACCGGGCGAGCAGAGGGCGAGATCGGGGAAATCGTGGAGGCGGGAGAGCGGGCATGGCCTGGAGATGCCCCGATCCGGCTTCAGATCTCAACGCCGAGAGCGTTGCGGGCAGCCCCGGCTACGCTAGAGCGGGTCGCGCGCTTAACGATCAGGGATGACCGGGACGGCCGGACGTTGGGCGCGGGCGAGGAGGCAGCCGGTCAGGATGCCGACAGGCAGGGTTGCCCAGCCGGTGACGATCAGGCTCAACAGACCCATGGCGAGGGCGGCCCAGAGCGCGTTCAGCGGGTCGATGGGGCTCTGGCCGAGCGAATCGACACAGTCTCCGGTCAGGGCGTGGCAGAGTCCGCTGCCGAGCATGACCAGATACCAAGTCAGGTAATGACCGGCGATGACGATCAGAATGCCGGTAAGTGCGCCACGCAGAAGGCCATAACGGCCACGCCGGGTGACCAGCCAATGCCAGATCGAGGCTCCGGCGAGGAAGCCCGCCACCGGGCCCGCCATCGCGAAGACGGCAAAGCCCCGGCCCGTGGCACCCAAGGCCACGAAACCGCCGACCAGCCCGCCGGCGACGGCCGCGATGAGCCCCGCGACCAAGCTCTGCCGCAGCGCCCGGCTGCGCGGTGAGTGCTTTTCGACAGCGTCGGTTGGCGGCACCTCCAGTGATCTCCCGCAAAGACCGCCGCGCCAGAGGCACGTCGCGGGCCGGCCGCGTCAAGGGTGAACAACGCGAGGGAGCACCCGAGGTCGCAAGAGAGAGTCGTTCGCTGCTCCCCGGGGGTCCTCTATTGCACTGTCACTTGATCCAGCTGCTTCGGATCGAGGACGATCGGTGTCGCGGGCGCCGGCTTCGGGTTCGGCTCTGCTGCTCGCATAATCTCGTGTCCCAAAAAAACGGAGCGGCCCGGGGAGGCGCTGCCTCCCCGGATCTTCCTCGCTTATTTCAGCTTGGCCTCTTGTTCCGCAATGATGTTTTTCACCGCGATGAAGCTGTCGGGCGTCACCGAAACCGAATCGATCCCGTGCTCGACGAGAAAGCCGGCGAAGGCCGGGTGGTCGGAGGGGGCCTGGCCGCAGAGGCCGGTCTTGATGCCCGCCTTCTTGGCCTTGGCCAGCAGGTCGGCAATCGTCGCTTCGACGGCCGGGTCGCGTTCGTCGAAGAGGGATGCCAGTGTGCCGTTGTCGCGATCGACGCCGAGGGTGAGCTGGGTCAGATCGTTGGAGCCGATCGAGAAGCCGTCGAAGCGCTTGCCGAATTCCTCGGCGAGGATGACGTTCGAGGGGATCTCGCACATCATGTAGACCTGGAGGCCCTTCTCGCCGCGCACGAGGCCGTGCTTCGCCATCTCGGCCAGGACGCGGTCGGCCTCGTCGAGGGTGCGCACGAACGGGATCATCATGACGATGTTCTCGAATCCCAGTTCGTCGCGGGCCATGTTGACGGCCGCACATTCGAGCGCGAAGCCCTCGCGGTAGCCGTCCGAATAGTAGCGGGACGCGCCGCGCCAGCCGATCATCGGGTTCTCTTCCTCGGGCTCGAAGCCCCGGCCACCGATCAACTCGGCGTACTCGTTGGTCTTGAAGTCGCTCATCCTGAGGATGACCGGTTTCGGATGGTAGGCGGCGGCGATGCGGGCGATGCCGCGGGACAGGCGGTCGACGAAATAGGCGGGCTTGGACGGATAGGCCCGGGTGAGCACCTCGATCTCTTTTCTGGCGTCCGCGTCCTCGACCTCGTCGAAGCGGACCAGCGCCATGGGGTGGATGCGGATCAGGTTGTCGACGATGAACTCCATCCGGGCGAGGCCCACCCCGTCGGCCGGCAGTCGCCACCAGGAGAAGGCCGCCGCCGGGTTGGCGAGGTTGAGCATGCACTTGGTCTTGGTCTTCGGGATGTCGTCGAGCGAGACGTCGATCACCTCGAACGCACATTCGCCGGCGTAGACGAAGCCGGTGTCGCCCTCGGCGCAGGAGACCGTGACCTCGGCTCCCTCCTCGAGGCGGAGCGTCGCGTCGCCGGCGCCGACGATCGCGGTGAGGCCCAATTCACGGCTGACGATGGCGGCGTGGCTGGTGCGGCCGCCGTGGTCGGTGACGATCGCCGAGGCCTTCTTCATGATCGGCACCCAGTCCGGGTCGGTCATGCCGGTGACCAGCACCGAGCCTTCCTCGAAACGGTCGATTTCGGCCGGGCTGTCGAGCTTCTGCACGGGCCCTGTCGAGATCGAAGCGCCGACCGAAAGGCCCTTGACCAGCACCTCGCCGCGCTCCTTGAGGCTGTAGGCCTGGAGCTTGCCCTCGTCGCGCCGGCTCTGCACGGTCTCGGGGCGGGCCTGGACGATGTAGAGATTGCCGTTGAGGCCGTCCTTCGCCCATTCGATGTCCATGGGCTGGCCGTAATGCTTCTCGATCCTGGCGGCCCAACGCGCGAGCGTCATGATCTCGTCGTCGTCGAGGACGAACTTGTGCTGCTCCGACTTGGCGGTGGCGACCGTCTTCAGCGGCTGCTTGCCGGCGCCGAAGGTCATCTTCCGCTCCTTGGCCCCCACCTTCTTCTCGACGATGGGCTTTTTGCTCTCGTCGTCGAGGAACGGCTTGAAGACGATGTATTCGTCCGGATCGACGATGCCCTGGACCACCAATTCGCCCAGGCCCCAGGCGGCGTTGATCAGCACGGTGCGGGGAAAGCCGGTCTCGGTGTCGATCGAGAACATCACGCCCGAGCCCGCCTTGTCGGCGCGGACCATGCGCTGGATGCCGACCGAAAGGGCGACATCCATGTGATCGAAATCGTTGTTCACCCGATAGGCGATGGCCCGGTCGGTGAACAGCGAGGCGTAGCAGCGGCGCAGCGTGTGCAGCAGGGCACCTTCGCCCTGGACGTTGAGAAAGCTCTCGAGCTGCCCGGCGAAGCTCGCCTCGGGCAGGTCCTCGGCCGTGGCACTCGAGCGGACGGCGACGCGCGCCTGCTCACCGTTTTCCGCCATCTCGGCATAGGCGCGCTTGACTTGCTCGGCCAAGGCCGGCGGGACTTCGGCGTGCTCGAGCATGTCGCGGACCTTCTGCCCGATCTTCGCGAGATTGCTGTGATCGCTCTTCAGGTCCTGCATCGTGCCTGCGATCTTCGCGCGCAGATCGTTGCTGTCGACATAATGCCAGTAGGCATCGGCGGTCGTGGCGAAGCCGCCTGGGACGGCGATGCCCTGGCTCTCCAGGTTGGCGATCATCTCGCCCAGGGACGAGTTCTTGCCGCCGACCTTGGCACCATCCTCGCGGCGCAACTCGTTCAGCCAGATGATGAGCGGTTTTTCAGACATCAGACGCTGTCTCCCTCCTGGTGTTGCCGCGATTGCGGTCTTCTGGACGGATCAGGCGGAACTCCTGCCAGTCGCCTGGATTCAACTTTCGGACATGGCTGCGATAGGCGATCTCGATCATCGGCGCCACCTCGGGCCGGCTCGAGACCCGAAGATGCGTCTGCGTCGCCTCGACATCGAGACGATGGCGGCGGTAGCGCAAGGTGACGCTCAAGCAGTCGACATCGGCGGGGAGGGTGGGGTTGAAATGCAGCACCCCGGCGCGGGTCTCGAGGCCGAGATAGTTGCGCTGCACGAGATCCACCGTACCGGCCATCGCCCCGGTGTGAATGCCCTCGGGTGTGGTGCCGCCCTGAATGTCCTCGATGTCACTGTCGAGCGCCTTGCAGAAGAGATGCCAGGAATGCTCGCGGTCGGACCGGGCGAGCACCCAGGCATGGGTGATCAGGCTCAGGGTCGAGCCGTGGCTGGTGCGCTCGAGATAGTAGTCGATGTTCTTTTTGATCATGTCGTGGCTGAAGTCGTAGCCCAGGGCCTCGAAGATCAGGTCCAGCTCCTCGGCCGAAAAGAGGTAGAAGAGCATCAAGACGTCGGCCTGCTTGGAGACCTGATAATCGTTGGGGTCGTTGCCCTCGGCCTCGAGGATGCGATCGAGCCGCTGAATGTCGTCGTATTTCTTGCGATAGGCCGGCCAGTCGAGGTGTTTCAGATCCGCGTAGCCGTCGAACTGACTGATGATGCCGCCGTCCTGGAACGGCACCTTGAGCTTGCGGCTGAGGTCGTACCAACGCTCG
>JAABSG010000222.1 GCA_011390475.1 Geminicoccaceae bacterium | reverse complement strand
CCAGAACATGACGGAAGGGTTATCCAAACATGGACATTTGGCAAGCAAGATTTTGCTGCAATGCACACAATGCTTCGCTTGTTGCCGAATGACCAGGCATGCCCGTGCATTGACGACGAATGCTTGCCGCTGCGACGCCCGCCCGCCGCTCAATCGACATAGTACTTGCGGTAGTTCTTGTAGTAGGAGCCGACGCCGGCGTAGCCGTATTGCTCCTGGCGTTTCATGTCGACCTGGCTGAGGACGGCGCCGGCGACGCGGGCGCCCACGGAGTCCAGCTCCTTCAAGGCGTTTTGCGACTTGTCGGCGGAGGTTTCCTGCCAGCGGACGAGGAGGAGGGTGGCGTCGACCAGCTCGCTGGTCGATTTCGGATCGCTGACCAGGAGCACCGGCGGGCTGTCCACCACGACGAAGTCGTATTGCTCGCGCAGCAGCTGCATCAGCTGGCGCATGCGTTGCGAGTTGATCAGCACCGAGGGATCGACGGCCTGGCGGCGGATCGGCACGACGGTGAGGCCGAAATCGCTGGCGAAGAGGATGTCCTCGAGGGCGGCGTCGCCGAGCATGTAGTCGACCAGGCAGCGCTCGGGCTCGATGCCGAGCTCGCGGGCGACCGAGGGGTGGTGGAAGTCGAGGTCGATCAGGGCGGTGTTCTGCCCGGACTTGGCCAGCATGGTGGCGAGGCTGGTGGAGAAGGTGGTCTTGCCTTCGCCCGGGATCGACGAGGTGACCTGGATCATCCGGGGCGGGTCGTCGACATTGCTCATGCGCAGATAGGTGCCGACCGAGCGGATCGATTCGGCGTAGGCCGAGCGTGGCTTTTCCAGGAGGTAGCTGTGCGGCTGCAGCTTGCTTTTGGCGATGTGGGCGAGGAAGGGCACCTGGCCGAGGCAGGCGACGCCGAGCTGGGCTTCGACCTCGCGGTTGGTGCGGATGCCGCGATCGAGACGCTCGCGCAGGAGGCCGAGCAGGACGCCGAACATGCCCGACGCGACGAAGCCGACGGCGGCGAAGAGCGGCACGCCGGGCGAGCTCGGGCGGTTGGGGGTCTCGGCCCTGGCGATGACACGGGCGTCGGCCTCGATGACCTGGCGCTGCTCGCGGGTCTCGGTGAAGCGCAGGAGGAAGGTGTTGTAGAGGTTGCGCTTGGCGTCGGCCTCGCGCTCGAGCTCGCGCAGGCCGATGGCGGCCTGGGCTTGCGCCACGTTGTCGGTGGTGGCGCGCTCCATCTGCTCGCGGATGGCGTTCTCGCGGGCGCCGAGGAGCGAGATCTCGTTGGTGAGGCCGGCGATATAGCGGTCGGCCTCGGCGGCGATCTGGCCCACGATGCCTTCCATGTCGGCGCGTACCGAGACGACCTGGGGGTGGCGCTCGCCATAGGTGGAGAGCAGCTCGGCCTGCTGGCGCTGCAGGCGGATGTGCTCCTGCAGCAGGATGGCGACCAGCGGCGATTCGAGGATTTCGCCGACGCTCTCGAGGCCGTCACCGCCGCGCTCACGCAGGCCGCGAATATAGGCGAGGCGGCCTTGGGTGTCCTCGCGCTGGGCGCGGACGTTGATCAGCTCGTTGGAGAGCTGGGAGAGCTCCTGCTCGGAGAGCGAGCGGCCCGACATCTCCATCAGGCGGTTGTCGGCGCGGTAGTCCTTGATCGCCTGCTCGGCGGCGCGGACCTCTTCCTCGAGCTCGGCCAGACGGGTTTCGAGGTAGGAGGAAGCGCGGGTGGTGCCGCCGACCTTGCGGGCGAGCTGCTGGTTGACATAGGCGTCGGCGAGCGCGTTGGCGACGCGCGATGCCTCGGCCGGGCTCTGGGCGGTGAAGCCCACCTGAAAGACACGCGAGCGGCCGCTCTGGCGGATCGTCAGGCCGCGATCGAGGTAGTCGAGCGCCATGCGGCGGGCTTCGGCCGCGGTATCGGTGACTTCGAGCTGGACCACCTCGGAAGCCAGGCCGGTGGCGACCAGGATGTCGGTCGGGATGAGCTCGAAGAGCCGGGCGAAGGGCTGCAGCGCCGGGGCGAGCGTGGTGCCGGCATTCTCGGCCTCGGCCATCTCGAGCGCCATGCGGCGCTCGAGGCCGAGCCGGTTGATCACGGCATAGGCGACGTCGGGCGACCGGGCGACGCGCATCTCGGTCTCGAGCGTGGCGGCATCGGCGCCGAACACCCCGGACTCGGCATCGAAGCCGAAAGCGCGGGTATCGGTCGGCTCGATCACCACCTCGGCGGTCGCGGTGTAGAGCACCGGGCGGGTGAGCCCGACCATGGCGGCGATCGCCGTGCCGACCACGACGGTCGTGGCGATCAGCGTGAAGCGGCGCTTCAAGAAGAGCCAGAGCCAGGCGATGTCGATGCCACCGTCGTCGTCGTAATGCGACCCGCCCGGGTAAGCTCCCGGATAGGCCCCTGGGTAGGGGGATCCCTGAGGCATTTCGCCTGATGGTTGCAAGCCGCGACGATCAACTTTCGCGTTCATGGCATCCCTACTTGATCAATTATGTCAGCCGGCATCGCTGGAGTCTGCTTATCCCAGAGCCTCCTTATCAAACCCTGGCGCCGCGTGGAAGTCCGTTAATGAATGCTTAGAATTACGTGGCATAGGATAGGGCGTTCTCATGACGATCGCGGGGCCGTCGAGGGCACGATCGCGGCCATCGCCAGCAGTCGCGGCGGCGCCCGCCGACCGGGGGGCGAGCTTGTGACGCAGCGGCTGATCTGGCAGATCATCAGGGCATGGAAGAAGCCGCCGCGCCGGCCTTCCGACCACCCTTTGGCCGCGACCTGCGGCTCCAGCTTGCCTCGGAATCGCTCAATGGCGCTCGATATCACTGTCCCGGGTCGACGCATCGGGGTGATCGGCACCGGGTTCGTCGCCCGCCATTTCGTCCGCGAGCTGCTGCGTCGCTCGGACTGGTCGCTGGCCCGCGTGCTGACCAGGCAGCCGCTGGATCGGGTGGCGGGCTTTCCGGACGGCGTGCTGACCGAGAGCCCGGCCGCCTTGCTCGACGCGGCCGATATCGTCTTCGAGTGCACCGGTGATGTCCCTTATGCGGCGCGGCTGGCAGGGCCCGTGCTCGATGCGGGGCTGCCTCTGGTCACGCTCGATGCCGAGTTCCACGTGGCGCTGGGGTCGGCGTTCGTCGGCCGCGGCTACCTCACCGAGGCCGAGGGTGATCAGCCGGGCTCGACCGCCCGGCTGGCGCGCGAGGCTCGGCAAATGGGCTTCCGGCCGCTGGTCTACGGCAACATGAAGGGCTTCTTGAACCACACGCCGAGCCTGGAGGAGATGCGCTATTGGGGTGGGCGGCAGGGGATCAGCCTGCCGATGGTGACGGCCTTCACCGACGGGACCAAGCTGCAGATCGAGCAGTGCCTGATCGGCAATTTCGCGGGGGCGGACATCGCCCGCGAGGGGTTGCTGGGCCTCGCCACCGCCGATCTCGCCGCTGCCGCGCACACGTTGGGCGAGGCCGCGGTTCAGCACGGCCGGCCGCTCACCGACTACATCATCGCCGAGGGCCTGCCGCACGGCGTCTTCGTCGTCGCCGAGCACGACCCCGGCCAGGCCGCGGCCCTTCGCCATCTGAAGATGGGCGACGGGCCCTATTACGTGCTCGAGCAGCCCTCGGCGCTCGTCCATCTCGAGGTGTTTCGCACGCTCGAGCGGGTGATCGCGGGCGAGCCACCGTTGCTGCACAACACAGCGGCACCACGGCTCTCGGTCGCTGCCGTGGCGAAGCGAGATCTCGCCCCGGGCGAGCGGATCGTGCGGGGCTCCGGGGGTTTCGACCTGCGTGGCGTGGCCGTGCGGATCGCCGACCGGCCGGACCATCTGCCGATCGGTCTGGCCAACGAGCTGCACATTCGCCGCCGGGTGACGGCGGGCGAGGTCGTAGCATTGGCGGATGTCGACCTCGCGGACGGTGATCCGCTGGCGCTCTGGCAGGGAATCGTCGCGGCTTCCCTGGCGGCGCGGCCGACGGGGGGAGCCTGAGATGGAGGTGTTCGAGACGGCGATCGCCGACATCAGACTGGTGCGCCCGCAGTTGTTCGCGGACGAGCGGGGTTGGTTCGCCGAGGTTTTCAGCAGCAGTGCCTTCGAACAGGTCGACCTGCCTCACGGCTTCATCCAAGACAATCAGTTCTGCTCACCGCGGACCGGGACGCTGCGCGGCCTGCACTGGCAGTGCGCGCCCTTCGCCCAGAGCAAGCTGGTGCGCGTGATCCGCGGCGCCGTCCTCGATGTCGTGGTGGATGTGCGCCGGGACTCGGGCACCTTCGGACGGCACGTGGCGGTCGAGCTGAGCGCCGACAACCGGCTGCAGCTGCTGGTGCCGCGGGGCTTCGCGCACGGCATTTTGACCCTGCTGCCCGACACCGAGGTGATCTACAAGGTCGACGCGGCCTATGCGCCGGCGCACGAGCGGGGGATCAACTTCGCCGATCCGGACCTCGCCTTGCCCTGGCCGAAGCCGCCCGGCGTCGTGGTCGTCTCGGCCAAGGACCGGGCGCTGCCCATGCTGAAGGAGTTGGACGGATGTTGATGCCAGTGGGTGCCCCCTCGCCCGAGCGGGCCGGGCTGATTCTCGCCGGTGGCTCCGGCTCCAGGCTCTATCCGCTGACGCTCACCCTCTCCAAGCAGCTCCTGCCGGTCTTCGACAAGCCGTTGATCTACTTCCCCTTGACCACGATGATGCTGGCCGGGGTGCGCGACTGCCTGGTGATCACCACGCCCGAGCACGCGGCGCAGTTCCAGGCGCTGCTCGGCTCGGGCAGCCAGTGGGGCATCAATCTGTCCTATGCGGTCCAGCCCGAGCCCAAGGGCCTCGCCGAGGCGCTCCTCATCGGCGAGGATTTCATCGACGGGCGGT
Organism: Geminicoccaceae bacterium; assembly: GCA_011390475.1. GTDB lineage: Bacteria > Pseudomonadota > Alphaproteobacteria > Geminicoccales > Geminicoccaceae > SLRI01. The sequence goes on along the minus strand of JAABSG010000222.1, from coordinate 1,918 downwards.
CCTCCTGCCTGATTCTCGGCGACAATATCTTTTTCGGGCATGCGCTCCGGGTCGATCTCGCCCGGGCCGCCATGCGCACGCGGGGTGCGACGATCTTCGGCTACCGGGTGGCCGATCCAGAGCGCTACGGCGTGGTCGGCTTCGATGCCGGTGGCCGGGTGGTCAGCCTCGAGGAAAAGCCGGCGCAGCCGGCCTCCAGCTATGCGGTGACCGGGCTCTATTTCTACGATCACGACGCGGTCGGCATCGCCAAGGACGTCCAGCCGTCGACCCGGGGCGAGCTCGAGATCACCGACGTCAACCGTGCCTATCTCGAGGCCGGCAAGCTCAGCGTCGAGCGGCTGGGCCGTGGCTATGCCTGGTTCGATGCCGGCACCCACGACAGCCTGCTGCAGGCCGCGACCTTCGTGAAGACCATCCAGGAGCGCCAGGGCTTCCAGATCGCCTGTCCCGAGGAGGTGGCCTACCTGATGGGCTGGATCGACGAGGAGCAGGTGCTGCGCCTCGCCGCCCCTTTGGCGAAGAACGCCTACGGCCGGTATCTGATCGAGATGGTCGAGGCCAGGGAGACCTGGCGGGTGGGCGATATCGGCTCGAGTTGAGGGAGCTCAGGTCGAGCGGCGGACGCCGATCTGGACCTCGGCCTGGCCACTGATCGAGACCAGCCGGCCGGCCTCGACGATGCAGTAGGGGTCGGTGGTGGTGTGGCCGATCAGCCGGCCTTCGTCGAGCACCGGGGTCGCGATATTGACCAGGGCACCGTCGCGGCGGCCGGTGAGCCAGGCGTTGCGGGTGACGGTGATCTCGAGCACGCGGCCGGTGCGGTCGGTGTGCAAGGCGGCCTCAGGGCCGAGCGCCACCGGGGTGCCAGCCGCCAGGGTCAAGAAGAGATCGCTCTGGTCGAAAGGCGCCATGCAGTCCATGGCGGTGCCGGCGGCGAGGTCAGCGAGGCCGTCCTTGGGGTGGATGGCGTTGTGCAGCACGGCGACCCGGTGGTTGCGCGCCGCGTCTTCCAGAAACGCGAAGCCGAGATCGCCACGGCTCTGGACGAAGGGACTGTTGGCGGCAAAGAGGCGGCCCTGGCGGTCGAGGACGATGAGCCCGGCATCGGCCGTAGGATGAGCGGTGAAGGCTGCCTCGATGGCCTCCTCGGGCATGGCGCCGGCGCGCAAGCGATCGAGGACGGTGAGGTTCAAAGGTGTGTCGCTCCCCTCCCCCGGGACGTTCGGCAGACGATGGCCGGAGACCAGGCCGAAGGCGGCATCGCCCGGCGTGAACTGGGCCAAGGGCTCGGGGCGGTCGGGGCCGCTCGACATGAAGGCCGCGAAGCGGGCGCCAGCGATGGGGTGTGGCGGGGCCGTACCCGTCGTCTCGCCCTCGACGAAGAGCGTGGCGGTGCCGCCGCGTTGGGTCTCAGCGCGCAAGAGCCTGCCGTTCTCGGTGATGACGACGAAGCTGACGAAGCCCCGAATGGCACCTCTCGCGACTTTTTCCACGGCCTCGAGGGCGCGGAAGGCGGCGAGGCCGGCGTTCTCGCCGGTGACGGCGAGCCCGATCGTCATGCCGCCACCAGATGGCCGGGGGCGACCTCGGCGAGCGGGCCTCTGGGCATGGCTGTCATGTCGAGCTTGGGCAGGGCGCCGCGCTTCCTCGAGGGGTCGGGGATCGGCACGGCGGCGAGCAGGGTCTCGGTATAGATGTGTCGGGGGTCGTTGAGCACGGCTTGCCGTGGGCCCATCTCGACGATCCGGCCCTGCTGCATGACAGCGACCCGGTGCGCCATCTCCTCGACCACCGCCATGTCGTGGCTGATGAAGAGATAGGCCAAGCCCAGGCTCTGCTGCAGCTCGAGCAATAGCTCCAGGACCTGAGCCTGGACGGAGACGTCCAGCGCCGAGGTGGGCTCGTCGGCGACGAT
>JAABSG010000221.1 GCA_011390475.1 Geminicoccaceae bacterium | reverse complement strand
AAGCCCGTGCTCTGGAACATCGATTACACCAGCCCCGACCAGGGCCTGGTCGCCATCGTCGGCCCCAACGGCGCCGGCAAGTCCACCCTGATCAAGGCGATCTTGGGCCTCGTGCCCGTCCTCTCGGGCCGGATGACGGTCCTGGGCATGCCCGCCGCCGACGCCAAGGGCCGGATCGGCTACGTCCCGCAGCGGAGCTCGGTCGACTGGGACTTCCCGGTCACAGCACTAGATGTCGCCACCATGGGCCTCTACGGCCAGATCGGCTGGCTCTGGCCGATCCGCAAGCGCCACCGCGAGGCAGCCTTGGCGCAGCTCGACGCCGTCGGCATGGCCGACCTCGCCCATCGCCAGATCGGCCAGCTCTCGGGCGGCCAGCAGCAACGCGTCTTTCTCGCCCGGGCGTTGGCCCAGGACGCCGAGCTCTACCTCATGGACGAGCCCTTCGCCGGGGTGGATGCCGCGACCGAGGCTGCCATCCTCGACACGCTGCGTCGCCTGGATGATGCCGGCAAGACCGTCATCTGCGTCCATCACGACCTCGACACGGTGGCCAGCTACTTCGATCACGTCCTGCTCTTGAACCTGAAGAAGGTTGCCGACGGACCCATCGCCACGACCTTCACCACCGCCAACCTGCAGACCACCTATGGCGGCAGGCTCGCCCCCGGCGAACTCATGGCCGCGAGCTGAGCCGTGCTGGCCGAGCTCTGGCGTTATTTGGCCCTCGATGCCGGCTACAACGCCGCCGTCGTCGTGATCGGCGCTGCCCTTTTGGGAGCCGGCGGCGGCGTCGTCGGCTGCTTCGGCCTCTTGCGCAAGCGCTCGCTCCTGAGCGACGCGGTGAGCCACGCCACACTCCCCGGCATCGCCCTGGCCTTCATCGCCCTCGCACTCCTCACCGGCCAGGGCCGCCAGCTCCACTGGCTGATGCTCGGTGCCGCAGGTGCAGCTCTCCTCGCCGTCCTTTCGGTCGCCTGGATCAAGAACCGCACCCGCCTGCCCGAGGACTCCGCTATCGGCACCGTGCTCGCCACCTTCTTCGGCCTCGGCACCGTGCTCTTGAGCGTCATCCAGGTGATGCGCACCGGCGGCCAGGCCGGCCTCGAATACCTGCTGCTGGGCTCGGCCGCCGGCATGCTGCTGGGCGAGGCGCAGCTCGTCGCCACCGCGTCGCTGGTCGTCACGCTCGCAGCCCTCCTCTTCCTCAAGGAGCTGGGCCTGGTCGCCTTCGATCAGGACTACGCCCGCGCCATGGGCTATCCCGTGGCCAGCCTCGACCTCTTGATGATGGCGCTCCTGGTCGCCATCACCGTCATCGGCCTGCCCATCGTCGGCCTGGTGCTGATCATCGCCATCGTCATCATCCCGCCCGTGGCCGCCCGCTTCTGGACCGACCGCCTGTTGCCGATGATCGGCATCGCCGCCTTCATCGGGGCCCTGGGCGGCTATCTCGGCGCCGCCGTCTCGGGGGTGCGCGCCAACCTGCCGACCGGCGGCATCATCGTCCTCACGCTCACCGCTCTCTTCGTGCTGAGCCTCCTTTTCGCCCCCCGTCGCGGTGTATTGGCCCAAGGGATCCGCTACCTCCGTTTTCGCCTCGCCATCGCCGAGCGCCAGGGCCTCTTGGCCATCGCCAGGGGCCAGCCCGTGCTCGAGCCCCTGGCGCGCCTGCGTCTGAAGCGCCGGGGCTGGCTCACCGCCACCGGCCAGCCGACGACGACCGGGCTCTCGGCCGCCGAGCGGACCGCCCGCGATCAGGCGCTCTGGGACCGCTGGCTCGAGGACTACCCGAACGACGCCTTCGGCAGCGAAAGCTGGGCCTCCGCACCGATCGAGCAGGCGCTGCCCGCCGATCTCGTGGCCGAGCTCGACCGCCGCGTCCGTCGGGCTGAGAACCCCGCCTGATGACGGCAGCCGAATTCCTGCAGATCGACTTGCCGCCAATGCTGCTCGGCACGGCAGCGGCCCTCGCCTGCGGCCTCTTGGGCAACTTCCTCGTGCTCCGCCGGCAGAGCCTGATGGGCGACGCGCTGAGCCACGTGGTCCTGCCCGGCATCGTCGTGGGCTTTCTCGTCTCGGGCAGCACCGGCAGCCTGCCGATGCTCCTGGGCGCCGGCGCCGCGGCGCTGGTGGCCGTGCTGCTGATCGAGCTGGTCCGGCGCCTCGGCAACCTGGAGAGCGGGGCCGCCATGGGCGTCGTCTTCACCGCGATGTTCGCGGGCGGCCTCGTGCTGCTCGAGCAGAGCGGGGCCCGAAACGTGCATATCGATGTCCAGCACGCGCTGATGGGCAATCTCGAGGGCACCGTCTGGCTCGCCGCCGATGGCTGGGCCGACCTCCTCGACCCGGCTGCGCTGGCAGCCGTTCCCGAATCGATCTGGCGCCTCTTGGCCGTGACCACCCTGATCGCCGTCCTGATCCTGGCGTTCTTCAAGGAGCTGCGGCTTTCGACCTTCGATCCGGGCCTCGCCCACGGTCTGGGCTTTCGGCCACAGCTCCTGGGCGCCGGGCTCGTGGGTCTCACCGCCCTCGCCGCCGTCGCCGCCTTCGACGCGGTGGGCTCGATCCTGGTCATCGCCATGTTCATCTGCCCCGCCGCCACCGCCCGGATGCTCACCGACGACCTCGCGACCCAGGTCTGGCTCAGCGCCGTGGCCGCCGTCCTTGCGGCGCTCTCGGGCTATGCCGCCGCCGTCTTCCTGCCGCTCTGGCTCGGTCTCGACTTGGCGCTCAACGCCGCGGGCTCGATGGCCGTCATGGCCGGCTTGCTGCAGCTCACGGCCATGCTCCTGGCCCCCCGCTACGGCGTCCTCACCCGTCGCCTCCGCCGGGCTATGCCCAATCAGGAGCCGGGGCTATAACCGATGTCCGACCGTTGGCCAGGAGGATCGGCGCCGTGCCACGCCTGAAATTGCAGCTCCTGGAGCCCAGCGCCCAGGCCGAGGGCTTCGGCCGGATCCGCGAGGATCACCGGGCCGAGATCGCCGAGGACTATGTCGAGCTGATCGCCGATCTGCTCGAGGCCAGGGGCGAAGCCCGCGCCGTCGATCTGGCCGAACGGCTCGGCGTCACCAACGCTACCGTCGCCAACACCGTGGCCAAGCTGCAGCGCGACGGCCTGGTCCGCTCCGAGCCCTACCGCTCGATCTTCCTCACCGAAAAGGGCGCCGACCTCGCCCGCCATTGCAAGCGCCGCCACCAGATCGTCGTGGGCTTCCTCGAAGCCGTGGGCGTCAGCGAGGCGACCGCACACCGCGACGCCGAGGGCATCGAGCACCACGTCAGCGACGAGACCTTGGACGCCTTCGCCCGCTTCGTCGAGCGCCGTCGAGGTTGAAGCCCGCGGAACCGACGAACAGCCCGGAACCAGTGGTACCGTTCGACTGTCCGTGCCCTTGACCACCACGCGCGCACCGTCGAGAAGGCGCCATCCAACGCGGAGCCTCGCTTGACCGTCGACCAGTTCACCATCCTCGCCATCCTCGCCGCCACCATGGGCCTCTTTCTCTGGGGCCGCTGGCGCCACGACATGGTGGCGATCGCAGCACTGCTCGCGGTCGTGATCGCCGGGCTCGTCCCTGCGGACCAGGTCTTCGACGGCTTCGGCCACCCGGCCGTCATCACCGTCGCCTGCGTCTTGATCCTGAGCCACGGCCTGCAGAACTCGGGTGCCGTCGACCTCCTCGCCCGTGCCGTGCTGCCGGCCGACTCCGGCCCGCTCCTCAGCATTGCGGCGCTCACCACGCTCGCCGGCGTGCTCTCGGGCTTCATGAACAACGTGGGCGCCTTGGCCCTCCTCATGCCGATCGCGATCCAGATATCGTCCAGGCTCGAGCTGCCGCCCGGCCAGGTGCTGATGCCGCTCTCCTTCGGCTCGATCCTGGGTGGCATGACCACGCTGATCGGCACGCCGCCCAACCTCGTGGTCTCGGCCTTCCGCGCCGAGACCACGGGCCAGGGCTTCGGCATGTTCGCCTTCACGCCGGTGGGCCTCGCGGTCGCAGCCTGCGGCATCCTCTTCATCTGCACCCTGGGCCGCCTCTTGGTGCCGCATCGCGAGCGCGCCCAGGGCGAGAGCTTCGAGATCGGCGCCTATCTGACCGAGGCTCGGATCGGCAAGGACAGCCCCGTCCGCGACAAGACCCTGCGCGAGGTCGAGGAAGCGCTCGAGGCCGCCGACGCCCAGGTGATCGGCCTGGTGCGCGACGAGGTCCGCCTGCCCGGCCCGCATCCCAGCCGGCGGGTCCACGCGGGTGACATCCTGGTGATCGAGGCCGACCCGGAATCGCTGGCCAAGGCACTCTCCACGCTCGATCTGACGCTGGTCGAGGACGATCCCGAGGCCGCCAAGGAAAAAACCGAGGAGGAAGCGGTCGACGCCGACGACGAGCCCGACCCGGAGGATACGGCGGACGAAGCCGACGACGAGAACGAGGCCCCGGCCGAGCCGATGGCGAAGAAGCGCGTCGCGGACCGCATCGAAACGCCGGCGACCGAAGGCCAGGCGCGAGAAGACGATGAAGAAAAGGACGACGACAAGCAGAAGGACGACAAGGAGGAGGGCGACAAGCAGAAGGACGACAAGCAGAAGGACGACAAGGAGGAGGGCGACAACAAGGACGACAAGAAATCGAAAGCCGACGAGGACGTGATCCTCATGGAGTTCGCCGTCTTGCCGGAAACCAGCATCATCGGCCGCTCGGCCAGCAGCCTGCGCCTGCGCACCCGCTTCGGCATCAATCTTCTGGCCGTCTCCCGGCACGGCCGGCGGACCATCTCACGGCTCCGGTCGATCCAGATTCAGGCCGGCGACGTGCTGCTGCTGCAGGGCTCGGCCGACGCGCTGGCGGAGTTCGGCGCCCATTTCGGCACGCTGCCACTGGCCGAACGGCCGCTCCGGCTGCCCAACCGCAAGGCCGCCTATACCGCGGGCGGCATCATGGCCGCGGCCATTCTCGTCGTCTCCCTGGGCCTGCTGCCGGCCGCCGTCGCCTTCACCGGTGCCGTGCTCGCCGTCATGGTCACCCGCGTCGTGCCGCCACGCAGCATCTATGGCGCCGTCGACTGGCCGGTGATCGTGCTCCTGGGCGCTCTCCTTGCCGTGGCCGGTGCCATGGAGCAGACCGGCGCGGCCGATCTGGTCGCCACCTGGCTCATGACCACCGTGGCGCAAGGCAACGTCGTCATTGCTCTCGTCGTGCTCCTGGTGGTGACGATGCTGCTGACCGACTTCATGAACAACGCCGCCACCGTGGCCGTCCTCTGCCCGATAGCCCTCAGCGCCGCCGCCAGTCTCGGCGCCAACCCCGATGCCTTCCTGATGGCCGTGGCCGTCGGCGGCTCCTGCGCCTTCCTCACGCCCATCGGCCACCAGAACAACACCCTCATCCTCGGCCCCGGCGGCTTCCGCTTCGGCGACTACTGGCGCCTCGGCCTGCCGCTGCAGGTCCTGATCGTCGCCGTCGCCATCCCGATGATCCTCATCGTCTGGCCGCTCTGAGCTGCCTCAGCCGCCGGCAGCCTCGACGATCACCTCGGCACTCCGGGTCAAGGCGGCGTTCTCCTCCCGCGTCAGCGTCGGCCAGATCGTGCCGGTGATCCCCGCCCGGCCGATGACGCGAGGCAGCGACAGGGCCACCGGACCCACGCCCTCGATCTCGTCGCCCTGCATCGAGACCGTCAGGACCGACTGCTCGTTGCGGCCGATCGCCCGGCAGATGCGGACCAGCCCGCCGGCGATGCCGTACCAGGTCGCCCCCTTGCCCTCGATGATCGTATAGGCCGCCCGCCGCGTCCGCTCGTCGATTCGGGCCTTGGCCGCCTGGTCGAGGGGGCGGCCGATCTGCCGCCCGTATTCCTCGACCGTCACCGCGCCCACATCGGCCAAGGACCAGCACAAGACCTCGCTGTCGCCGTGCTCGCCCAGGACGTAGCCATGCACCGATTTGGGCGAGACCCCGAGGTGATGACCGAGCAGTGCGCGAAATCTGGCGGTATCGAGGATCGTGCCCGAGCCGATCACCCGCGTCGCCGAGAGCCCGGAGAGCCGGGTCGCCACCATGGTCATGACATCCACCGGATTTGTCGCGATCAAGAGGATCGCATCGGGTGCCGCCTGCAGACTCTGCGGGATGACGTCGGCGAAGACCGCGGTGTTGCGATCGAGCAGTTCGAGCCGCGTCTCGCCCGGCTTCTGGCTGACCCCGGCGGCGATGATGACCACGTCCGAGCCTTCGAGTTGGTCATAAGAGCCAGCGCGCACCGTCACGATATGACTGAACGGCGTCGCATGCAGGATGTCCTCCGCTTCGGCCATCGCTCGCTTCTCGTCCTTGTCGACCAGCACCACCTCGCTCGCCGCACCGCTGAGCACCAAGGCATTCGCCGCCGCGCTGCCGACCATACCCGTCCCCACCACGCCGACTTTCATGTCGTCTCCACTCGCTGTTGTTCCAAGTTACCGCTCGACCGATGGTCGCGAATGCGGCCCGCGAGGTCAACCTGACCACGCCGCGCGGCACTTCTGCCCCGTGCGTCACTTCGGCGAAGCGTGCTCGACGACTGGAAGCGATCTTGCCGTCGGCCCGGCGAGCGCGCCGACGAGCCCGCGACGATCGGGTGAGAGGCGTGATCCCACCGTTCCCGTCCCCGTCCATGACTGGGCTGCATGCGGTGAGCGCCGGATCGATCGGGCTGATCGACGATGTGATCGGGATCGCCGGCATCTGGCGGCGCCGACCAGCCGGGGGGACGCTCGAAGGGGGTCAGACCCCTTCGAGAAGCCATTGCCGGTCGATGG
>JAABSG010000220.1 GCA_011390475.1 Geminicoccaceae bacterium | reverse complement strand
ACGACGCCTACCTGGACGCCCTCGAGGGGATCGATGTCTGGATCGTCGATGCGCTGCGCGACGACCCGCACCCCAGCCACTCCCATCTGGTCAAAACCTTGGGCTGGATCGAGCGGGTCGGGCCCAGGCTCGCTTTTCTCACCCACATGAACCACGAGGTCGACTACGCCACCTGGCAGGCGAAGCTGCCGGGCGGCATCGAGCCGGCCTATGACGGCTTGGTGATCGAGTTGGACGGTTAGCCAGCGCGAGCACTTGGACTCTGTCGGAGCATCGCCTTGCCGATCCTGACCCACCGCCCGCCGCATGTGGTGCGCTCGAACCGCCAACCCGGCGATCCTGGCCTGGCGCGCAAGCTGGCCGCCGCCATCGAGGGCGAGGTGATGTTCGGCGCCTTTGATCGCGGCCGCCATGCTACCGACGCCTCGCTCTACCAGATCGAGCCCCTCGGCGTGATCCGGCCCCGCCACAAGGCCGATATCGAGGTCGCGATCGCCATCGCCCGGGAAGAGGGGGTCTCGCTCCTGGCCCGCGGCGGCGGCACCTCCCAGGCCGGCCAGACCGTCGGCCGCTCGGTGGTCCTCGACAATGCAAGCTGGCTCACGGCCATGCACGATCTCGACCTGGAGACCCGGACTGTATGGGTCGAGCCGGGCCTCGTACTCGACGATCTGAACCGCGCCCTGGCCCCACACGGCCTCTTCTATCCGGTCGACGTCTCGACCGCGTCCCGCGCCACGCTCGGCGGCATGACGGCGAACAATTCCTGCGGCTCGCGCTCACTGCGCTATGGCGTCTCGGTCGACAACGTGCTGGCGATCGAGGCCCTGATCGCCGACGGCCAGACGATGGTCTTCGGCGCCGACGCCGGCCTGTCCCGGCCTTCCAACGCGCAAGTCGCGCTCGAGGGGCGATTGCGGCAGATCGCCGAAGCGGCGCGGGACGAGATCGAAGCGCGCTGGCCCAGGACGGCGCGCCAGGTCGGCGGCTACAACCTCCCGGCGCTGCTCGAAGACGGCGGCCAGGGCCTGGCCTCGCGCCACGATGCGGCCTCGATCCTCGTGGGCTCCGAAGGCACGCTCGCCTACTTCACCCGCATCAAGCTGCAGCTGCATCGCCAGCCGGCCTACAAGGTCATGGGCATCTGCCGGTTTGCCACACTGGATGCCGCGATGCGCGCGACGCCTTCGATCGTGGCCCTGGGGCCGACCTGCGTCGAGCTGGTCGATCGCACCATCCTCGAGCTCGCCCAGGCGATCCCGGCTTTTCAGGCGACGCTCGGCGAGATCGGCGCCGGCGACGCGGCAGCGCTCTTGATCACCGAATTCGCCGGCGAGGAGGCGGCGGCGCAACACCAAGCACTGGCGGCGCTCCACGACTGCCTGGCCGAGCTCGGTCAGCCAGGTGCCGTGGTCGACGCCACCTCGCCCGGGCTGCAGACACGGATCACGGCGCTCCGCACCGCCGGGCTGAACATCGTCATGTCGATGAAGGGTGATGCCAAGCCCGTCTCCTTCGTCGAGGATTGCGCCGTGCCGCTGGCCCATCTTGCCGACTACACGGCGGCCCTGACCGAAATCTTCGCCCGCCACGGCACAACAGGCACCTGGTATGCGCACGCCGCCGTTGGCTGCCTGCACGTGCGACCGGTCCTCAACCTGAAGGAGGAGGCCGGAGCGCTGACCATGCGCGCCATCGCCGAGGAGACCCTGGAGCTCGTCCAGCTTTATCGCGGCAGCCACTCCGGCGAGCACGGCGATGGGCTGGTTCGCTCGGAATGGCACCCGCGGGTCTTCGGCGCGGGGCTGGTAGGCGCCTTCGAAGCGGTCAAGGATGCCTTCGATCCGACCGGCGTCTTCAACAACGCGCCGTCCAAGATCGTCCGCGCACCGGCCATGAACGACCGCCGCCTCTTCCGTTTCCCGCCGGACTATGCGGCGAAGCCTGTGCCGATCACCACAGCGCTCGACTGGTCGCCCTGGGGCGGTCTGCTGCCGGCCGTCGAGATGTGCAACAACAACGGCGCCTGCCGCTCGATGGCCGGTGGTGTCATGTGCCCGAGCTTTCGCGCCACCCGGGACGAGACCCACGTCACCCGCGGCCGCGCCAACGTGCTCCGCCTGGCGCTTTCGGGCCAGCTCGGGCGCGAAGCGCTCGACGGCCCCGAGATGAAGGAGGCCATGGCGCTCTGCGTCGGCTGCAAGGCCTGCAAGCGCGAATGCCCGACCGGCGTCGACATGGCGCGGATGAAGATCGAACTCGCCGCGCGCTGGTGCGAGCGGGGCGAACTTTCCTTGCGCGACCGGCTGATCGCCAGCCTGCCGCGTCTCGCCCCGACGCTGGCCCGGCTCGGCCCGCTCCTCGCCAATCGCGAGCGCTCGCCGATGCTCAGGAAGCTCGGCCAGAGCGTCCTCGGCATCGCTGCCGAACGCAGCCTGCCGCGCTTCCAGCGGCGCCGTCCAAGGGAGCGGGCAGGGGACCAGAGCCGCCCGGGCGTCGTCCTCTTCGAGGACACCTTCACCACCTGGTTCGAGCCCGAGAACGGCAGCGCCGCCCGGACGGTTCTCGATGCCATGGGCTACCGGGTGATCGACCCGACGCCAAAAGGCGAACGGCCGCTCTGCTGCGGGCGAACCTATCTCGCCGCCGGCATGGTCGACGACGCCCGGACCGAGCTCCGGCGAACCATCGCCCACCTCCGCCCCCACCTGGACGCGGGCCTGCCGGTGGTCGGGCTGGAGCCGTCCTGCCTCTTCACCTTCAAAGACGAGCTCCTGGCCCTCCTGCCGGCAGCCGAGCGGCACGGCCTCGACGCCCGGGCGGTGCTCTTCGCCGAGTTGGTAGCCGGCGAAGGTCATCGGCTGGAACTCGGCCCGGTCCCTTGGGCACAGGCCCATCTCCACGGCCACTGCCACGAAAAGGCGTTCGGCGCCTTCGATCACGTCGTGACGGCGGCCCGGCTGGTGCCGGGCCTGGACGTGCAACCGATCCAGAGCGGTTGCTGCGGCATGGCGGGGGCCTTCGGCTACGCCGAGGAGACGATCGAGGTGTCGCAGCGAATGGCCGAGCTCGACCTCCTGCCGGCCGTTCGCCGGGCCGCGAGCGATGCGCTGATCGTAGCCTGCGGCACCAGCTGCCGCCATCAGATCCAGGACGGTGCCGGGATCGCGGCGCGGCACGTGGCATGGCTGCTGGCCGCGGCCTTGCGTTGAGCGCCGCTAGCACCGCCTGAGGTCAGGCTTCTCGCTGGATTGCAGCACTGCCCCGCTGCTGTTCGGACGTTCAGTTCTCGGAATGCAGCTCGTCGCATATCTGTCGTAAATGGTGCGCGACCCGCGCCGCGGCATGGCTCGGCACGGCGCGGTCACGAAAAACCAGCCCGGCATCACGGCGAATGGCGAAGCCCTGGAGTTCGAGGCTGACGAGGCCCGCGGCCTCGGGAGCGCTCAATGACTGCCGCGTGGCGAAGCTCAGGAAGTCCCCCTCGCGCAGCGCTGCCATGATGAACGAGATGGAATCGCTCTCGATCCTGGGAGTCGGTGGAGCCAGGGCATTCGCCAGGAACAGGGCATCGAGGCGCACGCGTGACGCCACCTCCCGGCCCGGCAGGACCCAGTCGGCCCGCTGCAGGTCCAACGGGGTCAGCGCGGCCCGCCCGACGAACGGATGCGCCGCTCGCGCGATCACCTGGAGATCGTCGTGCGTCAAGGGCTCGACCCGGAGATTGGGCATCGACCCGCCCTCCGGCATGGCGGCCACCACGAGATCGAGCTCACCCTGCACGAGGGCCAGCAACAGCCGGTCGTTGAAGCCACCCACGACACGGACCTCGAGGCCGGGCAGCTCGTCCAGCACCCGTGCCACCGCCGCCGGCAGGTAGCGCGAGAACCAGGCGGGCCCGGCGCCGATCGCCAGCATGCCCCCATCCGCCCGAGCGGCATCGAGCTCCCGCCTCGCATCCGCTACCTGCAGCGTGATGAGCCGCGCGTGTTCGACCAGCCGGCGGCCATGCGCGGTCAGCGCCACACCACGCGGATGACGCTCGACCAGCTGGGCACCCAGGTTCTCCTCCAGCCGCCGCAGGCTCTTGGTGAGGCCGGGCTGGCTCATGTTCAAGGCTTTGGCCGCCCGTCCGACGCTGCCGTGCTCGGCCAGCGTCAAGAGATGGCGTAGCTGGACGAACTCCACGAAGCCTCTCCTCCCTTGTTCCCATAGCTATCGGTTATCGGTCGATGACAAATGCTGTACTTGTGGATGGGAGGCAAGACGGGAATGATGTTGCCGGTCGCCACATCGAGTGGCGCCGGGAGGCAACAACGAGACGGCAGGGGAGCCACCTCATGCAGCGTCGATCTTTCACCACCCTTCTTGCGACCACCATGCTCGCGACCACCGTTCTGGCGGCAGCCGCCAGCCAGACCCAGGCGCAAGAGTTCCCGAACCAGCCGATCCGGGTCATCGTGCCGACCCAGCAGGGCGGCTCGACCGACAATATCGCCCGGCTCTTTCAGGAGGCGATCCAGCGGGGCGGCCATCTGGCACAACCCATGGCGGTCGCCAACGTCACCGGCGCCGGCGGCACCGTCGGCACGCGCCAGGTCAAGGACGCCGATCCCGACGGCTATACGCTGGGTGTCTGGCACACCGGCCTCGTCACCTCACGCGCCATGGAGGTGACCGAGTACGACCACGACGGCTTCGAGGTGATCGCGCAAACCGGCAGCATCCCACTGGGCCTCGCGGTCCGCGAGGGCGGTCCCTTCGCAACGATCGAGGATCTGGTCGAGGCGGCCAAGACCAGTCCCAACGAGATCCGCATGGCGACCAATATCGGGCTCACCGTGCATTTCGTCCCACTGATCTTCCAGGACGCCGCCGGCATCGAGTTCCGCTATGTGCAGACCGGCGGCGGTTCCAGGCGCCTGCAATCGGTGCTGGGCGAGCACACCGACGTTGCCCTCTTTTCGACCCAGGAGTTCCTGAACTACGCACCCTCGGGCCTCAAACCGATCGTGCTTTTCGCCGAGGAGCGGCACCCCAAGCTGCCGGACCTGCCGACCGCCCAGGAGATCGGCTACGACGTCGCCTGGGACGAGGCCTTTCTCTGGCTCGCCCCTGCCGGCACGCCGGACGAGGTGGTCGAGACCATCGGCGACGCGCTCGAGGCCGCCTTCAGCGACGAGCGGGTGCAGACGACCTTCGAAGAGCAGGCGATGAATACCGACTTCAAGCGCCGCGAGGAGGCCACTGCCATGCTGGACGAGCTGCGTGAGCGGGCAAATGCTGTGGCGGGCGACATCGGTGCCCTCGACGAGGACACGCTGCCGCAGAATTGAGGCTGCCGGTGACGGGCGGAATGAAGGGCATGCCGGGCGGCAGACTCGATCCGGCCGAGGTCGGCTTCGCGGCCTTCCTCGTCGGTCTTTCGGGCCTCTTCCTCTGGGGGGCGCGGTCGATCAAGCCCGCGATCTACGACAATCTGGGCTCGGCGGCGCTGCCCGTGACCGCCGCCCTGCTCGTCGTCGCCCTCGTCGGCTGGTCGCTCTGGCAGGCCGTCCGGCGGCGGGCAGAGGAACTGCCCGCCGCCGCCGAGGCTGCCGCCGTCCACGACCACCCGGGCCTCGGCGTCGGGTTTCTGGCCCTGACGTTCGGCTTCGCCGCACTCCTGGGCACGGGCTTGCTCGGCTTTGCCCTGGCGGGCTTTCTCTATCTCGCGGCCAGCGGCCTCCTCCTGGCCCGCAAGGGTGGGAAAACGGCCGTCATCCTTCTCGCCATCGCCGCGTGCCTCGGCTTCGGCGGCCAATACCTCTTCACCCGCTTCTTCTACATCGCACTGCCCTGAACCCGCCCCATGCCAGACCTCCTCGCGGCCCTCCTCTACGTGCTCTCGCCCACACCCTTCCTGTTCTTGATGCTGGGGGTGGTGACGGGCATTGCCTTCGGTGCCGTGCCCGGGCTCTCGGGTGGCATGCTGATCGCCCTCTGCATCCCCTTGACCTATACGATGGACAGCAAGCTGGCGCTGGTCATGTTCATCGCCATGTACGTGTCCTCGGTGGCTGGCGGCCTGATCAGCGCCACGCTGCTGCGCATGCCGGGCACGCCATCGAGCGTGATGACCACCTTCGACGGCTTTCCCATGGCGCGGAGCGGCAAGGCAGGCCGTGCCTTGGGCTTGGGTATCGGCTCGTCCCTGGTCGGTGGCCTCCTGGCCGGTGTCGTGCTGGTGTTGCTCGCCCCGCCACTCTCCCGCTGGGCCGTCGCCTTCGGGCCCTGGGAATATTTCACCATGGTGCTGATGGCGCTCGTGCTCATCGCCTCGCTGTCGCAGGGCTCGATGGTCAAGGGCCTGATCTCGGGTGTCTTGGGCATGATGGTCGCGATGCCGGGGATCAGCGAGGCCGACGGCAATCTCCGGCTCACTTTCGGCTTTCACCAACTCGCCGGCGGCTTCGACATCGTGCCGGTGCTGCTCGGCATCTTCGTCATCAGCCAGGTCATCCGCGACGTCATCGAGATGGACCGCCCCCGCGAGACGCTGCGCTTCGCGGCCTCCGGGCTGCTGCTGCGGGCCGGCGACTTCGCCCGGCACGGCTTCAACATGGTCCGCTCCGGCATCATCGGCACCTGGATCGGCATCCTCCCCGGCGTCGGCGCCAGCGTCTCCTCGATGATCGCCTACGCCACGGCCAAGAGCTTCTCGCGCCAGCCGGAGCGCTTCGGCACCGGGGCCGAGGAAGCCGTCGTGGCCTCCGAGGCCGCCAACAACGCCAATGTCGGCGGCGCCTTGATCCCCATCGTCTCCATGGGCATCCCGGGCTCGCCGATCTG
>JAABSG010000219.1 GCA_011390475.1 Geminicoccaceae bacterium | reverse complement strand
TCTTGCGCAACTCGACCGAGCTCTTCTTGGACAGCGCCCGGCCGGCCGTGCTCGCCGCAGCGGTCAGCCATGTGATCGGCTTCGCCAAGCCCTGGCGGTTCAGCCAGCGCTACCGCGACGGCTTCGCCATGGGCGACTGGCTCCGCGTGCTGCTCGTCGTCTGTCTCCTGCCTTGGATCGTCTGGCGCTGGCAGAAGCTCGCCCCGGCGCTGGCCAAGGCCTATCTCAACCCTGAACTGGCGACGCTGCTCGCCAATCGGCGCTTTGCGCGGCTGGTCGTCGCCAGCCACGGCTTCGGCTTCATCATCGAGCCCTTGCTGCGGGCCATGCAACTCCAGGCGGAACTCGTCGCCTGTCCGCTCTGGACCGGCTTTCGGGGCCGTGCCGCCGGCAAGCGGGCCGCTCTCGAGGCACGCTACGGCAAGGCCGCCTTGGCCGGCGCTGTGGTGATCACCGACCATGCCGCCAACGACGCCGATATCCTGGCGGTCGCCGCCAAGCCGCTGGTCGTGGTCTGGCCCGAAGCCCGCTACGAGCGCGCCTTCAGCCGCACCTACGTCCCACTGGTCTATACCGAGAAAGCCAAGCACCCGACCCATTCGCATCTGTTCGCGGTGTTTTTCGCCAAGGACTGGTCGGCATTGGTGATCGCCTCGGCGTTGTTGGCGCCCGATCCGCTGTTCACCGCACTCGGGCTCGCCTTTCTCATCGTCTCGTTCGCGATCGTCTACGAGGTCGGCTATCACGAGAACGACGTGCTCGGCCGCCGGCGCGAAAAGAAGCCGATCCTGACCGCCGAGCGGTTGGCGCTGGCTGGTACCGTGCCGGAAGGACAAGCGTGGCTCTTCGGGGCGCTGGTGGCCTTGCCCGGGGCGTTCCTGCTGGCCTACGCCGATGCCAGTCACTGGCTGCCGGTCGGTGGTGACCTGGTCGAGGGCACCGCCCTGCTGCTCGGCCTCTGGCTGGCGCTGCTCGGGGTCATCCGGGGCACCTTCTGGCTCTTCAACCGCATCGACGAGCGCTCGCGCATGCTGGTTTTCCTGCCGTTGCAGCTGATGAAGGGCATCCTCCTTGCTCTCGTTCTGGGCTTGCCGCTGAGCGTCGCTGGTGCCGCGCTGCTGATCGCCGTGGCCTTTGCCACGTGGATTCCCTACATCGTCTACCGCATGGGCGGTGCGCGGTGGGAGTCGCCGGACGATGTCAACCGGCTCTTCATGCTCCTCGTCATGGTCGTCGGCATCGGCGCGGTGATCGGCCTCGAGCCCTTGGTCCACTGGCACACCGCCGTCGTCTTCGCCTGGACGCTCTACAAGGCTAGACGGCACATGTTGCGCGTCTGGAGCGAGGCGCATTTCCTGCCGGATCGCGAGGCACCGCGTGTGGCGATCGAGCCCACTGTGGGCGGCCGGGACCGGGCGGCCGTCGTCGGCCTGCGCCTCGGCAACCAGCATTGAACCGCCCACACCGGGACGGCGGTCGACCCTCGTCGTCCCGGTGGCGCCCTGGTTCGCTCGGCCGCGAAACATGCCATGACACCGTCGGCACTCCCGGCCGCCAGTCGTCAACCGCCAGTCGTCAACCGCCAGTCGTCAACCGTCATCAGTCACTGGTCGTGTATCGCCGGTTGCCACCCGGCAAGGTGAATCGTTGCACCCGGTCGCCGAGCCCACCGCGCGAGAGCGCTTCTGCGCATTGCGCGGTGCTCGGCGGTTGCACCCCTCGGGCGGACGGCGGCGGTGCTGGCTGCGACAGTCGAGGACCGCGTCGCCCGGAACACTGGACGCGTCGTGGTGATGATCGTCGAGGGCGATACCGCAGCGCCCGACTGGTGCCGAGCCCCTCGTCGACGACAGATTCCCCGAGGGGGTTCACCCCTTCGCGAATCGCCGGGACGGGCCAGGGCAGGCAGGTAGAACGGCAGGTGTCGGCTCGAGTCGGGCGGCGCAGGCGCGACCTCAGAGGCTTTCGCGCAGCGGCGAACCAGTCTGCCAGGGACTTATCGCGCCGAAAACTCTCCGCTAGTCGTTCTGTTGCCTGCCGCTCGAGCGTTCGAGCAGGTCGGTTTGCCAGGACGCCGGGCGGGGATGGACGGTGCCGCCGCCGGCGGCGAGTGGCTCGCCCAGTCGATCCAGCCTGAGCAGGGCCAGCGCCATTCCCGGGGCGACGCTGCGAATCTCGCCGGCCTCACGCTCGCCGGCCATGATCGCGAAGCCCGGTTCGACCTCCGCGTCCTCGAGCAGTACCGGCACCAGCCGCCGCTTGACCAGCCCTCGATAATGGGTCCGAGCGGTCAACTCCTGGCCGACGAAGCACCCTTTGTCGAACGCCACAGCGCCCAGCTGGTCGAGGCCGGCCTCCAGCATGATGGTCTTGTCGAGCAAGAGATCGACGCCGCCCACCGGCACCGCGAGCGCGATCCGATGCCGGGCGAAGACGGCGGGCTGGACCGTCTCGATCCCCTGCGCCCGCAGCCAGGACTCGATCAGCGCGGCCGGGCCGTAGAGGCGCACGCCGAGTGCGGCCAGCCGCGGGTCGAGCATGAACGTCAGCGCACCCGAGTGCCGCATCGCCCCGGGTGTCGCCGGCAGCCCGGCCGCGCCCGCCGCGTCGTCGCCGAAGACGATGGCCACGGCGGGCTGGGGGTCCACGGGCTCGATCGTGACCGAAGCCCGCAAGCGATAGAGCATCAGCCGACGCTCGAGGTCGGGCAACCGATCGCCCGCGGCCTCGAGCAGCATCGTACCGCCAGCAGCGCCGCCAGTCGCACCGGCGGTGTCGCCGCCGGGGTCGGCCGCCAGGCTGACGTGAAAGTCGAAGAGGTACTTGCCCTGCGGTGTCAGGAGTGCCGTGTAGACGGCCCGATCGGCCGCGAGGCTGGTCAGATCCGCGGTGACCAGACCCTGCAACAACGACCAGGCATCGGGTCCGCCGAGCCGCAATAGGCCACGATCGTGAAAAATGATCGCCTGCGTCATCGATTTTTTAATCTTTTCCAACCATCGTCTCCCAGGGCGCCATTCAGAGAGATGGTGGTGTCCGATGCCACCGTAAAGGTCCGCGGCGGCGCTGTTCCGTCGTGCCTGTCGATTGGCGGTGGTGGGCATGGATCGCTGAGGGAGAAAGAAGCCCATGATGAATTACGGGCTCATCGGCAATTGCGCGATCAGTGCGCTCGTCGACGACGAGGCACGCATCGTCTGGAGTTGCTTTCCCCGCTTCGACGGTGATCCGATCTTCTGCCGGTTGCTCGACGACGACAACGAGCGGGGGTTCTTCGGCATCGAGCTCGAGGACCGGGTCGGCATCGAGCAGGCCTATGTCGAAAACACCGCCATGCTCGAGACCGTCATGCGCGACAGCAAGGGCAACGGCATCAAGATCACCGATTTCGCGCCGCGCTTCGAGCTCTATGGTCGAATGTTCCACCCGACCACGCTGATCCGCCTCGTCGAGCCCATGGGCGAGGGGCCGCGCATCCGTATTCGCTGCCGGCCACTCTACACTTACGGCGAGCAGCTGCCGGTGATCACCAGAGGCAGCAACCATATCCGCTATGTCGACGACGTGGTGGCTCTGAGGCTCACCACCAACGCACCGTTGACCTACGTGCTCGACGAAACCTGCTTTCAGGTCGACGAGCCCGTCATCCTCCATCTCGGTGCCGACGAGAGCCTGCGCAGTGGCCTGGTCGAAGTCGCCCGTGAGTTTCACGAGCGCACCGCCACCTACTGGCGTAACCTCTCGGGGCGCCTGCACATCCCCTTCGAATGGCAGGAAGCGGTGATCCGCTCGGCCATCACGCTGAAGCTCTGCGCCTACGAGGAGACGGGCGCCATCATCGCCTCGCCCACCACCTCGCTGCCCGAGACCGATGGCGAGGCGCGCAATTGGGACTACCGCTTCTGCTGGTTGCGGGACGCCTTCTTCGTCGTTCGCGCCCTCAACCGTCTGGGCTACGTCGAGACCATGGAGAGCCATCTGCGCTACCTCTCCGATCTCGTGGCGGAGAGCGACGACGGCTATCTGCAGCCGGTCTACGGCATCGGCCTGGAAAAACGACTGACCGAGCGGACCATCGACAGCCTTGCGGGCTTCTTGGGCAACCAGCCGGTGCGCGTCGGCAATCAGGCCTTCGAGCACGACCAGCACGACGGCTACGGCAGCGTCATCCTGGCCGCCACGCAAGCCTTCTTCGACCGGCGGCTCAAGCGCCCGGCCGGCCGGGCCACTTTCGAACGACTCGAGGTCCTGGGCGACAAGGCCTGGGAGTTGCACGCCGTGCCGGATGCCGGGCTCTGGGAATTTCGCACCAAGGCACGGGTGCACACCCACTCCAGCGTGATGTGCTGGGCCGCCTGCGATCGGCTGGCGCGGATCGCCAATCGGCTGGGCCTGCCGGAGCGTGAAGCGCATTGGCGGTGCCGCGCCGATACCATCCGGGCGGTGATCGAGGCGCGTGCCTGGAACGATGCTCTGCAGAGCTACGTCGCCAGCTTCGATGGTGACGACATCGACGCCAGCCTGCTCTTGATGCATGAAGTCGGCTACTCGCAGTCGGGCGACCCGCGCTTCGTCGCCACTGTCGAGGCCGTCGAGAACCGGCTGAAGGAGGGCGCCTACGTCTATCGCTACAAGAGCCAGGACGATTTCGGCGCCCCCGAGAACGCCTTTCTCATCTGCAGCTTCTGGTATGTCGACGCGCTGATCACGCTCGGCCGCAAGGACGAGGCCAGGGCGATGTTCGAAGAGTTGCTGCACTGCCGCAATCACCTCGGCTTGCTGTCCGAGCACATCAATCGTAAAACCGGAGCGCTTTGGGGCAACTTCCCGCAGACCTACAGCCATGTCGGGCTGATCAATTGCGCCATGCGGTTGAGCCGGCCATGGGAGGATGTCGTCTGAAGGGCCGGTTGCCGGTCCAGCTGTGTCGGCAGCCCCGAGGCCTATCCGAGACGTGCACGAGAACAGGGGGAATGCCGTGGGTCGGCTGGTCGTCGTTTCCAATCGGGTGACACCGATCACCGGCCGTCAGGCGGCCTCGGCCGGCGGCCTGGCCGTCGGCGTGCTGGCGGCGCTCCGCGATACCGGCGGGCTCTGGTTCGGCTGGAGCGGCGAGGTGACCGAGGCCGCGCGCACCACCGGCGGAGGCGCAGGCGAAGGTGAGGGCAACGGCCCGCCGCCACCCCGAGTGTTCCGGACCGGCAAGGTGAGCTATGGGCTGATCGACCTCTCCGAGGCCGACTATCAGGGCTTTTATGCCGGCTTCGCCAACCGCACGCTCTGGCCGCTCTTCCACTACCGCCTCGACCTCGCCTCCTTCGAGCACCACTGGTACGCCACCTACCGGCGCGTCAACCAGCGTTTCGCCGAGGCGCTCCGCCCGCTCCTCAAGCCCGACGACGTCATCTGGATTCACGATTACCACCTGATCCCGATGGCCGCCGAGCTGCGCCGCCTCGGCTGCGAGAACCGGATCGGCTTTTTCCTCCATATCCCGTTTCCGGCACCCGAGATCTATGTCAGCCTGCCCTGGCACCGCCAGCTCGCGGCCGACCTCTGCTCCTACGACGTCGTCGGTTTTCAGACCGGCACCGACGTCCACCAGTTCAAGCAATATGTCGAGCTGGAGCTCAACGGCACCGCCGACTGGAAGGGCACCGTCCAGGCGCTGGGCCGCCAGCTCCATGTCGACGCCTACCCGATCGGCATCGATGTCGACGACGTCACCGCCATGGCAGTCTCCGCCGAGGCCAAACGCCAGTCGGCCCGGATGGGCGCCAGCATGGCCAACCGCCAGCTCATCATGGGCGTCGACCGGCTCGACTACACCAAAGGCATCGTCGAGCGGTTGCGCGCCTTCGAGCTCCTGCTGCAGGACTACCCGAACCTCCGCCGGCAGGTCACCTTCATGCAGATCTCGGCCCCCTCGCGCGAGCAGGTGCCGGAATATCTGGAACTGCGCGAGCAGGTCGAGCTGCTCTCCGGCCACCTCAACGGCGTCTACAGCGAGGCCGACTGGGTGCCGCTGCGCTATATCAACCGCAGCTACACGCGCCGCTCACTGATGGGTTTTTTCCGCCTCAGCCGGCTCGGCCTGGTCACCCCGCTGCGTGACGGCATGAACCTCGTGGCGCTCGAATACGTCGCGGCCCAGGACGAGCAGGACCCGGGCGTGCTCGTCCTCTCCCGCTTCGCCGGCTGCGCCCAGCAGCTCGACGGCGCGCTCGTCGTCAATCCCTACGACGTCCACCATCTGGCCGACACCATGCACGCCGGCCTCGCCATGACCCTCGACGAGCGCCAGGATCGCTGGCGCCGCATGATGCAGGCCGTCCGCCACCACGACATCATCGCCTGGCGCGACCGCTTCCTCGCTCGGCTCGAGAAGCTCGAACGGGTGCCGTGAGGCTGGGCCGGGGGGCTGTATCGGCACCGTCGTGGGCCTGGGACTCGGGCAAGAGTCGGACCCTCGAGCTCATCGAGAGAAAAGCAGGTCGGGGAGGCTGGCCTCCCCGCGCCCCACCAGAATGTTCCGCCGGCGCTCAGCTGTGCGCCATCGGGCGGCGGCCCAGGTGGTCCTCGACGGTCTTCACGCCGGCAATCTGCTCGGCCAGGAGGACCAGGGCGCGGCGCTCGGCGTCGTTGTCGACCATGCCCCAGAGATGCACCACGCCGTCCTGGACGATCGGGTTGAGGAACGTGCCGAAGCTCTGCCGGCCGAGCTCGGCCTCGAGGCGCTCGGCGATTTCCCGGTCGTCGGCGGTGATGCTTCCGGGTGCGCTCGCCGTCGCCAAGCCCTGCAGGAGGTTGCTGCGCGTCACGATGCCGACGAGC
>JAABSG010000218.1 GCA_011390475.1 Geminicoccaceae bacterium | reverse complement strand
GGCGGGCCGGCCAGGATCATCGGCACATTGGCCGAGCTCTCGTAAAAGGTGCGTTTCGCGAAGAGGCCGAAATCGCCGAGCATGTCGCCGTGATCGGAGGCGAATAGGATCACCGTCTCGTCGAGCAAGCCCTCCTCGCGCAGGGTGCCGAGCACCAGGCGCAGCTGATGGTCGATATGCGTGCAGAGCGCATAGAAGGCGCGTCTGATCTCGGCCACGATGGCGGGCGTGAACGTCGGATAAAAATCGTGCATCGCCCGCAAGGCCCGGGGCAGCACCGAAGGATCGCGGGCCCACTCGGCCTCGACCGGCTGGTCCATCTCGAGCGCCCGATACATCTCGAGATAGCACTGGAGCGGCACCAAGGGTGGGTGCGGATGGGTGTACGACAGCGTCCAGAAGGCCGGCCGGGTGGGATCGCGCCGCTTGATCTGCCGGCACATCTCGGCCGTGGTCCAGTTGGTGACGTGGCAGTCCTCGGGCAGATGCCAGGGCCGGTACATGTAATCGTTGTTGTTCATGCCGTGCATGTATTGCTGGCCGGGATAGCCGCGCGCCGCCAGATACCGCTCGTGATCGTCGACCGTGCCCAGATGCGGCCGACCCTCCTCGGCCAGGAGCACGTCGTCGAAGCCGATCCGATCCCTGGGCGGGTAGACGTGCAGCTTGCCGACGGCCAAGGCTTGATAGCCGCCGTCGCGAAAGCCCTGCGCGATGGTCGGCACTTCCGGCATCCGGTTGACCGTGCCGAAGACCCGATCGCCATGCGTGCGCGTCGTCGTGCCGGTCATCAGCGTCCGCCGGGCGGGGATGCAGATCGGGCACTCGCTGTAGGCCCGGGTGTAGCGCACGCCCATCCGCGCCAGCTGGTCCAGGGTCGGCGTCTGGATCACCGGATGCCCGGCCACCCCGAGCAACGGCCCCGGCCACTGATCGACCAGCACGAGCAGCACGTTGGGGCGGGTGGTGGTCATGGCGTCGGCCTCCGCATCGCTTGAATCTCGGCCGACCTCGGCGCATATGTTGACCAACACAGGTTCTGAGGTTGGACATCATGCAGACCGTCAACGTCGCCGAGGTGAAGGCCAGGTTCGCCGAATACGGCGAGCGTGCGGCGCGCGGCGAAGAAATCATCGTCACGCGCTACGGCAAGCCCTTGTTCCGCCTGATGCCCGTCAAGGAGGAACGCTACCGCTACGCCAATTCGGGGGTCGTGGAGTGCGATGATGCTCAATTGACCGCCCCCCCATACACGGACGAGGAGCTCGAGTCCTTCGGCATCGCCTGATGTACTTGGTCGATGCATGTGTCCTGATCGTGCTCAAGGACACGAGGCGGAAGAAGCCGGGATGGGTGCTCGATCTCTTCGACAATCGCCCGGAGCTGTTGAGTGTAAGTGCGGCGACGATCTGGGAGATCGAAATCAAGGTGGCCCGCGAGCCGCCCCTGCTTCAGCCCTACTGGGAGCCCGAACATGCGAGCTTGCAGGATGCGCTGCTCCATTCCGGCATCGCCTCGATCCCCTTCACCGCCGACATGGCGACCCGCGCCGCCCGTCTGCCGCTGCATCACAAGGACCCGTTCGACCGCGCCCTGATCGCCACCGCCCTCGACCTGAACGCGCCGATCATCTCCTTCGACCGACAACTCGCCCGCTACGAAGGCGTCGACCTGCGCTGGGACTGACCTCGCCTCGTGCCGCATCACGGCTGCCTCCCCGGCCCCTTGTTCTTCTCGTGCCCCGCATATTGACAAGATGTCGCGGCTTTGATCAAGTGGGGAAGCGCTCCGATAACCAGAGGTAATCGCCCCCGAGGTAATCGCCCCTGAGGCAATCACCCAGGTCGGAGTGCGGGAGGCAGCAGGAAAGCGCTTTTTGTGGAACTGCGCGACATCGACTATTTTCTGGCCGTCGCGGCCGAGCGCAGCATGCGTGCCGCGGCCTTGCGCCTGGGCCTCACCCAGCCGGCGCTCACCAAGGCGATCCGCCGGCTCGAGGACGAGGTGGGGGCGGTGCTGCTCGACCGTGACGCCAGGGGCGTGGCGCTCACCGTCTACGGCCGCTCGTTCCTGCGCCACGCGCGCTCCTTGCAGGCCGGCATGACCGAGGCGAGCAGCGAGATCCGCGCCTTGGCCCAAGGCACCGCCGGCCTCGTCCGCCTGGGCGCCGGGCCGCGCTGGCAGCAATGGCTGCTGCCCGAGGCCATCCGCCGCTTCCGCCGGGATCATCCCGACGTCCAGCTCGTCATCGTCGGCGGCACCGACGACGTGCTCAAGGAGCAGCTCACGGCCGGCGAGATCGACTTCATCATCGCCTCGATCCCCGAAGGCACGGAATTCCCGGCCCTCGAAGGCAAGGGGCTGCTCGCCGACGAGTACCGGGTCGTGGGCGACCGGGACCACCCGCTCCGCCGCAAACCGCAGCCGACGCTGGCCGACCTCTTCGACTATCCCTGGATCCTGCCCAACCCCAAGACCTACCTGATGGCCCGCTTCGAGGCCATTCTGCGCGCGCACGGCCTCTCGCCGCCGCGGCCGATCGTCGAGACGGATCTGCCGACCATGCGCTTTGCGCTGATGCGTGGCTCGACGTTCCTCAGCGTGCACATCATGGGCCAGCTCCGCGCCTTTCGGGAGTCGCACATTCTGCCGATCGAGGTCGCGGCCGCCCGCTGGCACCGTTCCTCCGGCCTGATCCAGAGGCGCGGCGTCGAGCCCAACCCGGCAGCCGTGGCGCTGATGCGGATCGTCGAAACGCTCGCGGCCGAGGAACGCACGGCCGAGGAAGGGGAAATGCTCACCACCGCGGCTTGAAGACCACCCCGACGGACGACAACGAAATCAAGGAGGCTGAAACCATGCGAACGACGACGACGGCACTCTTCGCCGGCACCGCCCTGCTCGCGGCCGGCATGTCGATGGCGACCCCGGCCCACGCCGAATGGCCCGAAAAGCCCATCCGGGTGATCGTGCCCTTCGGTCCGGGCGGCACCTCGGATCAGGTGACCCGCACCTTCCAGATCGCCATTCAAGAAAACGACATCCTGCCCCAGCCGATCAACGTCTTGAACGTCGGCGGCCACTATTCGGTGGGGGCCCGCCAGGTGATGGAGGCCGAGCCCGACGGCTACACCTTCCTCACCCTGCACATCGCCCTCATGGGCGGCGAGGCCGGCGGCATGCTCGATTTCGGCTATCGCGACTTCGAGCCCGTCGCCACCACGGGCCAGTTCTGCCTCACCCCCGTCGTCAGGAAGGACAGCGGCTTCGATACGGTGGACGACCTCCTGGCCGCCGCCGCCGCAGAGCCCGACTCGCTGCTGTTCGGGGCCAATCTCGGGGCCATCAACCACATGGCCGGGATCATGCTGCAGAACAGCGAGCCCGACGCCGAGTTCCGCTTCGTCCAGATCGGTGGCGGCACGGCCAATTTCACCGCCCTCACCGGCGCCCAGATCAACGCCTCGGTCCTCTCGGCCGCCGAAGTGATCAACTTCACCAAACTGCCCGACGGCAGCGACAACCCGGAAGCGCAGATCAAGCCGCTCGCCTATACCGGCCCCGAGCGGAACCCCAAGCTGCCCGACCTGCCGACGATGAACGAGCTCGGCCGCGACGTCGAATTCTGCGTCGACAGCTGGTGGTTCGCGCCGAAAGGCACCCCGGCCGAAGCGATCGAGGGCTTTGCCGCAGCCCTCGAGGCCGCAGCGCAAACCGAGGCCGTGCAGACCTTCTACGAAGAGCGCACGTTCAACCCGATCTTCCTCGCCGGCGACGCGCTCGCGGCCAGTCTCGACGAAACCTGGGAGCGGATCGAGCCCGTGGCCAAGCAAGCGGGCCAGCAATAGCCCAGCAGTAGCCCAGCAGTAGCCCAGCAGTAGCAACGACAGCGGGCCCGGCTTTGCGTCGGGCCCGCGCCGTCCAGCCGAGGGGATGAGGACGTGAACGAGCGGATCGACCCGCGCGTCGAGATCGGCGTGGCCCTCATGCTGATCCTGATCGCGTCCCTGGCGCTCTTCGGCACCAAGGACATCCCGCCCGGCCGCTTCGAGCCGCTGGGCTCGGCACCGGTGCCACAGGCCGTGGCGGGAATGGTGCTGCTGCTGGCACTCTGGATCATCGTGCGCGCCTGCATCGATCGCCGGCCGATCGCCACGCCCTCGGCGGACCGCTACCTCGATGCCGCGATCGTCGTCGCCTTCACCCTGCTCTTCGTGGCGGCGATGCACTATCGGCTCACCACCTTCGCCATCCTGACGACGCTCTATCTGGTCGCCACCATCGGCTTTCTCACCCGCTTCGACCGCAAGCGGCTGATCTGGGTCATCGGCATCGCCGCTGCGGTCGGCTTCGGCTTTCAGTACCTCTTCACCCGCGTCTTCGTCGTCGATCTGCCCGGACTTTGATCCTCGAGAGGCTTTGAACATGGCCGGTCTTTTGAACATGCAGAGGCTCTAGAGGATGGAAGGTGTTCTCACCGGGCTCGTTGGCGGGCTCGCCATCGTCTTCACGCCCATGGGCTTCTTCTACGTGGCACTGGGCACCATCCTCGGCATCTCGGTGGGGGCGATCCCCGGCCTCTCCGGCGCCATGCTCATCGCGCTCACCCTGCCGCTCACCTATTACATGCCGGCGACCGACGCGATCGTGCTGCTGATCGGCATGTATGTGGGCTCGATCACCGGCGGGCTGATCACCGCCACCCTGCTCCGCATGCCGGGCACCCCGTCCAACGTCATGACCACCTTCGACGGCTACCCGATGGCCCGCGCCGGCAAGCCCGGCCGGGCGCTCGGCCTCGGCATCGCGGCCTCCTTCGCCGGCGGCATCATCTCCTGGTGGTTCCTCCTGCTGCTCGCCAAGCCCCTGTCGATCTGGGCCACCCGCTTCGGGCCGTTCGAGTATTTCACCCTGATCCTCATGGCCATGGTGCTGATCGCGTCGGTCAGCCAGGGCAGTCTGATCAAGGGGCTGATCGCCGGGCTCTTGGGCATGCTGGTCTCGATGCCGGGCGTCGATCCGTCCTCGGGCATGCCGCGCCTGACCTTCGACACCTACCACATGAACAGTGGGCTCAAGCTCCTGCCGGTTCTGATCGGCGTCTTCGCCGTCAGCCAGATCATCGCCGACGTCCTCGATATCGGCCGCAAGATCGAGCGCGTCGAATCGACCAAGAGTTCCATCATGATCAAGGCGGGCGACTGGGTCCGCCACGGCGGCAACATGCTTCGTTCGGGCCTGATCGGCACGCTCGTCGGCATTCTCCCTGGCGTGGGTGCTTCGATCGGCTCGGTCATCGCCTATACGACGGCCAAGAACGTCTCGAAGACCCCGGAGCAGTTCGGCAAGGGCTCGGAGGAGGGCATCGTCGCCTCCGAGACCGCCAACAACGCGACGGTCGGCGGTGCGCTCATCCCCTTGATCGCCATGGGCATTCCGGGCTCGGTGATCGACGCCATCCTGATCGGCGCCCTGATGATCCACTCGATCCAGCCCGGCCCCACCCTCTTCATCACCAATCCGGACATCGTCTACGCGATGATCGCGGCCTGCCTGATCGGCAATCTCGTCATGCTCGCGGTCATGACCGGCTCGGTGAATTGGGTCGCCAAGCTCGCCTACATCCCGAGAACCTTCATGCTGCCGGTGATCATCGTCTGCTGCGTGATCGGCGCCTTCGGCCTCGACAACGTCATGTTCGATGTCTGGGTGATGCTGATCTTCGGCGTCATCGGCTTTCTCCTCGAGCGCGCTCGCTACCCGTTGGGCCCCTTCGTCATCGGCTTCGTCCTCGCCCCCTTGATGGAATCGAAGCTCCGCACCGGCCTGATGATGACCGGCGGCTCGATCACCCCGATCTTCACCCGCCCCGTCGCCGCCACCTTCCTCGCCATCGCCATCATCCTCCTCGTCTGGCCCCTGGTCAGCGAATGGCGAAGAAGGAAGGCCGAAGCGGGAACCTCCGCGGCCGGCTAGACGCAGACGACGGCTAAAAGCTATCCGAAGCGGATCGAAAGACCGCTTGCTCGACCTACCCCATTACAAGCAAGCGCTTTTCCGGAGAGGTCTAACCCCTCCTGGTAGCTGCCGGAAAGTGAAGGAATGGTGGGGAGGCAAACCTCCCCACCGGCCCCACCGGTCTCTTTTGCGGTGGCGGCAGCTCGGGTCGCCCAGCTCCTTCGCCAAGTAACGGTGGTGCGCGGGTAGGCACTGCCTCCCCGTACTTTTGTTACCTTCGAACCAACGTCGAGAGCCGCCCCGCCGCATCGAAGTCGAGTGCCAGCGATGGCGTATCCTGGTCGAGTTCCCGAAGCAGCGCCGTCGAGACCAGCACCTCGTCTAGATCCAGCGTGTTCTTGATCTGGCAGTAGCGGATCGTTTCGGGCTCCTTTGCCCAGCTCGTCATCACCAGGGCCTGGATGGTCTCGCGCTCGGTGGGCAGCACAATCGGGATGCGGGCTTTCTCGCCGATGGCGGCCGTGATCGCGTTCTCGTACATGCTCTTCAGATCCATCGCGTTCGCCGTCTCCAGCGGCATGTAGTCGGCGAGGCCGATGCCGATGGCGTTGCCGTGGGTCGCTCGGGTGAGGCGCAGGACGGCGAGCTTGCTCACCAGGATGTGGTCGGGATTGGCGATGCCCCGAAGGTCGGTCCGGCCGGTCACCGCGTAGTCCATGCCCGACCCGCTGATCTCCTTGCCGATCTCCTCGACCAGCAGCGCATCGAGCCGGCGAAAGGGCAGGCGGGCGAGGAGCGACTTGGCCAGCTGCAAGAGCCGCTCGTCGGCGGCGGCGAAGTCGGCGGGCGGCACGGCCTCGATGGTCACCAGCGCGTGCGCCGCGTTCTC
>JAABSG010000217.1 GCA_011390475.1 Geminicoccaceae bacterium | reverse complement strand
CCCGGCCTCGAATCTGGTCGCCGGCATCGTCTTCTACGCCATCCCGATCAACGGTGCGGCCTTCCCCTTGATCGTGGGGTGGCTGGTCGTCGGTGCCACGGTGCTCTCGCTCTATTTCGGCTTCGTCCAATTCCGCAAGTTCGGCCATTCGATCTCGCTGGTCAAAGGTGACTACGCCGATCCGAAGGATGCCGGCGAGGTCTCGCATTTCCAGGCTTTGGCCACGGCGCTCTCGGGCACGGTCGGGCTCGGCAATATCGCCGGGGTGGCCGTTGCCGTCTCGATCGGTGGCGCCGGGGCCACGTTCTGGATGATCATCGCCGGCCTGCTCGGCATGGCCGCGAAGTTCACCGAGTGCACGCTCGGCGTCAAATACCGCAACGAATACCCGGACGGCACCGTCTCGGGCGGCCCGATGTACTACCTCTCCAAGGGACTCGCCGAGATGGGCCGGCCCGGGCTCGGCCGCTTTCTCGCCGTGGTTTTCGCGATTTGCTGCATCGGTGGTGCCGTCGGCGGCGGCAACATGTTCCAGGCCAACCAGGCCTTTCAACAGTTCGTCGACGTCACCGGTGGCAGCGGCAGCTTCTTCGCCGACAAAGGCTGGCTCTTCGGCCTCGTCTTGGCCTCGGTCGTCGGCATCGTGATCATCGGTGGCATCAAGTCGATAGCCCGGGTGACCGAGAAGGTCGTGCCGTTGATGGCCGGCATCTATCTCTTCGCCGGGCTCTTGATCATCATCGCCAATTACGACCAGATCGGCTGGGCCTTCGGCGAGATCATCAGCGGCGCGTTCACCGGCGAGGGCGTTGCCGGCGGCGCTTTGGGCGCGCTGATCCAGGGCTTCAGACGTGCCGCTTTCTCGAACGAGGCGGGGATCGGCTCGGCTGCCATCGCGCACTCGGCCGTCCGGACCAAAGAGCCGATCACCGAAGGGTATGTGGCGCTGCTGGAGCCCTTCATCGACACGGTCGTCATCTGCACGATGACGGCACTGGTGATCATCATCAGCGGCCAGCTCGCCTCCGATCTCACCGGCGTGGCGCTGACCTCGGCGGCCTATGCCACCGCGTTCAGCTGGTTTCCCAATGTGCTCGCGGTCGCGGTCATCCTCTTCGCCTTCTCGACCATGCTCACCTGGTCCTATTACGGGCTCAAATCCTGGACCTATCTGGTGGGCGAGGGCACCGGCAAGGAGGTGGTGTTCAAGCTCTTCTTCTGCGCCTGTGTGGTCATCGGCTCGTCCATGAGCCTGGGCCCGGTCATCGACTTCTCGGATTCGATGATCTTCATGATGGCGATTCCCAACATCATCGGCCTCTATCTCCTCATGCCCGTGGTCAAGGACGAGATCGTCCAATACTGGCAGAAGATCGAGAGCGGTGAGATCCGCAAGGTGCGCAAGTAGCCGCCCCAGTAGCCGTCGGCGCCTGGCTTCGGCGCCATGGCTCGGGCAGGCCCGGCCGTTCTCGAACGGTCGGGCCTGCCCGCCTGTACAGCGCGGGGCGTGCGCCGGGCCGGCCTGCGGATCTCAAGCGAAGAGCGAATCGATCGACGATTGCTGCAGGCCGCCGCCGGCCGTGACGGGGCCGTTGAGCAGAGCCCGGTCGGCGCAGGTGGGCTTCTCGTCGGGCGGCTGCGACTCGGCGATGAAGCGGTCGCGGCCGACATGATCGATGATCGCGATCAACCGTTCGTCGACATCGCGTAGCAGGGTCATCACGCGGGTGATGCGCTGGCCGGTGATGTCCTGGAAATTGCAGGCCTCGTAGATGCTGGTGACGGCTTCGATCGCCGCTTCCCGGTCGGTCGTGCGCGGCTCGCTGCCGTCGGCTTTTGCACTCTCGAAGCTGCTTTCGATCGTCTCGGCGGCCGTCAGGATCTGCTCGGTGGCGAACTCGGTCGCAGCGACGATGGCGCCGAGTTCGTCCACCGCCGACTGGACCCGGTCGTTCTCCATCATCGGATGGCGGATGGTCGCCACCTCGCGCATGGTCCGCTGGATCTTGTCGCTGAGCTCCTGCAGTTCGGCCCGCAACTGGCCGATCGTCTCGTCTTCGCCAAGCATCGCTGCTCCTCGACAGTTCAACGCCGTAAAACGGCGGGGCGACCACACGCGGCTCGGTGGTCTCGGCCGCGCGTGAGCCCGAACTCTAATGGCGAAGTCTGAAGATCCACTTAACAGCACGCCTATCCCGGGGGCCGACCGTGCAAAAATCAGCCGAGGCGTCGAAGGACGTGGCCCGCGAGGTAAAGGGAGCCGCAGATCAAGGCGAGGCTCGGGCCGCCGGCTTCCTCGGCGATCGCACCGATTGCCGCGTCGGTGCTCTCGGCCGTCGAGGCGTCGATGTCGAGTGCCCGCGCCGCGTCGACGATGGTCGCGGGTGTCCGGCCGAGCGGTTCGTTCGGTACCGGCACCGCATAGACCCGGCGAACGAGACCGCGCATCGGTGCCAAAAACTGGGCCGTGTCCTTGGTCTCCAGCATGCCGACCACGAGATCGACCGGGCGGTCCCCGGCGATATCCGGCAGGCTCGACGCCAAGGCCTGGCCAGCGGCCGGGTTGTGCCCGCCATCGAGCCAGATCTCCAGTGGCGCCGATGCCGCCACCGCGAAGGCCTCGAGCGGCAGGCGCTGCAACCGGGCGGCCCATTGGGCGCTCTCGATTCCTCTCGAGATGGCCGCCGGATCGAGCCCGAGGGTCAGCCCGGCAAAGGCGGCCAGGGCCGCGTTCTGGATTTGATGGGCCCCCCGCAAGCCCGGGCGCGGCAGGTCGAGCCGACGTGCTTCCGTCACCAGGGCGAAGCCCGCCGGCGCCTCGGCGATCGACCATTCGTGGCCGCAGGCCCGGAGCGGGGCGGCGACGCTCAGGGCCTTGGCGCGCAGCACGGCGAGGGCTTCGGGCGCTTGCGGGCCGACCAGTACCGGCACTCCCGGCTTGATGATGCCGGCCTTTTCGCCGGCGATGGCCTCGAGCGTGCTGCCGAGATAGCTTTCGTGGTCCATCGAGACCGGGCTGATCAGCGTGAGGGCCGGGCGGTCGACGACGTTGGTCGCATCGAGCCTGCCGCCGAGCCCGGTCTCCAGCAGCAGCCAGTCGGCCGGGGTGCGGGCGAAGGCCAAGAAGGCCGCAGCGGTGGTGATCTCGAAGAAGGTGATGGGATCACCCTGGTTCGCCTGTTCGCAGACGTCGAGAACCTCGGCCAGAAAGGCCTCGCCGATTGGCGTGCCGTAGAGGAGGATGCGCTCGTTGAAGTGGACGAGATG
Source organism: Geminicoccaceae bacterium (assembly GCA_011390475.1). GTDB lineage: Bacteria > Pseudomonadota > Alphaproteobacteria > Geminicoccales > Geminicoccaceae > SLRI01. Next base: position 3,582 of record JAABSG010000217.1, on the reverse strand, counting down.
GGGCGAGATATAACGGTGCACGCGCTGCCCGGACGATGTGAGCATCGCGTCCAGCATGGCGAGCGTCGAGCCCTTGCCGTTGGTGCCGGCGATATGCACCACCGGCGGCACCCGGCGTTCCGGATGGCCGAGCCGCTCGAGCAGCCGCTGGAGTCGGCCGAGCGAGAGGTCGATGCTCTTGGGGTGGAGCGTCTGCAGCCGGGCGAGGATGAGGTCGCTGCCGAACTGGGTCACCTGGGTCTCTTCATGCCTGCAAGTGAGGGTATCGGGCCGAACGGCAGAGTGCGGGCGTCAATCGTCGGTGGCATCGGCCATGGCCTCTGTCGGCACAGAGAAGTCATCGGCCGCAGGCTCGGTGGTCGCTGCCGGCTCGGCGCCGCGCAAGGGCTCGCGCAACAGGCCGAGCACCCGGGCCAGGGTTTCCTTGAGCTCGAAGCGATGCACCACCATGTCGACCATCCCGTGCTCGAGCAGGTATTCGGCTTTCTGGAAGCCCTCGGGCAGGGTCTCTCGGATGGTCTGCTCGATCACCCGTGCGCCGGCGAAGCCGATCACCGCCCCGGGCTCGGCGATATGGATGTCACCCAGCATCGCGAAGGAGGCGGTCACCCCGCCGGTCGTGGGATCGGTGAGGATGACGATATAGGGCAGCCCGGCCTCCTTGACCTCCTCCACCGCGATCGTCGTGCGCGCCATCTGCATCAGCGAGACGGTGCCCTCCTGCATCCTGGCACCACCGGATGAGGTCACGACGATGAAGGCCGCCTCTTGCAGCACGGCCAGCCTGGCCGCGGTGACGAAGGCCTCGCCCAGGCCGGCGCCCATCGAGCCCGCCATGAAGTCGAAGTTCATCACCGCGATCACCGCCGGCAGGTCGCCGACGCGGCCGTGCGCCGCCTCGAGCGCATCCTGGGTCTTGGTCTTCGCCTGGGCTTCCTTGAGACGGTCGGTGTATCGCTTGGAATCCCTGAACTTCAGCGGATCGACCGGTGCCTTGGGCAGCTCGATCCGCGTCCAGCTGCCCTCGTCGAAGAGGCTGGCGAAGCGGTAGTCCGGGCCGACCCGCATGTGGTGGCTGCAATGCGGGCAGACGCGCTGGTTGCCCTCGAGGTCGCGGTGGAAGATCATCCGCTCGCAGGACGGGCATTGATGCCAGAGGTTCTCCGGCACCTCGGTCTTGCCGGTGGACCGCACCAGGGCCTGAAAGCGGGGGCGGACGTAGCTGGTGAGCCAGTTCATCGGCGATCGCTCCCGGTCATGCGGCGCGGGCGCCGCGCACCGCTTGGGCGAGGCTCCGGACCTTGGCGTGCAGCGCCTCGGGCAGGCCGCTCGTGTCGCCCTCCGCGACATGTCGGGCGACCTCGTCGACCAGGGCCGAGCCGACCACGGCCGCATCCGCCAGCCGCGCGATCCCGGCCGCCTGCGCCGGCTCGCGGATCCCGAAGCCGACCGCGACCGGCAGGTCGGTATGCCGCCGTAAGCGCGCGACGGCGGCCCCCACCATGTCGGCAACCGGTGCAGCGGCGCCGGTGATGCCGGTGATCGAGACGTAGTAGATGAAGCCCGACGTGTTGCCGAGCACCTTGGGCAGCCGCTTGTCGTCGGTGGTCGGCGTGGCGAGGCGGATGAAGTTCAGCCCCCGGGCCATGGCCGGCAGGCAGAGTTCGGCATCCTCCTCGGGCGGCAGGTCGACCACGATCAGGCCGTCGACGCCAGCCGCGATGGCAGCCTCCAGAAACCGTTCCGGGCCGAACTTGTGGATCGGGTTGAAGTAGCCCATCAGCACGAGCGGGGTCTCGCTGTTCATTTCGCGAAAGCGCGCGATGTGGCCGAGCAATCGCTTCAGGGTCATCCCGGCCGCCAGCGCCCTGAGATTGCCCGCCTGGATCGAGGGGCCGTCGGCCATCGGATCGGAGAACGGCATGCCGACCTCGATGACGTCGGCACCCGCCTCCGGCAGGCCGTCGAGGATCGCCTGGAAGGTGTCCGCATCGGGATCACCGCCGCAGACGAAGGTGACGAGCCCGGCCCGGCCTTCGTCGCGAAGCTCGGCGAAACGCCGGTCGAGGCGCGACGCGGTCACCGGTTCAGTCCCAAAAAGATGAAGGTGGTCAAAGCGTTACACCCATATGCTGCGCCACGGTGCCGATATCCTTGTCGCCCCGGCCGCAGAGATTCATGATGATGATCTGGTCCTTTGCCAGCTGCGGCGCCTGCCGCGTCACCTCGGCCAGCGCGTGGCTCGGCTCGAGCGCCGGCAGGATGCCCTCGAGCTTGGCGCAGAGCGCGAACGCGTCGAGCGCGTCCTGGTCGGTGGCCGTGGCGATCTCGATCCGGCCCATGTCCTTGAGCCAGGAATGCTCGGGCCCGATGCCCGGGTAGTCGAGCCCGGCCGAGATCGAGTGCGGCTCGACGATTTGCCCGTCATCGTCCTGCATGAGGTAGCTGCGCATGCCGTGCAGCACGCCGGGCTCGCCCGCGGTCATCGCCGCCGCGTGCCGACCGGTCTCGATGCCGTCGCCGGCAGCCTCGACCGCGACGATCCTGACCTCGGGATCGTCGAGGAAGGGGTGGAAGAGCCCCATGGCGTTCGACCCGCCGCCCACGGCCGCAACCAAGAGATCGGGCAGTCGCCCCTCCTTCTCCTGGATCTGGGCCCGGGCCTCGGTGCCGATGATGCTCTGGAAATCACGGACCAGGGCAGGGTAGGGGTGCGGGCCCGCCACCGAGCCGATGATGTAGAAGGTGTCGTCGACATTGGTGACCCAGTCCCGGAGCGCCTCGTTCATCGCGTCCTTCAAGGTCTTCGAGCCCGAGGTCACGGGCACCACCTTCGCACCCAACAGGCGCATCCGGAACACGTTGGGCGCCTGCCGCTCGATATCGCGCTCGCCCATGTAGATGATGCATTCCAGCCCGAAGCGGGCGGCCACCGTCGCCGTCGCCACGCCGTGCTGGCCGGCGCCAGTCTCGGCGATGATCCGCTTCTTGCCCATGCGGGTCGCGAGCAGAATTTGGCCCACGCAATTGTTGATCTTGTGCGCACCGGTGTGGTTGAGCTCGTCGCGCTTGAAATAGACCTTGGCACCGCCGAGGTGGTCGGTCAGCCGCTGCGCCAGATAGAGTGGCGAGGGCCGCCCGACATAATCCTTGAACCAGCTGTCGAGCTCGGCTTGAAAGCTCGGGTCCTGCTTGGCGGCGAGCCAGGCTTCCTCGAGCGCCAGAATATTGGGCATCAGCGTCTCGGCGACGAACCGGCCACCATAAATGCCGAAATGCCCGTCCTCGTCGGGGCCCGCCCGAAAGCTGTTCGGGCGCCCGGTTGCCATGCGAGTGGTCGCTGTGATGGCCGTTGCCATGAAGTCCTCGTTCAAACGCTTGATGATGCCATGTCGTGTGCCCGGTCGAGCAACCGGGCAATCCGGGCCGGGTCCTTGATTCCGGGCGCCGTCTCGAGCCTGGACGAGACGTCGACGGCCGAGGCACCGGTGAGCCTGACCGCATCCTCCAGATTGGCCTCGTCGAGCCCGCCGGCAAGGAGCCAGGGCAATGCGACCCGCTGACCGGCCAGGAGGCGCCAAT
>JAABSG010000216.1 GCA_011390475.1 Geminicoccaceae bacterium | reverse complement strand
CCGGAGATGCAGACATGCACGCCCGGCGCGCACGCCCGCCAGCCCCGCAGCAGCACCCCCGCTGCGGCGCCCCGATTCCAGCGACCCAACCCGAGATGCAGACATGCGTAATCCCGGATCGTTGGTCAGGGGGCTCCGATCAGGGATCGAGGTCGGGAATGCGGTCGTCGCTCGGGTCGGCCCAGCGCGTGTTGGGGACCAGCGGGTACCAGTCGGGGCGGAGCGGATCGCGGTCGTACGGGTAGCCGCCGAGCTTCTGGTAGAGTTCGGCATAACGGGCGACGCGGTCGGGGTCGAGGGTGACGCCGAGGCCCGGTCCTTCGGGGACCAGCATGGCGCCGTTGCGATACTGCCGCTTGCCACCCTCGATCACGTCGTCGCCGAGGTGGTGGTAGTGGGCGTCGCCGGCAAAGGTGAGGTTGGGCAGCACCGCCCCCAAATGCAGCATGGTGGCCAGCTGGATGCCGAGCTCGCCCGAGCTGTGCACAGCGATGCCGGTCTGCATGGTCCGACAGACGGCGGCGGCCTCGAGGCAGGGGCGAATGCCGCCCCAAAAAGTGGTGTCGAGCAGGATGACGTCGACCGCGGGGTCGCGAATGTTGGCGGCCAATTGCTCGAAATCGACGACGACGGTGTTGGTGGCGGTCGGCATGCGCACCGCCGCGCGGACCTGGCGCAACCCGTTCACGCCCCAGACGGGGTCCTCGTAGTAGTCGTTCTTCAGATCCTCGATGGCCCGGCCGAAGCGGATCGCATCCTCGAGTGGCAAGGCGGCATTGGGATCGTAGCGGAAGCTGTCGCCGGGAAGGGCCGCGGCGAGAGCACGATAACAAGCCAACTCGTAGTCGGGCGCAAAGACGCCGCCCTTGAGCTTGTGGCTGGTAAAGCCGTGCTCGGCCTTCAAGGCCAGGGCATGGGCCACGAGTTGGTCGGCGGTACGCACCTCCCCTGCCCTGGTCGCGTCGGTCGGGTAGCGGAAGAAGAGATAGGACGCGAAGGGGACGGCATCGCGCAGCTTGCCGCCCAAGAGATTGAAGACGGGCTGACCCAAAGCCTTGCCGATGATGTCGAGGCAGGCGAACTCGATCGCGGCCAGATACTGCGTGCGGTTGTTGTAGAGGCTGGCCGTGGGGTTGGCGATCAGGAAGCGAAGTGCTTCGAGCTGAAAGACATCGTGGCCGACGAGGTAGCGCTCTAGGCCCCGAAAAGCAGCCTCGGCACTCTCGCCGCCACCGCCCATCTCGCCGAGACCGGTGATGCCGGCATCCGTGTCGACCTCGACGATCGTCCGCACGAAGCGGCCCCAGTGACAGCCATTGGCATGGCGGAGCGGGGCTTCGAGTGGGACAGTGACGGTGGTCGGGCGGATCCTGGTGATGCGGATATGCTCGGCCATTGCTCGAGGCTCCCTGGTGCTTGGTCGTGTTCAGCGTCGGGTATGTATGTCGAATGCTTCAGGATATCCGAAGGTGCGGCTGCCGCTCCACATCGAGGACGACAAAGTGGCCGAGCCGGCGCGAGATCTCGCCGAGCGCAAGCATTGCACGGTGACGGACGTCGTCCGCCGGGCGCGCGAACGCAAGCGCTGGAGCGCGAGGCCGAAGGCGCCGGCTCCTGGCGCGAGCTTCACGAGATGCCGGACATCGTGCACCGAGAACGGCGCGGGCGGCGCATCGCCAACCACGGCTTTCTCCATGACGAGAAGAGCGATCCGACCCCTTGATCGTGCTCGTGGACACGTCGGCGGTCCTCGCGATCCTGAACGAGAAAGCAGCGGCGACGAGGTTCGCCCGCCGGCAGCAGCCGCTCCGTCGCTGATCGCGAGAAGTCACCCCGAGCCCCGCTCGGCGGCGGTCTGGAGCTCGAGCGCCGCGGCATCGATGATGGCGAGCATGGCCGCTTCGGCCCGCTCCGGATCGCGGGCGCGGATGGCTTCGAGCACGGGGGCGTGCAGGGCCAAGCCCGCCGAGGCCGGGATCAGCGAGCGGCGCTGCAGGCGAAAGCTGACCTCGAGAATCACCGCGACGATCGCGCCCAGGCGATCGATGAAGGGGTTGCCCGAGGCGCGAAAGAGAGCGCGGTGGAAGGCGAGATCGGCCCGGTAATAGGCGGTGAAGTCGTCGAGCCCGGCCTGCATCGAGGCGAAGGCGGCCTGCATCGCGGCGAGTTCGCCCTCGCTGCGGCGCCCGGCGGCGAGACGGGCGGCGGCGGGCTCGATCATCCGCCGCAGCTCGACCATTTGCCCAACGAGCTCGGGCGCCGGGCTCGACGCCGCATACCAGGCGAGCACGTCGGGATCGAGCAGGTTCCACTCGTCCTGGGCACGGACCCGCATGCCGCGCTTCTGCCGCGATTCGACCAGGCCCTTGGCAGCCAGCACCTTGATCGCTTCGCGCACGGCGGTGCGCGAGGCCTGGAACTCGTCCATCAGCTCGACCTCACGCGGCAGGTCGGTGCCCGGCGCCAGCGCGTCGCCGACGATGCGCTGGCCGATCACCTCGACCAGCCGGCCGTGGACGCCACGGGTCGGGTAGGTGCGACAGAGGTCGTCGGACGTCGTGACACCGGCGGGATCGGTCATCGACGTCCGCTCAGGTCATCCACCAGCCGCCGTCGACCACGATGTTCTGGCCGGTGATGAAGCGGGCCCGGTCGGAGACCAGGAACAAGATGGCCTCGGCGATGTCCTCTGGGCTGCCCCGGTATTTCAGCGCCTGGTGGTCGAGGAGGTACTTCTCGTAAGTCTCGAGCTGGTCGGCCCAGACTTCTCTTTCCAAAGGCGTCGGGATGGCGCCGGGGCTCACGGCATTCACCCGGATGTTGAACTGGCCGAGCTCGCGAGCCAGCGACCGGGTGAAGGCCAGGAGCGTGCCCTTGGACGAGACGTAGGCGGTGAAGTCGGTCCAGCCGCCGTTCAAGGTGACCGAGCAGATCTGCACGATCTGGCCCCAACCCTTCTTCTTCATCGACGGCACGACCGCCTGGGCCAGGGCTACGGCCGAAGTCGCGTTGACGTCCTGAGTCTTCTGCCATTCGGCGAGATCGTAGCCGTCGATCGGCTTCATCGGGTTGATGGCGGCGTTGTTGACCAGGATGTCGATCCCACCGGCCTCCTGCTCGAGCTCTTGCACGAGCGCCTTGGCGGCTGCCGGGTCGGCGAGGTCGCAGGCGACGAAGCGGAGCCGGCCGGCGCCGGACGGCACCTCGGCCGCGAGCTCGCTCACCACATCGCCGCCCTTGATGTCGAGCATCAAAACGTCGGCCCCCGCCTTGGCCAAAGCCAGGCTCTCGGCCACCCCGAGGCCACCGGTGGCGCCGGTCACCAGTGCCGTTCTGCCTTTGTGTTCCATAGGTCGCCTCTCCTGCCCTCGTCAGACGATCAGCTCGGTCAGCTCGTCGATCGAGGTATCGCTCTTCATGATGTCCGCGATCTTCTCGCCCCTGGCCATCGCCACGATCCGGTCCGCGATCGGGAAGATGTGGTGCATGTTGTGGCTGATGAAGATCGAGCCGATGCCCTGCTCCTTCAACGACAAGACGTAGTCGAGGACCTTGTTGGTCTCCTTGACCGAGAGATGGTTGGTCGGCTCGTCGAGGATCAGGAGCTTCGACTTGAAGTACATCGCCCGCGCGATGGCGACCGACTGGCGCTGGCCGCCGGAAAGCTCTTCGACCGGGGTGTCGGGCGAGCGTTCGGTGAGGTCGATATTGCTCAAGGAGCGGGTCGCGTGGTCGACCATCGTGCGCCGGTCCATGAGGCCGAACGGGCCGATCTTGAAACGAGACAAGGGCTCGCGGCCGATGAACATGTTGCGCGCGATCGACATCGCCGGGACCATGGCCGTGTACTGGTAGATGGTCTCGATACCGCGAGCCATCGCCTCCTTGGGCGTCCTGAGCTGGACCTCGTCACCGTCGATGTAGATCTTGCCGGCGTCGGGCGGATGAGCACCGGAGAGCACCTTGATCAGGGTCGACTTGCCGGCACCGTTGTCGCCGACGAGTCCCACGATCTCACCGCTTTCGGCGTGGAAGTCGACACTGACGAGCGCGTGAACACCGCCGTACCACTTCTCCAGGCCGACGCAGCGGATCAGCGCGTTCGGGCCCGGCTGGACGAAGCGGTCCTTGGGCAAGACGTGCTCGCGGAGGATTTCAGCCATGAAGCGCCCTCCTGGGCCCCTAGTGCATGCGCCGGGCGCGATTGCGCACCCAGATGTTCAAGATGACCGCGACGATGGTCAAGGCGCCGATGGCGAAGCGAAACCAGTTCGCATCCACCCGGGCCATGACCAGGCCGTTGTCGATCACCCGGATGAGCCCGGTGCCGACGATGAAGCCGATCAAGGAGCCGATGCCGCCGGTCAAGGCCGTGCCACCGATCACCGCCGCGGCGATCGCCTGCAGCTCCAGCCCCTCGCCCAGCGACGGCAAGGCCGACCGCAGGCGAAACGTGGTGATCATGCCGGCAAAGCCCGCCAGGAAGCTACAGAGCATGAAGCAGGCCATCTTCACCCGCCGCGTGTCGATGCCCATGTCGGCGGCGGCCTGTTGCTGGCCGCCCGTGGCGAAGATCCAGTTGCCGAGATTGGAATAGTGCAGCGTGATGCCGAGGATCAGCGCGAAGCCGACGAACCAGAGCATCGAGCTGCGAAAGAGGCCGAGATCGGCGACGAAGACGGCGATGGGCAACTCGCTCGGGAAGGGCGGCGGGAAGCCGCCGGAGAGCACGGTCGCGAGTGAGCGCGCCATGAAGAGCATGCCGAGCGTGGTGACGAAGCTCGGGATGTTGAAGGTGAGCGTGATCCAGCCATTGACGTAGCCGACGGCGAGGGCGGCGAGAAAGCCCAAGGCCATGGCGCTATAGGGATCGAAGCCCCAGCGGCCGACGGCAACCACGATGACCATGGGCACCAGGGCGAAAACCGAGCCCACGGAAAGGTCGAACTCACCGGCAATCATCAAAATGCCGACGCCGAGCACGATGATCCCGAGCTCCGGCAGGGCGAACAGCATCACGCGGCTATTGGCGTAGGTCGCGAACTGCGGCGCATAGAGCGTGAACCCGATGATCACCAGGCCCAGCATGATGATGGCGGTGATCTCGGGCCGCGAGAGAAGGGTCTTGAGGATCCGCTGCATCGATCCGTCCAGCAAGAGGCGTCCGGGCCGCCCTTGGGCGACCCGGGTTCAGAGGCGAGCAGGGATCAGCGGATGCCTTGCGCCGAGAGCTCCAGCAGAGCGTCGATGTCCTCGGGATAGATCATCGCCTTGCCGGTATCGATGGTGAATGGCGGGAAGGCGTAGTTGTTGAGCAAATGCAGCTGCATGATCGGGTAGAAACCTTGCAGATACGGCTGCTGGTCGACCGTCACCTGGATGAAGTCGTTCTGCATCTCCTCCATCACCACCGGCACGAGATCGAAGCCGGCGAGCAGCACATCGCCTGCCTCTTTGCCGAGATCACGCAAGGAGACGGCCGCCCCGGCCATCCAGTAGCCCGTGTCGAAATAGGCCGTCGTCTCTTGTGACTGGACATAGGCCGCGACCCGCGAGCCCACGGCCGAGAGGTCGAGCCCGGCATCGATCCGCTCGACGGTTATGTCACGATCCGGGTTGGCCGCGATATAGTCCTCCATGTAGCGCTGGATGCCGGCGGCACGCTGCTCGGACCAGACCTGACCCGGGCCGTTGACGCCGATCAGCACATGGATGGGCCCTTCGGCCGGAAAGTTCTCGCTCTGCGCCTGGGCCAACTCGTAGCCGGCAACCTCGAGGTCCTGGCCGACATAAGCCAGCCGATAGGCACCGTCCGGGTGGTCGACGTTGGACGCGATGACCGGGATGCCGGCCTCGTCCGCCCGCGCCAGTGCCTCGTCGAAGATATTACCGCCGGCGAAGGTATTGATCAGCCCATCCGGCGCTTGGGCGATCGCCGCCTCCAGATTGTTGAGCTGTTCCTGGAAATTGCCGTCCTGCTGGAGGAAAATCAGCTGGCAATCGGCGTCGATGAGCGCGCAGGCATCGTCCATGCCGCGCTTGACGGCCTGCCAGAAGACGTTGGTGGGCGTCGAGTGCATCGTATAGGTGTAGCGCTCCTGGGCCATGGCGCCGGTGCTGCCCATGGTGAGCGCGATGACGGCGGTGCCGCCCAAGATCGCGAGCTTGCGCATTCTCTTTTCCTCCCTTGTGCGTGCAGGCCTTGTGCGTGCAGGGCCCTTTTGCCGTGCCGACCGAGTGGGCCAAGGCGGGAAAACTACGCGGGCAGTCGGGCGACCGCAAGAATAGATCGTATAATATGATAATTCGACGGGGCGAGCTCGCCGCAAGGCCCGGGCCGCTCGATCGGCAGAGCAAGACCGGGCCAACGAATTGTTTTTCACCGGCTACCCGGTCACGTCGCGCCAGGGCGACACCGGGGCTTCGGCGGTTCCAGCGTTGCTGGGACTCCGGCTGCACGAGTTCCGCCGCGCCCCGAAGGCCATGTGGGCATCGGGCAGCATCGGGAGCCCGTGCAGCAGCGGGGCGAGGTCGACGAGACACAGGCCTGCAATGCCCCGTCCGGCAAGCCCGGGCATGGGGCTGCCGGCAAGACGGTGGTCGTGGGAGCGGTCGAGGTCGAGCCCGGCAAGCGTCCAGAGGCCCTACTCGGCCAAAGGCTGGCAGGGCTCCCGGACGCCGAAAAGGCGAGGCCGTACACCAGCCGATAAACCTGTCCGCCAGTTGCGGCGACGCCAGCTCGAGGCGGCCGGCGATCCACCATGGCCCCGCCCGCCCCGAGCACCAGCAGCACTACCGCGACGAGCTCGTTTCGCGCTTCAACCGCCTACTCGATGCGGTCAGCGACGGCTTCGACCGGCTG
>JAABSG010000023.1 GCA_011390475.1 Geminicoccaceae bacterium | reverse complement strand
GCACGCCCGCGTCATAGGCCGAGAGACCGTACTCGGCCATGAAGCGCGCCTTCTTCTTGTCCGGCAACTCCGGCAGCGTCGCCTTCAAGCGCTCGACGAAGTCGTCCGGGAGGACCACCGGCAAGAGGTCGGGGTCGGGGAAGTAGCGGTAGTCGTGCGCCTCCTCCTTGCCGCGCATCGAGCGGGTCTCGCCCTTTTGCGCATCGAACAGGCGGGTCTCCTGGACGACTTTGTGCCCGCTCTCGAGCAGCTCGACCTGCCGCTTGGCCTCGTACTCGATGGCCCGCGCGACGAAGCGCATGGAGTTGACGTTCTTGATCTCGCAGCGGGTGCCGAGCGCCGTGTCGCCGACCTTGCGCACCGAGACGTTGGCGTCGCAGCGGAGCGAGCCCTCCTCCATGTTGCCGTCGCAGGTGCCGAGATAGCGGAGGATCGAGCGCAGCTTGCGCATGTAGAGCACCGCCTCCTCGGGCGAGCGGATGTCCGGCTCGGAGACGATTTCCATCAGTGCCACGCCGGACCGGTTGAGGTCGATCAGCGTCTCGCCTTCGCGCTGGTCGTGCATCGACTTGCCGGCATCCATCTCGAGATGAAGGCGGGTGATGCCGATGGGCTTGGTCGTGCCATCGAGAAAATCGATCAAGAGCTGGCCACGGCCGACGATCGGGTGCTCGTACTGGCTGATCTGGTAGCCCGAGGGCAGGTCCGGGTAGAAATAGTTCTTCCGCTCGAAGATCGAGACCGTCTTGATTTCCGCCTCGAGCCCTAGCCCGGTCCTCACCGCCTGCTCGACACAAGCGCCGTTCAGGACCGGCAGCATCCCCGGCATCCCGGCATCGACCGGGCTCACCTGGGTGTTGGGGGCGGCACCGTACGCCGTCGAGGCGCCCGAGAAGAGCTTGGCGTTCGAGGTCACCTGGGCATGCACCTCGAGCCCGCAAACGATCTCCCAGGTACCGGTGTTGCCGTCGATGGTGTAGGTCATGCTCGTTCGTTCCCAAGGCTGCGGCTCGGCTTCTTGTCTAGCCGCCGAAGTGGGTTCTGGCCATATCCGGCTTGGCAGGCTGCTTCCGTCGCCTTTCGATTGACCGCCCGCAACCGGCGCCACAGTCTCACTGCCAAGACGCAACGACCGGGACGAGGCCATGCCGTCGCCCATGCGAATCGTCGCCTTCCTCGCCGTCCTTTTTTCTGCGCTCGCCGGGACGGCCGGAGCTCAGGTCGAGCTCGCCCAAATCGAGGTGGACGTCGAACTCGTGCTCGCGGGCGACATTTCCAGCTCCATGGATATGGGCGAGCGCTACCTGCAGCGGCGCGGCCATAGCGAGGCGCTCCGCCATCCGGACGTGCTGCGCGCTATCCGCGCCGGCTTCCACGGCCGCATCGCCATCACCTATTTCGAGTGGTCCGATCCCTACATGCAGCGCGTCATCCTGCCCTGGACCGTCGTCGATGACGACGCCAGCGCCGAGGCCGCAGCCCGAATGATCGATGCCGCCCCGCCGCTCGACGGTATCCGCACCTCGATCTCGGGCGCCCTCGACCGCGCCCGTCAGATGTTCGCCGAGAACGGCTATAGCGGTCTGCGGCGGATCATCGACATCGCCGGCGACGAGCCCAACAACGCCGGCCGCCCACTCGCCGATGCCCGCGCCGACGTTCTGGCCGAGGGCATCACCATCAACGGCCTCGCCATCATGCTCCGCACCAGCCCGCGGGCCACGGGCGACATCGTCACTCTCGACCGGTATTTCGCCGACGCCCTGATCGGCGGCCCTTTGGCCTTCGTCATGGCCGTCCGCCACCGCGACGACCTCGTCGAGGCCGTCCGCCGCAAGCTGGTGCTGGAGATCGCGGGCCTGAAGACGCCTCTCGGTCAGCCGAGGCCGTAGGGAGCGATCCGGAACCCCGCCGCCCGCTCGAGCGCCAGGCCGGCATCCAGCACCGTCTGCTCGTCCCAGGCCTTGCCGATCACCTGGAGACCCAGGGGTAGACCTTCCGCCGAGAGGCCGGCCGGGACGGAGATGCCCGGCAAGCCGGCGAGGCTCGAGGGGACGGTGAAAACGTCGTTGAGGTACATTGCCACCGGGTCGTCCATCTTCTCGCCGACGCGGAAGGCGGCCGAGGGGGCCGTGGGGGTCAGGATGGCGTCGACCTTCTGGAACGCCTGCTCGAAGTCGTCGACGATTCGCCGCCGCACCTTCTGCGCCTTGAGATAGTAGGCATCGTAGTAGCCGGCGGAGAGCACGTAGGTGCCGATCATGATGCGGCGCTTGACCTCTGCCCCGAAGCCGGCGGCCCGCGTCCTCATGTAGGTTTCGGCCAGGTTCTCGCCCTCGACCCGGAGCCCGTAGCGCATGCCGTCGTAGCGGGCGAGGTTGGAGGAGGCCTCGGCCGGCGCGATGATGTAGTAGGTCGGCAAGGCGTACTTGGTGTGCGGCAGGTTGATTTCGACGATCTCGGCCCCCTCGGCCTTCAGCCAATCAGCCCCCTGCTGCCAAAGCTTCTCGATCGCCTCGGGCATGCCTTCGACCCGGTATTCGGCCGGGATGCCGATCCTCAGCCCCTTCACCTTGCCCGAGAGGCTACCGGTCCAGTCGGGTACGGGCAGATCGGCCGAGGTGCTGTCCTTGGGGTCGTAGCCCGCCATCGCCTGCAGCAGGAGAGCCGTGTCCGCGACGTTGCGGCCGAAGGCGCCGGCCTGATCGAGCGAGCTCGCGAAGGCGACGATGCCGAACCGCGAGCAGCGGCCATAGGTCGGCTTGATCCCGGTGATGCCGCAGAACGCCGCCGGCTGGCGGATCGAGCCACCGGTATCGGTCCCGGTGGCGGCCAAGGCGATCCGGGCTGCCACGGCCGCTGCCGAGCCGCCCGAGCTGCCGCCCGGGACCAGGGCTGCGTTGTCCTCTGGCCGGGTCCAGGGATTGCGGACGGGCCCGTGATAGGAGGTCATGTTGGACGAGCCCATGGCGAACTCGTCGAGATTGGTCTTGCCGAGCGAGACGGCACCCTGGGCCCACAAGTTGCGGGTCACGGTCGATTCGTAGGGCGGCACGAATCCGCTTAGGATATGCGAGCCCGCGGTCGTGGCCACACCCTCGGTGCAGAAGAGATCCTTGATCGCGATCGGCAGGCCTTCGAGCAGCCCGGCCTCGCCCTTGGCGAGCCTTGCATCTGCGGCCTCGGCCATCTCGAGGGCCAGGTCCGGCGTCTCGGTGATGAAGGCATTGAGGTGCTGTGCCCGTTCCATGGCGTCGAGATGCGCCTGCGTCAGCTCGACGGCCGAAATCTCGCGGGACGCGATGCGGCGCTTGGCCTCGGCGAGGCCCAGCTCGGTGAGCGTCGCCATCACTCGACCACCTTGGGCACGACGAAATAGCCGTCATGCGCCGAAGGCGCGTTCTTCGTGATGGCCGCCTGCTGATCGCCGTCGTCGACCACATCGTCGCGCCAGGGGTGGGTGATCGGCATCACCGACCGAATCGGCGCCACATCGTCCGTATCGACCTCGCCGAGTTGCTCGATCCAGCCGAGGATGGCGGAGAGCTCCCGAGCCAAGGGCTCGAGATCCGCGTCGGGCACGTCGATCCGTGCCAGCTCACTGATCTTTCTCACGGTAGCCTTGTCGAGCGACATATGCGATCTGTCCAATTGGTTGAGCAGGCCTCGCCGCAGCGGGGCGCGGCTTGCTCGGGTGGCGGGACCGGGGCAGCAGCTTTGCCCGCACGGCCGACTACGACGTCTGTTTGCGTAAATGGGAGTGGCTTGTCCAGCGATGACGCCGAGCGAAACGATAGAGCAGCGCAACCCACCGCCGGTCGGACATGCCGACGAGCTGGCGTCATTGATCGACGCCTGTGCGCGGGATGAACGCCCGGCGCTCGAGGCCCTGTTCAAGCTCACCGCACCGATGCTCTACGGCCTGGCCATCGCGGCGACGGACGGCCGCGGTCAAGCCGAGCAGGCGTTGGTGCAGACCTATCTCGCCGTTTTTGCCGAGGCCGAGCAGTTCGATACCGCGGCGATGGAACCGACGACCTGGCTGCGGGGCATGCTCGGACGACATCTGCCGTCGATGCCCGAGGGCACACGTGCCGGTGCTATCTCGGCGGCGCCGGTCGAGCCGCCGGCGGAACTCTGGCAGAAGCTCGACATTGCCCTCGGGCTGAAGCGACTGGACCGGCATATCAAACCCGGCGTTGCGACCCAGCCACGCGGCCGCGATCCGATGCCCAACGCCTACGATCGGCGGATCGAGCGGCAGCTGCGGTTCTGGCGGGTCACCGGCGTGACGTCGTTCCTGGCGTTCGCGCTGGCCGCCGCCTTGATTGGCGCCGTGGCCTTGCAGGGTGGTCCGCTCAACCCCCTCGCGTCCAACGCGGCCAGCCTCGTCGAGGCCGGTGCCGCCGTGCCGTCGGGCGAGCCCACCCGGCTCGCGATCTTGCGCGCCGCTGGGGAGGGTCGGGTCTGGCGGGTCGATCTCGAGGGCCAGACGCTGCGCGTGCGCTCCCTGCCGCCGTTCACCCGAGCCGACAGCGGCGGCCGACCGGGCGTCTTGGCGCTCTGGCTGATCACCGACAAAGCAATGGGCGCGGCGGTCGAGGCGGCAGCGCCGGCGGCGAGCGGCGATCCCGACATCGAGCCCGGAACGGAGGTCGGTCGCAGCCTCTTGCGGCTCGCCGACCTCGATCCCGCCACCACCAATGGGATTACCCTACCGGACGAACTGGCGGCCGCGGACCTCGAGGAGGGCGGCATCGAACTCGTGATCTCGCTGGAACCGCTCGACGCCGCCACGGCGACGGCGCCCACTGGCCCGGTCCTCTTTTCCGGCAGGCTCGAGCCCTGAACGAGACACGCCCGTCGCTGGCCGACGGCACGATTGCCGGTGACGCGGGCAGGACCGCCATCGCGGCGTTCGTTGCCGGCTTGCCGCGAGAGGGCTCGCTGCTCGCCCTCGATCTCAGCCGGCGGCGGATCGGCCTTGCCGGCACGGATGCCGGACGGGTCGTCGTCCGCCCGCTCCATACCCTCGAGCGCAAGGGCATGGCAGCCGACGTCGCTCGGCTAGCGGCACTCTGCGCCGAGCGCCGGGTCGCGGCCCTCGTCATCGGCCTGCCGTTGAACATGGACGGCAGCGAAGGGCCAGCGGCGCGGACCATGCGCGGCTGGGCGCGGCATCTGGCCGAAGCCGTGAGCCTGCCGGTGCTCCTGCAGGATGAGCGACTGACCAGCGAAGCGGTGCGACAGGCCATCGAAGACGGCAGGCTCGCCCGGCCGAAGCCCGGCGCCCCGCTCGATCATTATGCGGCTGCGGTGATCCTCGAGGATGCGCTGCGGGCGATGCGTGGCTGAGGCAGGTCGGCAGGCTAGCGAACGAGCCGGTAGCCGCCGGGCTCGGTCACCAGGAGAGTGTTGTCGCCGGCGACCGGCTCGATCTTTTGTCGCAGGCGATAGATGTGCGTCTCCAGGGTGTGGGTGGTGACCCCGGCATTGTAGCCCCAGACCTCGTCGAGCAGGGTGTCGCGGGCGACCGCGCGATCGCCGACCCGGTAGAGATATTTGAGGATCGCGGTCTCCTTCTCGGTGAGATGGATTTTGCGCTCCTGCTCGGTGACCAGCATCTTGGCGGCGGGCTTGAAGGCGTAGGGGCCGACCTGGAACGTGGCGTCGTCGGAGAGCTCGAACTGGCGGAGCTGGGCGCGCAACCTCGCCATCAGGACGCCGAGCCGGACCGGCTTGGTGACGTAGTCATTGGCACCGCTATCGAGGCCCAGGATCGCGTCGGCGTCGCTGTCGTGGCCGGTAAGCATGATGATCGGCGACTTGACGCCGGCCTTTCTGATCAGCTTGCAGAGATCCCGGCCATCGGTGTCCGGCAGGCCGACATCGAGAATCAAGGCATCGAGCTGATGGGCCTTGGCGAGCTCGAACCCGACCTTGCCGGTCGCCGCCTGCAACACCTCGCAGCCTTCGTGCAGCCCGAGCTGCTCGGCGAGCTCGCTGCGGAACCCCTCGTCGTCATCGACAATCAGGATACGGCTGCCGCTATGCATGTCTCGTTGCCCGTCTCGCCTGTTTCAACGCTATCCGCGATCGACTCTAGCGGGCAAGACGGCGAAGCGAAAGCACCGCGGCCATCGGCCCAAATCGGCGGGCCGGCAAACGTCCAGGACGAAGATACCTTGAAGCACCTGCCGCATGAGGGTATCGCCTGCTCCGGCCGGTTAACCGAATCTTCACGAATGTGTCGTCTACTGGGGTGATAGCGGCCGAGTCTCGGCTCGCTCACAGGCGAACGGTCCAGCTTCAGGCGACGCCATACCGCTACGGCCAAGCCGCTTTGCGCTCGTCTCTTGTCGGGCCGGGCTCTACTCCAAGGGTGCTGCCACAGTCGATGTTCTTGAGCCTTTACGTCCTCGCCCTGGCAGCACTTCTGCTGCACGCCCCGATGGATCTGCTCGATCCCGAGAATCGGCCGTTCATCATCGTCATCGGCGTTATCGGCATTTGGCGCTACGGCTGGGCGATCGTGCATTTCGTCCGGGCTCAATACTACAAGCGGAGCTTTTTTCCGCGGCTGCGACGCCGCGCCGATGCCGTCGTGACGGCCATGACCATTCGCGCAAGCGCAGCGGCTGCGGCGGGCATGCCGCCGGAAATGCCGCCGGACATGCCGGAAGCGCAAGAGACGGGCGCCGAGACGATCCCCGAGGCTGCGGCAGGCGCGCCGGAGCTCTACATCCTCGTGACCAGCTTTCGCCTGCGCGCCGAGATCACCGCCGTCGTGTTCAAGGCCGCCATTGCAGAGGCCTGCCGCTATCCGGGGCGGGTGACGTTGGTCGCCGCCCTGGTCGAGATGGCCGACCAGCGCTTCATCAAACATATCTTCTACAAGATGGCCCCGCCGGATCGGGTTCGCCTCGTGCTCGTGCGCACGCCATCGCTCGGCAAGCGGCACAGCCTCGCGGTCGGGCTGCGGGCGGTGGCGCGCAGCCGTCCGGCACCCGACGCCCTGGTGACACTGCTCGACGGTGACACCATCCTGACACCCGGCACGCTCGAGCGCTGCGTCCCGTTCTTCCGGGCGATGCCGGAGGTCGGTGCCTTGACCACCGACGAGGATGCGGTGGTGCATGGCGGCACCTGGCTGCGACAATGGTATCGGCTGCGCTTCGCGCAGCGGCAAATGCTGATGTGCTCGATGGGCCTCTCCGGTCGCCTGCTCACGCTAACCGGCCGGATGTCGATGTTTCGCGCGACCTTTGCGATCGAGCCGTCCTTCATCGAGAACCTCGCCGCCGACAGCGTCGACCACTGGCGGCTCGGCCGCATTCCGCTGTTGACCGGCGACGACAAGTCCACCTGGTTCTGGCTGCTGCGCCGCCGCCAGACCATGCTCTATGTCCCGGACGTGCAAGTGATCACCATCGAGGAGCCGCCCGATGACCGGTTCCTTCAAGCCTCGACCCACCAGATGCGCCGCTGGTTCGGCAACATGCTGCGCGCCAGTGGCCGGGCAATCGGGCTCGGGCCGCGGCAGATCGGGCTCTTTGCATGGTGGTGTTTGATCGATCAGCGGGTCTCGATGTGGACGCCGCTCTTGCTGCCGCTATCGGCCGCAGCCCTCTCGATGGTCGTCGGGCCCGTAATGCTCTACGCCTATCTCAGCTGGGTGATGTCGACGAGGTTGATCCAGTCCATCGCCCTGTTGACGGTGCGCAGCACCATCGGCGGCCTCTACCCCTTGCTGATCTTCTACGGCCAAGTCTACGGCTCGATCGTCAAGACGTGGATTCTGTTTCACCCCTATCAGCAAGGCTGGACACGCCAGCCCATGCCGGTGCCGGGCCTCGAAGACGGCATCGGACGGTGGCAGTCGGTCGTCTCCAACTACACCTATGCGGTGGCCATTCTCGCGTTGTTGACCGTCGTGGCGTTTGCCACCGGCCTGCTCCCTCTCCCGTCAGCGGCAACAGTGACCGCCGCTGTCGCCCGTCTGCTCTAGTATCGCTGGAACCTGGAAGACGTCATG
This sequence comes from Geminicoccaceae bacterium, assembly GCA_011390475.1. Classification (GTDB taxonomy): domain Bacteria; phylum Pseudomonadota; class Alphaproteobacteria; order Geminicoccales; family Geminicoccaceae; genus SLRI01. The sequence continues at coordinate 17,407 of JAABSG010000023.1, read as the reverse complement.
CAGCCACAGGTCGTTCACGAGGCCGAAGTCCACCGCCAGCACATCCGGCTGAAGATCCCGATCAGCATCGAGATCGACGGCACCGCGTTCACGGTCGACGACTGGTCGATGGGCGGCTTCGGCATCATGAGCGAAATGACCTCACGGCAGCCGGGCGAGCGCTTTTCGGTCAAGCTCATGTTTCCCTTCGAGGATTTCGACGTCACGCTGCGCCTCGATTGCCAGATGGTCTACATTCTCGAGGACAATACCCGCTTCGGTTGCCGGTTCTTGGGACTGAGCCAGGGTCAGCTCGCGCTTTTTCGCTATCTGGTCGATGCCTATCTCTCCGGCGAAATCGTCAGCGGCGGCGACATTCTGGCGATCGCCGGCCGCGACAATACGGCGGCCGCCCGTGAGCGCACCGCCGGCTTCAATCCTTATGCCGAGGAGGAGACTTTGGGACGCCGGGTCAAGCGCATCGTCGGCTACAGCGCCCTGGCGCTGGCCGGCATCGCGCTGATCGCCCTCGTCGGGCAAGCCGTGTATGAGCGCTTCTACATCGTGCAGGCCGAGACCGCGGTCATCCACACGCCGATGTACCGGCTGCGGGCGCCCGCAGCCGGGATCATGACACCTCTGGTCCTGCCGAACCTCTTGAGTCCGGGCACGCCGGTCGCCCGCATCGAGACCAATGACGGCCGGTTCCTGCGCGTCGAAAGCCCCTGTGACTGTTTCCATGCCGATTGGCTGGTCGATCCGGGCCAATTCGCCGAGCAGGGCGAGGAGATCGCACTCCTGGTCGCCGCCAATCAGCCACTGCTGGTCCGCGCCCAGGTCGCGTTCGACAAGGCGACAGGGCTCGGGCAGGGCGATCTCGCCTTGATCGACGTGCCGGGCCGCGACGGGCAAATGCGTGGTCAGGTCGAGAGCGTCGATTTCAGCCCGAGCCTGCGGCGCATCGACGGGGCCGTGGGCCTCGAACCCAGCCAGCGCCAGGCGCTGGTGATCATCCGCCCGGACCGGCCCTTCGAGATCGAGGATCTGGGCTCGATGGTCGCTGTCCGCTTCCCGTGAGCCGCCACCGGGAGCCGCCCTCGCCGACCGTCGCGCTCGACACCACCCGGTATTTCGCAGCGCTTGCCCAAATCACCCTAACTTGGCAGGAAGAGCGGTGCCGCAGGGCCGGCTGCCCTGTCTATTTGGACCTGTCATGGACCGCATTCTGATCGAGGGCGGCGTGCCGCTCGAAGGCCTGGTCACGATCAGCGGGGCGAAGAACGCCGCGCTGCCGTTGATGGCCGCCTGTCTCTTGACCGACGAGCCGCTCGAGCTCGAGAACGTGCCCGACCTCGCCGACATCGCCTCGATGCAGCGACTGCTGCAGGTCTTGGGCGTCGAGGCGCGGCATCTGCCCGGCGCCCCCGGCAAGCTGACGCTGACTTGCGAGAACGTGCTCTCGACCACCGCGCCCTACGACCTCGTCCGGCGGATGCGGGCCTCGGTCCTGGTGCTCGGGCCGCTGGTCGCGCGCGAAGGCATCGCCCGGGTGTCGCTGCCCGGTGGCTGTGCCATCGGCACCCGGCCGATCGACCTGCATCTGGCCGGGCTCGAGGCCATGGGGGCCACGATCGAGCTCGCCGACGGCTACGTCACCGCCAAGGCGCCGGGCGGGCTGAAGGGCGGGATCGTGCGGCTGCGCTCGCCCTCGGTCGGGGCCACCGAGAACCTGATGCTGGCAGCATCCCTGGCCAAGGGGCCGACCGAGATCCACGGGGCGGCGCGCGAGCCCGAGATCGTCGATCTCGCCCATCTCCTGCGCGCGATGGGGGCCAGCGTCGAGGGCGAGGGCTCGCCCACGCTGCACATCACCGGCGCCGATCGGCTCAGCGGGACGCGGCATGCCATCCTGCCCGATCGCATCGAGGCCGGCACCTATGCCATGGCGGCCGCGATCACCGGCGGCAGGGTCACGCTGCAGAGCTGCCGCACCGAGCTTCTGGGGGCCGCGATCGCCAAGCTCGCGGAATGCGGCGTGGCGCTCGAGCCGACCGAGGACGGGATGATCGCCAGTCGCGCCAACGGGCCGCTCAAGGGCGTGGACGTCATCACCCAACCCTTCCCCGGCTTCGCCACCGATCTCCAGGCCCAGTTCATGGCCTTGATGTGCGTCGCCGAGGGGGCCTCGATGATCACCGAGACGATCTTCGAGAACCGCTTCATGCACGCGCCCGAGCTCACCCGCATGGGCGCCAACATCACCGTCCACGGCAGCTCGGCCCTGGTCCGCGGCGTCGGCCGCCTGACCGGCGCACCGGTCATGGCGACCGACCTCAGGGCCTCGGTCTCGCTGGTGCTCGCTGCCCTGGCGGCCGACGGCCAGACGGAGATCAACCGCGTCTACCATCTCGATCGCGGCTACGAGCAGATCGAGCGGAAGCTCGGCAATCTGGGGGCGCGCATCGAGCGCGTCGCCTGAGAACCCGTTCACCAACGACAACAAAGGGGGGAGACCCATGAAACTCTTGCGCTACGGCCCCAAGGGCCAGGAAAAGCCCGGTATGCTCGACGCATCCGGCACCATCCGCGACCTCTCGGGCGTGATCAAGGACATCGACGGCACGACCATCGGTGCCGAGGGCCTGGCCAAGCTCGCCGGCCTCGAGCCATCGACCCTGCCCGCCGTCTCGGGCAACCCGCGCCTCGGCGCTTGTGTCGGTCAGGTCGGCAAGTTCATCTGCATCGGCCTCAACTACGCCGACCATGCCGCCGAAAGCGGCCTCGCCGTGCCGCCCGAGCCCGTCATCTTCATGAAATGCACGTCGGCCATCTGCGGTCCGAACGACGACGTCGAAATTCCCAGGACGTCCGAGAAGACCGACTGGGAGGTCGAGCTGGGCGTCGTGATCGGCAAGCACACCAAGTATGTCGACGAGAAGGACGCGATGGACCACGTTGCCGGCTACTGCGTGATCAACGACGTCTCCGAGCGCGCCTTTCAGGCCGAGCGCGCGGGCCAATGGACCAAGGGCAAGAGCCACGACACCTTCGGCCCCACGGGTCCGTGGCTGGTCACCAAGGACGAGGTCCCAGACCCGCAGAACCTCGCGATGTGGCTCGAGGTCGACGGCCACCGCTACCAGGACGGCTCGACCAAGACCATGGTCTACCAAGTGCCGCACCTCGTCAGCTACCTCTCGCAGTTCATGAGCCTCCAGCCCGGCGACATCATCTCCACCGGCACCCCCCCCGGCGTCGGCATGGGCGTGAAGCCGAATCCCGTCTACCTGAAGCCCGGTCAGACGATGAAGCTCGGCATCGACGGCCTCGGCGAGCAGACCCAGAAGACCGTCCAGGCGTGAGCCACGCGGGCGCGATCGGGGCAGCTGCCTCCGGTCGCGTCCGGCACGGCCGCGCTGGGCGCCGACAATGGGTTGCGATACTGATCCTGATCGCAACCCGAAGGCAAGAGGCGCATGGCCGAGGAACCGCCGGCCCCGACCTTTCTCGACGAGAAGACCGCCGTCGACCGCATCCAGGCGATCCTCGGCAATGCCCGCACGGTCGGGTTCGCGCTGATCGCCTTCCTCGGCCTGACGCTAACCAGCGTCCGCTACCTCGACTTCTTCTCCCCACCGCCAACACCCAACTCCCCATCGTCAACATCGCGGTCCCCACAATCTTCTTCTGGAGTGCCGCCTGGCTCGCCGCCATCCTGCACACTTGTTTCCACCTCTACCTCATCAAGCTCTGCGATGCCCTCGCCGAGGCCCCGCCCGAAATCGCCGGCGCCCCGCTCGGCGACCGCGTCTTTCGTGGCTCGTCGTCGATTGGGCGCTCCGCCGTCGCCCCGACCGCCCGACCACGCCCCGGCCGATGGATTGGCTCGCCAGCGCCGTCATCTGGCTCGCCACCCCGCTCCTGTTGGCCGCCTTTTGGTGGCGCTCCATGCCTGCGCACGACGCTTGGTTTAGCCTCGTCCTTGGCGGCGCACTCTTCGCCCGCCTTTACGCGACGTTGAGCGGCTGGGTCGGAGCCGAGGAGCGTCTCGGGAAAACCGGTCTCCAGGAGCCCGACGAGCGCAAATTCGACCGGCCACTACTCTTGCCGCGCAAATGGGAGGGTCGCGTCGCAATATTTGCCTTGATTCTCGTCCTCGTGAGCCTCGTCCGCACTCAACTCGAAGCACAGGTGACGATCGGTGCGTGGCGTTGGTCATCACTGGCACCGATCGAGCTTATGAATACCGAGATCGTCCAACCACCGGCAGAGTGGGTGCGCCGCGACATCGCCCAACGACGCTTCAAAGTCGCCTGGTGTCACGACCGCGGGCTGCCACCAGACGCTTGCGAGGCTTCCCCGAAACCGTATCAGCAAGCGGCAAGAGCGGCATGGTGCGCGGCACGACCAAAGATCGACGATTGCGCAACAGAGTTCCGGGATATCGACTCAGCCTTTGACGACGAATGGCGGGAGCAGCGCCACCAATATCTCGCCGAACTGACGCGCCCGAACCTCCGCGGCCGTGATCTTCGCGGCGCAGTAGCTTCGGGCGCTTCGCTCGCCGGCATCGACCTTAGTCAGGCGGGGCTCGAGAGGGCGAACCTCGATGAGGCGTGGCTCGAGCAAGCATACCTCTGGGAGGCACGGCTCGATGCGGCGAACCTCAGTGGCTCAATGCTCAATGAGACCAACCTCGTCGGGGCTCGGCTCGACCGTGTGGACCTAACTTCAGCGCGGCTCGACGGAGCGTTGCTCTGGAATGCGCGGCTCGATGGGGCAGACCTCTGGAATGCGCATCTCGATGGGGCGTCCCTGCACTATGCGAAGCTGGAATCTGTCAATCGGACCAGCGCAAGATTTGGAGCTTCACGCGCCAATTCCGCCGACTTTACCGGCGGCCAGAAGCTGACGCAAAGCCAGCTCGCCCACGTCATCGGGAATGGCGACACCATTCTGCCGCTCGATGCCGAGACCGGCGAGCAGCTTTACGTCTGGACCCGCTGGGCGGAGCCGCCGCCAACCCTCGACGCGCTGCTCCGGCACTGGCCTGAGAGCCGGCACGACTGGCTGCGAACCCAATGGCTCTGCCCGCCGGGCGTCGCCCCCGAGCGGACCGGGCGCCCCGCCGATCCCGAACCGGCCGCCGCCAGTGCCGACTGACGCCCCACCCGACCCGGCCACCATTGCCGCCGTCATCCTCGACCTCGTCCGGGCGCGCGGTGCCGGCAAGACTGTCTGCCCGTCCGAAGCCGCCCGCCGGCTCGCCGCTGCTGATCCAGACTCCGACGCCTGGCGCGCCCTGATGCCGGCCGTCCGCGCCGCCGCCGGCCGGCTTCGGGGCCAGGGGTTGATTGTCGTGACGCAGCGTGGTCGGGCGGTCGATCCGCTCGGTGCCACGGGGCCGATCCGCATCGGGCTGCCGCCGCAGCCTGATTGATCCAGCGCAATCGAGAAACCGCCGGCTCTGTGCTATGCTTCGTCTGATAAACGTCATGCGAAGGGGGAACTCGAGCGATGTTCACGACGATTCTCGTTGCCAATGACGGCTCGGATCACGGCCGGAACGCCACGCGCATCGCGGGCAATCTCGCCGCCAAGTACGATGCCGAGCTGTTCGTCGCCCATGTCGTCAGCGATCAGGCAGTGCCGGAGCAATTGCGGCGGATGGCGGAGGTCGAACATCTGGTGAAGGAGTCCGAGCCCGAACCGAATTCGACGTTCGGCCGGCTGTCGTTGAAGCCGAGCCCGGAAGTCGAGGAGCAGCAGTTGCGATCGGCGATCTCGACCAAGGTGCTCGAGCAGGGCGTGGCATTGGCCAAGCACGAAGGTGCCACCAAGGCAAAACCGCTGGGGTTGGAGGGCGATGCCGCCGAGGCTCTGGTCGAGGCGGTGGGCCGGCACGGCGCCGATCTCGTCGTCATCGGCAGCCGTGGGTTCGGCCCGCTCGGCCGGCTGTTGCACGGCAGTGTCTCGACCGAGGTGAGCCAACAGGTGCGCTGCCCTTGCCTGATCGTCAAGCGCGCCGACAACAGCTGACGCCAACCTCTCGCGCGAATCACCTTGCACAATCTCGAATTTTGCTCTTTGAGTAGAATTCAACCTATTGGTGAACGTGTGGAGGCTAGGCCATGCCCAATCGTCCCGTTCGTGACTTCCTCGCCCGCGACTTGCTGCTCAAGGCGTCGCCCGAGGAGAGTGCCCGTGATGCCGCGATCGGCATGGCAGCGCACCATTGCGGGGCGGTGCTGGTCTGCCGTGACGACACGCTGATCGGTATCTTCACCGAACGTGATCTCGTGGCCCGGTTGGTGGCGGTGGGTCGCGACCTCGACACGCCGCTGATCGAGGTGATGACCGCCAATCCGGACACCATCGCGGCCGATGCGCCGATCATCGACGCCATCCGGCAGATGAGCGAGTTCGGCTATCGCCACCTGCCGGTGGTCGAGAACGACCGGATTTTAGGCATTCTCTCGATCCGCGACCTGCCGGTGGCAGAGCTGGCACTCGCTCAGCCCGAGCTCGAGGCGCGCGAGGCCCTGGCCGAGCGCATGTGGTAGCCGCGCGCCAGCCAGTGGCCCCTCTCCAGTCAGTAGCCCCTCGACATTCAGTGGCCCCGCGCCAGCCAGTGGCACTGTCACCGATCTGTCGCTAAGTTGCCTGCCCGGCACCGCCTTGGACGCGCCAGGGTAGAGACGAGGGTTACTCGATGGATCTGTTTGCCCTGGCGAGCGGCCTTTTCGGCGGGCTCGCCCTATTCCTGCTCGGCCTGAATTTTCTCACCCGCTCCCTCGAAATCCTGGCCGGCGAGCAGATGGCGCAGATCCTCGAGCGGCTGACCAAGAACCGCTTCTTGGGTGTCGTGACCGGGGCCGTGACCACGGCCGCCGTCAATTCCTCCTCGATCACCACCGTGCTGCTCGTGGGCTTCGTCAGCGCCGGGCTGATGACCATGACCCAGAGCATCGCCGTCGTCATGGGCGCCAATATCGGCAGCACGTTCACCGCCCAGATTCTCGCTTTCAATATCGGCGTTTTGGCCCTGCCCTTGGTCGCCGGCGGCTTTCTCGCCTCGATGACCGGCAAGACGGACCGGGTCAGGGAATCCGGCCGGGCGGTCATGGGCATGGGCCTCGTCTTCTACGGCATGGAGGTGATGAGCCAGGGGATGGCGCCGCTCCGCGACTACGAGCCCTTCATCCAGATCATGGCGGAGATGCAGCGGCCGGTCCTGGGCGTGCTCGCAGGTGCGATCTTCACCGCCCTCGTCCAGTCCTCGGCGGCCACGCTGGGTCTGGTGATCATTCTGGCGTCGCAGGAAATCATCGACCTGCCATCCGCCATCGCCATCGCCTTGGGCTCGAACATCGGCACCTGTGTGACCGCCGGGCTCGCGGTCATCGGCAAGCCGCGCGAGGCGGTGCGCGTGTTCGTGGCGCATCTCTTGTTCAACGTCTTGGGCGCTCTCCTCTGGCTTCCGTTCATCGGCCAGCTCGCCGACCTCGCCACTTGGCTCACCCCGGGCTCGCTACCACGCGAAATCGCCAACGCCCACACCCTCTTCAACGTCGTCAATACCCTGCTCTTCATCGGCTTCACCACACAGATCGCCTGGGCGATCCAGCGCCTCGTGCCCGAGCGAACCGGCGCCACCTCAGACCTTTTGGTTCCCCGCTACCTCGACGCCGGCCTCAAGCAGTCGCCGTCGCTGGCCCTCGGAGCGGCACGGCGCGAGCTGACGCGCGTCGCCGAGCAGACGGTAGCCATGGTGCAGGGCGTGCTACCCTCGCTGGTCCGTCGCGACCCGGGCGACCTCGCCACCGTCCATGACCTCCTGCCGCGGCTGCGTACGCTCAATGACGCGATCATCGTCTATCTCGGCGAGATCGGCCGGGCCCGGCTCGGCGAGCGGCAATCGGCCGAACTGACATCCATCCTGCAGACCAGCCAGTTCTTGATGGCCATCGCCGATCTCGCCGGCGACGACCTGCTCAGACTGGCCAACCGACGCGAGCGCTGGCCGGGACTGCCGGACGAAGCGCTCGAAGCGCGCATCCAGGCGCTGCTCGAGGCCTTGCTCCTCGACGTCGAGACGCTTCCGGACTTCATCGCCAGCCGCGATCTCGGTCAGGCCGTGACCATTCGCGAAGGCAAGCACGCGATCCACGCGGCATCTCGCGAGCTCACCCGCGCCGCCTTCGAGCGGGTCGCCGGCAGCCAGGACCCGCGCCGCACCAAGGTCTATTCCAGCAGCGTCGAGACGATGGAGATTCTCGGCCGCATCCACCGCCTTTGCCGGAAAATCGCCAAGCTGGAGCTCGACCTTGCCGATGGCGAGCCACAACGCGCGTCGGCCGAAGCCGAGCGCGAGGCGGAGGCCACCTAGCCGGCTGGTGCGGGGGCACGGATTGATCCTTGTCATAGCGGCGCCGGCGGAACTTTGGTAACCCGGTCGGCAGCGAAGCATCTAGCTGATCCCTTGGGAGGTTTACCGTCATGCCGACAAGACCCGTGCGCGAAATCATCGAGCGCGACCGCCTGGTCGCGGTGACTCCCACCACCACCGTCAAGGGGGCGGTGGACGAGATGGCCGAGCATTGCTGCGGTAGCGTGGTCATCATGGCGGACGATTCCATCGTCGGCATCTTTACCGAGCGCGATCTGATGCTGCGCGTGGTCCACACCGGCCGCGACCCAGCGACCACGCCGGTGGGCGAGGTGATGACCAAAACCCCGGACACCATCCTCGCCGATGCGCCCGTTGCCGATGCGATTCGGGCCATGGACGAGTTCAGCTACCGCTATCTGCCGGTACTCGACGGCGAGCGCTGCATCGGTGTCGTCTCGACCCGCCACCTACCCTTCAAGGACATCATCGAGATGAGCGCTGAGCTGCAGACCCGCCATGATATCGCCGAGCGGATGCGGTGAATTTCGGACGGAATCGCCGCAACCCTTGACATGGATCATTGAGGCCATCTGCAGACTATCGTAAACTCACCCTCAGCGTGAATTAGGTTCTCAGTTCCTTCAACGAACAGATGATCGCTCACGCTACAAATGGGGGGAGACAACGATGGAGCACAGGCAGGAATGCCGGGTGCAGTGGGTAACGCGGCCGGACCAAATGACCAATCTGGTCGAGCGGTTGACGCGTTCCGGTGGTACCTTGATGGCGCGCAGCGGCTACGACATGGCGACCGAGGATCTCGACGCGATCGAGGATGCCGAGACCGGGCGGCTGAGCATCGCCGAGTTCATGGTGGATTCGCGCGAACTCACCAAGCAGGTGGTCGCGGCCAGTAATCGACTGGGCGCCGGGGAAACGTTGCTCATCGATCTCACCGGGCGCCGGCCCAAGGTCCAGCTGCTGCCGGTCCCGGGCGAGCACGGCGTGATCGTCCGCCGCTACGACGGGCTGCGCCGCTTTCCAAGATCAACCAGCGGCTTTGGGCGGCACAACACCCGTTGGCTGGCCCATCAACTGGCGCGGGAAGGGAATGCCTGATGGCTGGAGCAGCACATGTCTCGGCACTGAAATCGACGCGTGAGGTAGCGCAGGTCATGGCGCAGTGGAACGAAACCGCCGGTATGGCGGCACACCGGATGCGGATCGGTGGGGTCGACAGCCTGGACGTCGTTGCCGACGGCCAACCGATCGGCCGCATCACCCGCCGCGACATCGAGCGCTGCGAGAACCAGGGCAACTGGCTCGAGGCCGTCATGGTCCGAGATCTCGTTGGTGATCCGCGCGACACTTGCAACTGAAGCGAGCCTGACGTCCTGCGTCGGGAACGAAACAGCGGGCTGGGAGTTGATCCGTTGAGCCAGAGCAAAGCAACAAAGCGACCAAGAGGGGAGATCGGCCATGCGGGGGACGACAGCAGAACGACGCGACACGACACAGGCGCCGGGCCACGAGGCGGACTCGGGCGCCATACAGTGGAACGAGCCGGCGGCCATCGCGGCTCGTCGCCTACGCCATGACGTGGCGACCAGTCTCACGGTCATGGCCGACGGCCGGCCCATCGGCCAAATCCGCCTCGAGGACATCGAGCGCGCCGAGAACAACGGCAACTGGCTCGGTGCGGTGCTGGTTCATCACCTGATGCGAACACCCGAGGACACCTGCAACTGACGAACGCGCCGGCCAGGCTGGTCGGCCGCTAATCGGTCAAATCGTCCCAGAGTTCGCGAACCTTGGCGAAAAAGCCCTCGGATTCCGGATGATGGTTGTTGGCCTTCTCGCTGGCGCCGTCGAATTCCTTCAGCAATTCCTGCTGGCGCTTGGTCAGGTTGACCGGGGTCTCGACGATGATCTCGACGAACATGTCGCCCCGAGCATGCCCGTGCAACTCGCTCATGCCCTTGCTGCGCAGGCGAATCTGCTTGCCGGTCTGCGTTCCGGCCGGCACGGCGAGGCGCACGCGCTTGCCCTCGATCGTCGGCACCTCGACATCGCCACCCAGCGCTGCGGTGGTCATCGGGATCGGCACGCGGCAGAAGATGTTGTGACCTTCGCGGCGGAACAGGCGGTGCGGGGCTACGGTGACGAAGATGTAGAGATCGCCCGATTGGCCACCCCGCACGCCCGCCTCGCCCTCGCCCGAGAGCCTGATCCGGGTACCGTCCTCGACCCCGGCCGGGACGTTGATGGCCAGCGTCTTTTCCTTGTGGGTCAGGCCGCTGCCGTTGCAGACGCGGCAGGGATTGGTCACTACCCGGCCGCTGCCGTGGCAGGTCGGGCAGGTGCGTTCCACGGTGAAGAAGCCCTGCTGTGAGCGCACCCGGCCGGCCCCGCGGCAGGTCGGACAGGCCGCCGGATCGGCCTTGCCCTCGCTGCCGGTGCCATCGCAGGCGTCGCAGGCGACCGAGGTCGGCACGCGCACCTGCGCCTTCTTGCCGGCGAAAGCTTCCTCGAGACTTATCGTGAGGTTGTAGCGGAGATCGTTGCCGCGTGGTGCGCCGCCCCGTCGGCGTCCACCACCGCTGCCACCCATGAAATCGCCGAAGAGATCGTCGAAAACATCGGCAAAGCTGGTGAAGTCGAAGCCGCCGGCACCGCGGCCGCCCATGCCCTGCTCGAAGGCCTGCGGTCCGAACTGGTCATAGGCCGCTCGCTTCTGCGGGTCCTTCAAGACCTCGTAGGCCTCGTTGATCTCCTTGAAACGCGCTTCGGCCTCGGCATCGCCGGGGTTCCGGTCCGGATGACATTCCATCGCGAGCTTGCGGTAGGCGCGCTTGAGATCGGCTTCGCCCGCAGTCTTGCCGACCCCGAGTGTCTCGTAGAAATCGCGCTTCGCCATGGGCGGCTGATCCTAGTGCAGTAACGTCAAATCGAAGAATACGGCAAACGAACGGCAACGGACCGGATCACCGCTGATCCGGTCCGCACCGTCATTCATAGCTCGAAAGGGCTCACGCCGACTTTTTCTTGTCGTCGTCGACCTCCTCGAATTCGGCATCGACGACGTCTTCGCCCCGGCCACCAGCATCACCGCCGGCGCTACCGCCGCTGTCGCCGCCATCACCACCGTCATTGGCCTGCTGCGACTTGTACATCGCCTCACCGAGCTTCATCGCGACCTGCGACAAAGCTTCGGACTTGCCCTTTATGGCCTCGGCGTCCTCGCTGTCGAGCACGCCCTTCAGTTCGGCAACCGCACTTTCGATGGCGCTCTTGTCGCTGGCGTCGAGATGGCTGCCGTACTCGGCGAGGTTCTTTTCGGTCGAATAGATCAGGCTGTCGGCCTGGTTCTTCGCCTCGATAACCGCCCGCCGCTGCTTGTCCTCCTCGGCGTGCTCGGCCGCCTCCTGGACCATCTTCTCGATCTCGGCTTCCGAGAGACCACCGGACGCCTGGATGCGGATCTGCTGCTCCTTGTTGGTCGCCTTGTCCTTGGCCGAGACGTTGACGATACCGTTGGCGTCGATGTCGAAGGTGACCTCGACCTGCGGCATGCCGCGGGGTGCCGGCGGGATGCCCACGAGATCGAACTGGCCGAGCATCTTGTTTTGCGCCGCCAATTCGCGCTCGCCCTGGAACACGCGGATGGTCACCGCGTTCTGATTGTCCTCGGCGGTCGAGAAGACCTGGCTCTTCTTGGTCGGGATCGTCGTGTTGCGGTCGATGATCCGGGTGAAGACACCACCCAGGGTCTCGATGCCGAGCGAGAGCGGTGTCACGTCGAGCAGGAGCACGTCCTTGACGTCGCCGGAGAGCACGGCCGCCTGAATGGCAGCCCCGATCGCCACCACCTCGTCCGGATTGACGCCCTTGTGCGGCTCCTTGCCGAAGAAGTTCTTCACCGTCTCGACGACCTTGGGCATGCGGGTCATGCCGCCCACGAGAATGACCTCGTCGATGTCGGAAGCGCTCAACCCCGCGTCCTTCAGGGCCTTTTTGCAAGGCTCGATCGTCCGCTGCACCAGATCGTCGACCAGCATCTCGAGCTTGGCCCGACTGATCTTCATGGTCAGGTGCTTCGGCCCCGATTGGTCGGCCGTGATGAACGGCAGGTTGACCTCGGTCTGCTGAGTCGAGGAGAGCTCGATCTTGGCCTTCTCGGCCGCCTCCTTGAGGCGCTGGAGTGCGAGCTTGTCGCCCCGAAGGTCGATGCCCTGCTCCTTCTTGAACTCGTCGGCCATGTAGTCGATCAGCCGAAGGTCGAAGTCCTCGCCGCCGAGGAAGGTATCGCCATTGGTCGACTTCACCTCGAAGACACCGTCACCGATCTCGAGGATCGAGACGTCGAACGTGCCGCCGCCGAGGTCGTAGACCGCGATCGTCTGATTCTTGCCCTTGTCCATGCCGTAGGCGAGGGCAGCTGCGGTCGGCTCGTTGATGATGCGCAGCACCTCGAGCCCGGCGATCTTGCCGGCGTCCTTGGTGGCCTGGCGCTGGCTGTCGTTGAAGTAGGCGGGAACCGTGATCACCGCCTTGTCGACCGTGCCGCCCAAATGGCGCTCGGCCGTCTCTTTCATCTTCTTCAAGACCTCGGCCGAGATCTGCGACGGCGCCTTCTTCTCGCCCCGGGTCTCGACCCAGGCGTCGCCGTTGTCGGCTTTGACGATCTTGTAGGAGACCATGCCCTTGTCTTTGGCGACCACCGGATCTTCGAAGCGCCGGCCGATCAGCCGCTTGACGGCAAAAAGCGTGTTCTCCGGGTTGGTCACCGCCTGGCGCTTGGCCGGCATGCCGACCAGCACCTCACCGTCCTCGGTGAACGCCACCATGGACGGCGTCGTGCGCATGCCTTCTTCGTTCTCGATGACCCGGGCATTCTTGCCCTCCATCACCGCCACACAACTGTTGGTCGTGCCGAGATCAATGCCGATAATTCTGCTCATTCGAACCCCACGCGTGTTCCGCGAAAAACTGTTGTTCCCCACCGCCCGATCGTACCGGAGCGGGAGCGCCCTCGGTCTGCTGCCCGCTGCCCGATCGACACATGCGCGCCGACCAGCCTTTGCTCGACTGATCGACTGCTGCCCGAAAGGTCACTCAGACCCGGCGCTTCGACCAATCGACCATATAAGCACAAGCCCCAACCCCTGCAACCGGCAGGCCCAGAGACCCTGGGCACTGCGCCACTGTTGCCATGGCGAACTGACGCTGCACCGATGACGACAATGTCATTTGGGAAGGCCGGGCGGCGACGGCAACCATATCTCTGCACCACCGGCCGCAACGCTTGCGCCGCAACCGGCAAGGACCATCTTCATTCTTCGGCCCATCTTCATTCTTCGGCATTGGCTTCGACGCTGGCGTCGACAACGGCAGCTCGAAAGAGCCTCTTGGGGAGAACGCGCGCGATGAACGCTGTTCGCACGGGCATTTTGCTCGCCGCCATGACCGCCCTCTTCTTGACCATCGGCTTCGCGCTCGGCGGCGAGGGCGGCCTCTTGATCGCCCTCCTGCTCGCCGGCGGCATGAACTTCTGGAGCTACTGGAAGTCGGGCGACATGGTCTTGCGGATGCACAACGCCAAGGTCGTTACCAAGGCCTCGGCGCCGGAATTCTACGGCATGGTCGAGGACCTCGCCCGGCGGGCCGAACTGCCGATGCCGAAAGTCTTCATCATCGAAACCGACCAGCCCAACGCCTTTGCCACCGGTCGCAATCCAGAAAACGCCGCGGTCGCTGCCACCACCGGCCTTCTGCGGTCGCTCAGCCGTGAGGAGATCGCGGGTGTCATGGCGCATGAATTGGCCCACGTGAAGAACCGTGACACGCTGATCATGACGGTGGCCGCCAGCATCGCCGGTGCCATCGGCTTTCTCTCCCAATTCGCGCTCTTCTTCGGCGGTCGCGGCGACAACCGGCCCAATCCCCTGATCGCCATCATGGCAATGATCCTGGCCCCGATGGCGGCCGGCCTCGTACAGATGGCGATCTCGCGGACCAGGGAATACTCGGCCGACCGCGACGGGGCCCTCATCTGCGGCAATCCGGGCTGGCTCGCCTCGGCGCTCGGGAAAATCGAACGGTTCGCCAAGGGCCGAGTCATGCAAACGGCGGAGAACAACCCGTCCAGCGCCCACCTGTTCATTATCAACCCGCTGATCAAAGGCGGGATCGACAATCTCTTTCGCACCCACCCACCGACCGAGGAGCGGGTCCGCCGCTTGATGGCAATGGGTGGCACCGGCGGCGGATCTGGGATGCGCACGGGGGCCGCGACACCGCCCCGCGCCACCACCCAGCGCCGCACCGGCAGTGTCCCACGCGCCGGCTAGTCCCGACCCTTCGACATCGTCGGTCCCTAGCGCCATGGCACGCCAAAGGCTCGGTGGCGTTCGAGCCGTCGTCGGTGCGGCCCGGCGCCTGCGCGAGGGGTCAGAACCCCCCGAAAAGGTCCTGCTGATCAAGGGCTTGGCGCCCGTCGGATCGAACGGCATCAGCGCACCGGCGGTCCAGAGGGCGCATTTATCGGCGACGATTTACAGCACGCTGCCCGTCGCCCCGCAACGGCAGCGAAATCGCGTCGGCGCTGATCCAGATCAAGGCGCCAATGGCGATGGTCGGGTATGCGCGATCGTCGACGCCTGTCCGTCCCGATCGAGAAGGATGCGCGGGCGCGGCATGATCAGTTGCGGAGGAAAGACCATGGATATGAAGTCGTTGATGCCGTTCGGCCGGTCGTCGAGCCCGACGAGGCGCGGCGGCGAGGAAGATCCCTTCGCCATGATGCGGCGCGAGATGGATCGCATGTTCGAGAGCTTCTCGCGGGATTGGGGCATGCCGGCGCTGCCGGGCGGCTTCTCGAGCCCGAAGGTCGACGTCGCCGAAACCGACAAGGGCCTCGAGATAAGCGCGGAATTGCCCGGGATCGACCAGAAGGACATCCAGCTCGATCTCGCCGACGGCATCTTGACGATCAAGGCCGAGCACCAGGAAGAGAAGGAAAACAAGGACGAAAAGAAACACTACCACTTGGTCGAGCGCAGCCGCGGCAGCTACTTGCGCCGCTTCGTGATCCCCTTCGAGCCCGACGCCGACAAGGTCAACGCCAGTTTCGACAAGGGTGTGTTGAAGGTGATGGTGCCGCGCTCGAAGGCGGCCGAAAAGAACGTCAAGAAGATCAAGATCAACGGCGGCTGAACGGCGCGTTCGTCGTCGCAAAAGCAAAGGCCGGCGCCTGGATGGCGCCGGCCTTTTTCAGTTCCCGGGATCATCGCCTCAGAACAGGAGTGCGATGATGATGATCAGACTGAGCGGAACGCCCAGCAGCCACAGCAGCAAAAGATGCATGAGACGCTGTCCCTCTGTTCAAAGGCACGCCGTACCGGCATGCGGTTGGTGGCGGCAGCGGCCGCCACCGCTCAGCTGGCCGAACGCCAGCGCGCAATGATGGTGCCCTCGTCGCGATGCCGGCCGCCGACACCGGCAGCGAAATAGGCACCAGCGGCGCTCACCAGGAGCGATGCGGCAACCAGGAAGGCCGCCAGCACGCCGATCTGCCGAGCCCGGTCCGCCGCCTGGAGCGCCTCGTCACGCATGGCCACGATCAGCTGCTCGGCATCGGCGACCCGTGCCTCCACCTCTTGCGGCTCGACGCCGGTTCGGGCGGCGACGACCTCGACGATGTAGGCGCGATCATCATCGGCCAATTCACCATTCGCCACGCTCTGGGCGATGATCCGACCGACTTCCTCACGGGTGCGCTGTGCTGCCTGCGCATTCGACGGCTGCTCGCCGCCGCGAAAGAGCGTGTCGGCGAGATAGTCGGTGAAGGCATCGGAGCCTTCCTCGGCCACGGTCGACGCTGCCGCACCGGCCGCAGCGCCAGCCGCCTGCCCGGCCGTCTGGGTTGCACCCATGATGCCGCTGGCCAGCATCACGGCACCCAAGAGCGTGCCGATCGCCCAGACCATCAAGCCATGGCTGCCGTCGCGTATGTCCACCTCGTCCTCGGTGGCTGCGCCGACGCGACGACGCAGCCGGCCGGCGAGATAGCCGCCCGCCATGAAGCTCGAAACCTGCACCCAGAGCAGCCAGAGCCCCGCGGCGATTGCGAACCAGAAAAACGAAACACCCTCGCCCGGCAACGGTGAGGTGATGCCGAGACCGATCGCCGAGCCGAAGCTCAACAGCACGAGCGACAGAGCAGAGGCCAATGCGGCACCGGCCAGAATCGCTGTCCAGTCGACATAGCCACGGTCGTCGGGCGCGACATCCGCCGCGACCGGACGAGCGGTGCTCGCCGGCAGTTCATTTGTCATCATCAAGGATTCCCCCGTCGAGTAAAAGTCGAGCGATTGTTCAACCGAGTCCGAGCAGCGACAGGACCGCCAAAACGACCACCACGAGTCCGACCAGATAGATTATTCCGTGCATAGTTGACGCCTCTCATTGCCTAGTGACGCCAACTGAACAGCCGGGCACGCCCGGGGTTCCCGAAGATGTCGAAAAAGATTGTCAGCGACTGGTCAGCGACTGGTCAGCATGCGCCGGAGCACCTCGTCGCCGCGGAGGAAATGGTGCTGCAACGCCCCTGCCACGTGGAGCACTACCACGAGGTAGAGCGCCCACTGCGACCAGAAGTGGATCGCCTTCCAGACCTCCGCCTGCGGCTCGCTCGCCGGCACCAATGCCCCCAGATCCCAGACCATCAAGAGGGGCACCGGAAACCCGCCGAACGCCGTGTAGAAAAACCCGCTGATCGGCAACGAGAAAAGCAGCGCATAGAGGAGAAAGTGGGTCAGCTGCGCGATCCGCTCCTGCCACCCCGGCACATCGACCGGCAAGGCCGGCACCGGATTGGCGAATCGCCACCCCACCCGAACCAACGCCAAGGCGAAAATCACCAGCCCCACATTTTTGTGCACGTTGAAGAGCACGTTCTGCAAGGCCCCGGGCTCGACACGCAACATCACCAGCCCAGCCGGCACCTGCACGAGCAGGATGAGCCCGGCCACCAAC
>JAABSG010000215.1 GCA_011390475.1 Geminicoccaceae bacterium | reverse complement strand
CCACCGTGGCGTCGATGATCTCGCCCAGATTGTGCGGCGGGATGTTGGTCGCCATGCCGACGGCGATGCCACCGGCGCCATTGACCAATATGTTCGGGTACTGCGCCGGCAGGACTTCCGGCTCGTAGATGCTCTCGTCGTAATTGGGCCGGAAGCCCACCGTGTCCTTGTCGATATCGTCGAGGAGAGCTGCCGCCGGCCGCGCCAGCCGCGCCTCGGTGTAGCGCATCGCCGCCGGCGGATCGTTGTCCATCGAGCCGAAATTGCCCTGGCCGTCGATCAGCATCAGCCGCATCGACCAGGGCTGCGCCATCCGCACCATGGCATCGTAGATCGCCGAATCGCCGTGCGGATGGTACTTGCCCATCACGTCGCCGACGATCAGCGCCGACTTCCTGTGCGGCCGCCCGACATCGTAGCCGGCCTCACGCATCGCATAGAGGATGCGCCGTTGCACCGGCTTGAGGCCATCGCGAACGTCGGGCAGCGCCCGGCTGACGATCACGCTCATGGCGTAATCGAGGTAGGAGCGTTTCATCTCCTCCTCGATCGGGACGATCTCGAATCCCCGAGGGGGCTGTGAGGCGGCCAAGTGTCGGTTTTCCTGGGCGATGTGAAGGCGGTGAGCGGCTCGAAAATCGAGCTATTTGGCGGATTTTACACGTGTTCGATGATCTAGCAGACGGCGGCATCCGCCACAAGCAAAGCGACCCGGAGACTCCGCTAGCCGCCTTCGTCCAACGTCGCCGCGCCATAAAAATGCCAGAGCAGGATGGACCCCGCGCCACGCCAGGGCGCCCAACTTTCGGTCGCTGCCCGGAAAGCCTTGGCCTTGGGCCGCTCGTCCAGTCGCTTCAGTCGCTGAAAGCCCACCTGCAGCGCCAAGTCGTCCGCCGGCAGCACGTCCAGCCGATCGAGGGCGAACAACAGATAAATCTCGGCGCTCCACCGCCCGAAGCCCGGCAGCGCCGTGAGTGCTTCGATCACCGCCTCGTCCGATGCGGCGGTCAGTCCATCCAGATCGAGCCGCCCCGACGCCAAAGCCTCGGCCAGCGCCCGGCCGAAGACGATTTTCCTGGCGCTCAGTCCACAGGCCCGCAATACCGTGTCGTCGAGGGCGAGATAGGCCTCGGGCTCGATCTGGTCGGCCAGCGCGGCCTCGAGCCGGCCCTGGATCGCGGCCGCCGCCCTGGTCGACAATTGCTGGGCGGTGATGATCCGCAACAGCGTCGCAAAACCCGGCGCCCGCGACCGTGGCGCTGGCAGGCCGACCCGCTCGATCGCCCGCGCCACGTCGGGATCGCAGGCGGCGAGAGCCCGAAGCGCCCGATGCAGGCGCCCGGCCGCCGTTTCCTCGTCGATTCCCGACCGCTCGCTCATCACACCCGTCCCTTGCCCGATCGAGGCCGGACCGGCAAGTTTCGTGGCATGACCTGCGGAGGTGCCCATGCCCGATCGGCCGAACGACTCGTCCACAGAACCGCCGACCGGGTTGTCCACAACCCCGTCCACAAAGGCGAAGACAGGGCCCAAAAAGCCGAAGCGCAAGGCCGCCATCGCCGTCTTCGGCCTACTCCTCGTCCTCGCCGGCAGCGTGGCGCTCTTCTGGAACGAATGGCGCTCGGCGAGCCAATCGGCGACCCTGATCGCGGGCGAACGCGCGGTCGTCGGTGCCAGCGTCGGCCGCGTGCCGCCCGAAGGCACCGCCGGCCTCGTTCACCTCGCCGGCCCCGCCCGGCCGAGCGGGCCGGCGGTCGATCCGCTCTTTGCCGTGACCCACGACGCCCTCAGGCTCGATCGGGTGGTCGAGATGTATCAATGGCGCGAATTCAGTCAGGGCACGGGCGACAATCGCACCGACAATTACGAACCCGTCTGGGCCGAGGGGCGCATCCCCTCCGAGCGCTTTCGCGATCGGATGCGGCACACCAACCCCCAGGCGCCGGCGATCGCCAGCGCCCGCTTCTACCCCGACGAGGTGGCGCTCGGCGCCTACGGCGTGGCCCCCGAACTCCTCGATCTGTTGCCGGCGAACGAAGGCGTTGTCGCCGCCCCCGGCCGCGAGGTCTTCATCGAGGGGCGGGCCTTTCGCGGCGAAGGCTCGGCTTTCCTGGCGGGCTCACTGGCCAATCCCGAGATCGGCGACGTCCGCGTTCGCCATCGCGCCGTGCCTGCAGGCGAGATCAGTGTGATCGCCGGCCTCGACGGCTCGGTGCTCGGCACCTGGACCGCGCCCAATGGCGGCACCATCGCCATGGCCGAGCCCGGCCTGCGGACCTCTGGCCAGCTGTTCGGTGCGGCCTACCGCTCGAATGCGCTCTGGACCTGGGCCATTCGTTTCGCCGGCACGCTCGGCGTCTTCGTCGGACTCTCGGTCCTCTTGGGCCACATCGCCCGGCGCGTGCCACCCTTGGCCGACCTCCAGGCCAGGCTGAAGGGCCCGATCGCCGTCACCCTGGCTCTCGCCTGGGCACTCGCGGTCATCGCCCTCGCGTGGCTGATCTTCCGCCCACTGACGAGCGTCGGCCTGGTGGCGGTGAGCGCCGTCCTCCTTCTCGGCCTCCGAGCGCTCCGCGCCCGCCGCCCGGAGGACGGTCTCGCCCAGCCGACGAATGGTGGCGACTGACACTCGACGCCGCTCAGCGCGCTAGAATAGCCTTCTGCCGGCGCTCCTCGGCCCGCGCCCGGGCGGCCGGGCTTTTCGGCGACAGCCGGTATTCGGCGTAGCGGATGGCCTGGGTGACGACGAAGTTCATCAGCAGATAGAAGGCGCCGGCGATGATGAAGACCTCGACCGGCTGGAAAGTGGCGGCGATGATTTTCTTGGCGATGCCGGTGATCTCGAGGATGGTGATGGTCGAGGCCAGGGAACTCGCTTTGACCATCAAGATGATCTCGTTGCCGTAAGCCGGCAGCGCCTGGCGGATCGCGATCGGAAAGGTGATTCGCCGGAAGAGCTGCAAAGGCGACATGCCGACGGCGCGACCGGCCTCGAGCTGACCGAAGGGCACCGACTGGATGCCGCCCCGGATGATCTCGCTCGTATAGGCGCCGGTATTGAGCGTGAGGGCCAAGACCGCGCAGAACCAGGCATCGCGAAAGAAGACCCAGAGGCCGATATCCTGCAGGAACGGCCGGAATTGGCCGGAGCCGTAATAGATCAGGAAGATCTGCACGAGCAGCGGCGTGCTGCGGAAAACGTAGACGAAGCCGTAGGCAAAGCCGGACACGAGCGGATTGGCGCTCAGCCGCATGAGCGCGATGACGAGCGCGAGCACGAAGCCCAGGGCGAGAGACTGGCCGACCAGGAGCAGGGTCTGCGGCAGGCCAGAGGCCAGTTCGGGACCGTAGCGGACGAGCGCGGCGAAATCCATCAGCTCCTCCGCACCCCGCGATTGGCCCAGGTTTCGGCCCAGCCGAAGCCGCGATTGGAGAACGAGGTGAGGCCGAGATAGAGGATGGCCGCGACCAGATAGAAGGTGAACGGCTCACGCGTCGAGCCTGCGGCGATCGCCGCCTGGCGCATGATCTCGACGAGCCCGATGACCGAGATCAGCGACGTGTCCTTCAGCGTGAACTGCCAGACATTGCCTAGTCCCGGCAGCGCGAAGCGGGCGACCTGCGGCACCAGAATCCGCCAGAACCGCTGCGCCTTGGTCATCCCGACGGCGATCCCGGCCTCGATCTGCCCCTTGGGCACACTCTGCACGGCCCCCCGGATCACCTCGGTCGAATAAGCCCCGGCGCTCGCCCCGATGCAGATCGTGCCGGTGAGGAAGATCGGCAGGTCGATGTAGCCTTCGTAGCCGAACATGCCGGCAGCAATGGCCCGCAAAGCGGCCCCGCCGCCGAAGAAGACGAGGTAGATGACGAGGAGCTCGGGAATGCCGCGGATCACGGTGGTGTAGATGGCGGCGATCCAGCGCAACGGCGGGATCGCCGACAGCCTCATCGCGGCGAGCCCGGTGCCGATGACGATGCCGAGCGCGTAAGCCGCGACCGCGACGGCGAGGGTGACGACCGCCCCTCTCGCCATCTGGTCACCCCAGCCGGCATCGCCCCAGGCGAGGAGTGAGAAATCCAAGGCCCGCGCCCGGCGTCAGCGGCTCATGGAATGGCGGCGCTGTCGAAGCCGAACCACTCGATCGCCAAGGCACTGACCGTGCCGTCCTCCAGCGCCGCCTGGATCGCCGCATCGAACTTCTCGACGAGTGCCGTATCTTCCTGGCGGATGCCGACGCCCACACCTTCGCCGAAGATCCCGCCGGAGAAGCCGGGGCCGACACGCATGAAATCGTCGCCGGTCGCCCCCTCGAGCAAAGGCTGCCAGCCGCTCTGATCGGCGAGCGCGATGTCGATCCGCCCGGCCTGCAAGTCGAGATCGAGATTCTCCTGGGTGTCGTAGGTGCGTATATCGATGTCGGTCATGTACTCACGCAGGAAATTCTCGTGGATGGTCGCCGTCTGCACGCCGACGATCATGCCGGCGGTCAGGTCGCGCAACTGCTCGATCACCGCCTGCTGCTCATCCGTGACGTCGCTCATGTCGATCCGGATCTCGGGAAGCTCGGCGGCGGCGAGCGCGCTGTCTTTCGGAGCGACGAAGATCGCGGGGGTGGTCGCATAGGAGCGCGAAAAGTCGATCACCTCGCGCCGCGCATCGGTGATCGACATGCCGGCCATGATCGCATCGTAGCGACCGGCCTGCAGGGCGGGGATGATGCCGTCCCAGGCCTGCGAGACGATTTCGCACTCGGCCTCCATCCGCGCGCAGAGATCGGCCGCGAGATCGAGTTCGAAGCCGGCCAGCTCACCTGCTGCCGTGGTGAAGTTCCACGGCGCATAGGCACCTTCGGTGGCGATCCGGATGGTGCTCCAGTCCTGGGCGGTGGCACTGCCGGCGAACAGCAGCCCGGCGGCAAGGGCGAGATAGCGGGGAGTCGGCATCGGTCGGTTCCTCCTGTTCTTGACTAATCAGAGCACGCTGGCGAGAAAACGCCGGCAACGTTCGGTCTGCGGGTTGCCGAACAACTCGGCCGGGCTGTTCTCCTCGGCAACGAGACCGTCGGCGAGAAACATGACCCGGTTCGAGACCTCCCGGGCGAAGCCCATCTCGTGGGTGACGACGATCATTGTCCGCCCCTCGGCCGCGAGATCCCGCATCACGCGCAACACCTCGCCCACGAGTTCCGGATCGAGGGCCGAGGTCGGCTCGTCGAAGAGCAGGACCTGCGGCTCCATGCAAAGGGCGCGGGCGATGGCGACCCGCTGCTGCTGGCCGCCGGAGAGCTCGACCGGATAGGCGTCGTGCTTCTCGGCGATGCCGACCTTGGCCAGCAGATCCATCGCCCGGTCGTGGACCTCCGCCCTGGGCTGGCGAAGAACCACCAGCGGCCCTTCCATGACATTCTGCAGGACGGTCATGTGCGACCAGAGATTGAAGCCCTGAAAGACCATGCCGAGTCTGGCGCGAATCCGGCTGAGCTGCGCCTGATCGCCGATTATCGGACCCGACCGGCCCTGCTTGATCCGGATCTCCTCGCCGCCGACGACGATCCGCCCGCCGTCCGGCGTTTCGAGAAAGTTGATGCAGCGCAAAAATGTGCTCTTGCCCGACCCCGATGCTCCGATGATCGAGATCACGTCCTCGGATGTCGCGGTCAGCGAAACGCCCTTGAGCACCTCGAGCGAGCCGAAGCGCTTTACGATATTTTCCGCGACGAGCGCGGCGGTGGCGGTAGAATCGATCATCGGCTGACAGCGCTCACCTTGCTGGAGTGAACGGTAGAGACCTCGAGCGGAGCCGGCAAGCCTCGCCACCAGATCGAACGACCGCCGAGCGACTCCCAGCCGACGGGTGAGCCGACCCGACCGCCGGGGCGCCGCTCGAGCGAGGAGCGTCGTTTCGTTCAGTGGCCCGGCATTGCTCGTGATCCGCCAAGGCGAAGCGGCCGGCGGCTCTCGTCGCCACAGCCGGCTGCGCCGCTTCGGCGCCGCAGCTGGCCTCAGGGGGTCATCGCGGACAGGCGACGGCAAGCAGCCCGGGCGATGGGCGCCGCCGCTCGGCTGGCCCGGAGAGACACCGACGCAACTCGGTGGTGGCGGGGTCGCCGGGCGCCGCCCGCCGCCAGACGCGCCAGCTCGGGTGATCGTAGACCAACCGGTAGCCCGGCAGCCCTGCTGCCCAAAGTCCGGGATGCCGGCGGACGATGCGGTCGCGGCCGGCAAATGCCCGGTGCGGCGCCGGTACGGCGATTTGTGCGATGGTCGGCGTCGGCAAGATCAATTGGCTGGCAAACTCGGGACTCGGCGGCAGCACCAGGGGCCAGCCGGCACCCAGGGCGGCCACCAGGGGAAAGCCCTGGGCATCGTCGAGCAACGTCCGGGGGCCGTCCGCGAGGAACGCGGCCAGCGCCTGCTCGTCGGCGAACGGCTCGGCCACCGACTCGTGAACGAATGCCGCTCGCCAAGTCGCGGCCCGCTCGGCATCGAGCGACGGCAGAACGAGCCAGCCGCCCAGCTGTCCGACGAGAGCGAGGCCGACCACGAGCTGGGGCGAGAGAAAGCGGCGGGTCAGGGCGATCGCGAGCACGCCCGAGGCAAGCGCCACATGCAGGAAATCGATCCCGCTCCAGCCCGCCCCGAGGACGAGCGAAGCGGCAAGTCCGGCCGTGGGCAGCAGAGTCGCGAGAACGACCAGGGCCCGCCGCCTTCCACGTTGCCGCCAGAGCGCCCAGCCGAGCAATGGGGCTCCGGCCAGAGTGCCCGTCAGCGACCAGAGCAGTGTCGACCCCGCAGCAGGGAGCCCGCCACCGATCTCGTCGTGCGCGCCCGCCGACGCGATACCTTCCTCCAGCAACCGGCCGCCCTCGAGCAACGGGCCACTCGCGACGAGAAAGCCGAGCGGCCGGCCGTCGAAGATCCAGCCGACAGTGGCGAGAAA